>NZ_JBYOJS010000019.1:100328-118664 GCF_057798895.1 Cupriavidus sp. 22TCCZM04-2
CCCCCGCCGGGGGGGGGGGGGGGGGGGGGGGGGGGGGGGGCGGCCGGCGCGCCCCCCCCCCCCCCCCCCGCCGCGCTGACCTTCGCGGTCCACGCGCGTCTCGAAGGCCGGCCGGCGCGCATCGACGTGACCGACATCATGACGTTCGCCGCGGACGGGCGCATCCAGAGCATGCGCGCCCACTGGGGGCCGGACGACGTGCATTTCCTGTAACGCGCCGCGAGCCCGCCGATGGTCCGGCGAACCCGCGACGATGCCGTGGCCACGCGCGCGCGCATCCTGGACAGCGCACAGCAGCTGATGCACCAGCGCGGGCTGCACTGCGTCACGCTGGAGGACGTGGCCCGCGCCATCGGCATGACGCGCGGCGCGGTCTATGCCCACTTCCGCTCGCGCGCTGCGTTGCTGGGCGCGCTGCTGTCGTGTGCCGAAGCCGATTTCGCCGCGCGGCTCGCGCCGCTGGCCGATGGGCCCCGGCCCCAGCCTGGCGCGCTGGAGCCGGCACTTGCCGCCTTGCTCGATGGCGACGCCATCGCGCGCCATGTCAGCCTGCTGGTGGCCCTGTTGCAACACAAATGCGGCACCGCGTGCGAGCTGTGCCCGCTGCGCGACCGCGTGCGAACAGGCATCGACACGCTGCGCGGCACCCTCGCGGATCTGCTGCCCGACCCCGCGCTGGCCGGGCTGCTGGTCGCGCACCTGTGGGGCCTGCTGAGCGCGCAAGCCTTGCGGCTGACGCCAGGCGGCGTGTCCGGCGCGGCGCCGGTGCTGGCCACGCTATATCTGCAACCGGGTATGCAACCCGGTGCGGCTTTCCCGGCTCGCCTTCGGGACACTCCTTAGTCCGCTCGGACGAAGTCCAGGGGGCAGGCGGCACCTACGATGCTGTCATGGACCCTGAAGCCCGGAAAGGGTTGGAGGAGGCGGCGATGAAGCGGCTCGGAATTCGTTGGATAGGTGGCCTGACAGCGGTGGTGGCAGGCGCGGGCGTGGCCTGGGTTTTTATCGCGGGTGGCGGGGCCGCCCATGCGGACGACCTGGACGAGGGCCCTGCCGCAAGCATTGCGTTGGCCGGCGTGGTTGCCGAGGATTGTGACGATGCCTGCGCGCGCAGCCGCGGTGCCGCAGCCTTGCTGGTATTGAGCCAGCGGCCGCCGCAATGACCGGCGGCGGCCCCGGGAGTCCCGGCGTTCAGCGTTGGCCGCCCCGCCGCTCGATATGGAGCGCCTCGGCGCGCGCCTTGACGTCCAGCGCTACCTGGTCGAAGCCCTGCTTTACCCAGCCACCGTGCTCGCGCATGATGGTGTCCGCGTTCAGGCCGAGGAACAGGTCGGTGGTGAAATAGCGCGTGCGATTCTGGTCGATCGCCTCGACATACTGGTCGCGGCGCGCGGCGTCCTTGTTGTCGTCGGTGGGGCGCTGTTCCCAAGAGAGCAGCCGTTCGGCCTCCCAGGCGACCAGGAACTCGTTGACCGGGATGACCTGCTGGGTGCCCGGAATGCGCACCTGCATGCAGACCAGGTCGCCGAGGCGTCCGCTGGTCTCCAGTCCCGGGCAGAACGTGTTCCACGCGGCGTAGCGTGGAAAGTCAGTCAGCACTTCCCATACCAGCGATGCCGGCGCATCGATCTCGACGGTGATCGAAGTCACCAGGTTTTCCGCCTTGGCCATTGTCAGCTCCTTTCCTGTCAGTCATTTTGGGAGTCTTAACACTAGGGCCCCGGGCAGTGCCCGCGCATACTCCGAACGGACGAGTCCGGGCGGACGAAGTCGGCGGCATGGTGATGAGGCACAGTGACAGCATGCTCAGCGAGTCTCCAGCTGCTGTGAGCTTGGTGCCGGCCGGTGGTGAGGGTCGGCATTTTTTTGGGTTCTTCTTCCATCGCCGATTGATCTGCATCCCCATTCTTGCGAGACCGCACCATGTCTGCCGAATTCTCTGTCACACGCCCATGTCGCGTCCGGGATGTACCGCATTGGGATATTGAAACGGATGTCATCGTTGTCGGCTTTGGCGCGGCTGGCGCGTGCGCGGCCATCGAAGCCGCGCAGGCCGGCGCGGCTGTCACGCTGTTTGAGCTCGCCTCTGGCAGCGGCGGCACCAGTGCCTTGTCCGGAGGCGAGATCTACCTGGGCGGCGGCGGGGGCACACCCGCGCAGCGGCAAGCCGGTTTTGTCGACAACACCGAGGACCTGTACCGCTACCTGCTGATGGCAGGCGGTCCCGATGCCGACCAGGACAAGGTGCGCCTCTATGCCGAAGGCAGCCGGGCACACCATGACTGGCTGGTCGAGCAGGGGCTGGTCTACAAGAACACCTACCTGCCCGAGCGGATGATGGAGCCCGAGACAGACGATTGTCTCATCTGGTCTGGCAGCGAGGAGGCGTGGCCGTTTTCCGCCAGCGCGAAGCCTTGTCCGCGCGGACATACCCCGCAATGGGTCGGCTGGGGTGGCGGACGCATGCTGATGGATGTGCTGGCCGCGCGGGTCGTCAAGCTGGGCGTCGACGTGCGCTATGACAGCCGCGTGCTCGCGTTGATCGCCGACGAGGCGGACGCCGTTCAGGGCGTGGTCGTGCGGATCGACGGCCGGCTGCACTTCGCGCGCGCGCGCAAGGGCGTGGTCCTGTGCGCCGGCGGATTCGTGATGAACCGCGATATGGTTCGGCGCCACGCGCCTGGCCTGCTGCGCGCGAACGAGCCGATCGGCAGCCCGGGCGACGATGGCTCGGGCATCCTGATGGGCATGAGCGTGGGCGGCGCCGCGATCCACATGGACCAGGCGTTCGTCAGCCTGCCCTTCTACGCGCCCGAATCGCTCATCAAGGGCGTGTTCGTCAACGAACGCGGCCAGCGCTTCATCAATGAGGACTGCTACCACGGCCGGATTGGCCACCATATCATGCAGCAGCTCGGCGAGCGGATCTATCTGCTGCTCGACAGCGCGACTTACCAGCCGCCAGCGGAGTTCACGCGCATCGGTATCGCGGCCGCCGGTGAGACCTGGGAGGAGGTCGAACATGACCTTGGCCTGCCGCAGGGAACATTGAGTGCCACGGTGTCGGTCTACAACCGGCATGCCGCGGAAGGCGTCGACCCGTTGTTCCACAAGGCAGCGAAGTGGCTGCAGCCGCTGATCGAGCCGCCTTTTGTCGCGCTGGATTGCCGCGTCGACTACGCGTTCTATCCGCATTTCACCCTGGGAGGATTGGACACGTTGCCAAGCGGACAGGTACTGAGCGAGAAGCGGACGCCGGTTCGCGGTCTTTATGCGGCTGGCCGCACCGCCTGTGGTTTGCCGCGCTGGGGTGGGGGCTATAGCTCGGGCATGTCGCTGGCGGATGCCACCTTCTTCGGCCGGCAAGCGGGCAGGCATGCCGCCGGCTCGGAGCCCGGCTCCCTGTTTCCGGTTTGACGCATCAATGCCAGGCATCGTCCTGGCGAATGCGGGAGCACGCCTGCATCGCTTATCGGGGTGAAGCGCCGGGGGGCTCATCATCCTTTGAGCTCCTCGGCATTGCTTCTCCCTCAGCCAATGCAAATCGACCACGCCTCGGGCCGGTGCTTCGCTGGCGTGGTCGGTCAAGGAAGAGCTCGAGCGTCAGGCGGCCGGCGCCCTGATGACGTACTGGCTGGTAGGCACGACGTCGATCTTGTCAAAATCGATGAAGCGATTGCAGCTTTCCATCATGCTGTCGATGTTTTGCTTGAGCCTGGAGTCATCTCCGACAGCGTCGAAGAAGGCGTGTGGATCGGTCATGGCAGCCGCTGGGAAGCATTCCTCGACAATTGCATCGATGACGGGGGCACCAAGGCTCAGAGGGCGCACCACCACGTTCTGCACGTAGAGGAAATTGTCCTGCGTGTCGATGGCGACCTGGGTATGACGCTGATGCCAGATGTCGAGCCAGGCTTCAGGAGAGAGCCGTGGCGGCCGGCGGAGAAAGGCCAGTTGGGAGAATCCGGCCGTGCGCTGGCCCGGCCCGGCAGGAAAGCGGGTATTGCGGATGGGCTGCGACTCGGTCACGAGGTAGGCTGCCATGCGGTCCACGGCCGACTCGATCAGCTCATCGAACGGCCGCCGGAAGTGCTGGATGGCACTGTCCATCCAGACACTGATCAGGCCGTCCATCTGGGGGCGGGTGTTGACCTGACGCAGGCCGTCAGCAGCTTGCACGGCTGCATCGGCCAGATTGACCTGAACGCCGCGCGCACCGAGCGCCAGCAGTTTGTCTGCGATCTCGCCACGCAGACGCCTGTCGAGCGCTTCGGCGTCGCCATTGTTGCTGGCCTTGCCGCGCCAGATTACGTATAGAACTTTTTCCATGTTGTTTGTGCGTAAGGAGCTGGGGAAGAAGCGTGCTGCGGGCCAGGGGCAACGGCCGCGTCACGCCGGTATCACTGCGCAGGGGCAAAGCAGTTGGCCGTCACGCGAAACTGTTCGGGGATCGGCGAAGTCACAGCCTCGAAGACGCGGTCGTACCCGGTGGAGACAATCTGCCAATGGCCATCGCGCTTGACATACTCGTCGCGGTAATAGGCGGTGCCACGAAGCAGCCAGCCTTGCTCTTGCGAGATCACATAGTCTTCGAGATACCAGATTCCCCTGGCCTTGCCGGCGCCCAGCAGCTCGATCTCGGGATGGTGTCCCTGATGCATCGTGAGCAGCGGCGGGTTGTCGAGGAGTTCGCGCAGTCCGGCGACGAACTCGGTGCGACCGTTGAAGCGATACTTCCCGCTGTCCAGCCACGTGGTGCAATCCTCCGCAAGGCAGCTTGCGAGTAGCGGCCAGTCATGGCAGTCGACAGCGCGGAAGTAGCGGTACTTCAACTGTCTGATGGCTTCGATTTCAAGCAGGTCCTGTATGGCATTGTCCATTGCATCTCCTTGCAATCATGGCGTGGAAATGCATGTTGCTTGCAGGCATGCATGCATTCATCGTCCATACGGACCATGCACAATGAGCAGGCGTTGATCCGCGCAACGCACGCTTCGCCGTACCCTGGTTCAGGCGATTGATGCGCCCTGGCTGCCGGGAAACGCTGTCCCGAAGTGTTGTTACGACGTCGCGCGGTGGTAGGCAGGCTAGGGACTCCAGGGCCGGTCAATGCGCTGGCCTGGTTTGCGACAGGGATGATGTGGACGTCATTGCGCGTGATGGCGGTGCTTGCGCTCTAGCTTCGATGGGAAGCCGAAGCGGCCATCCCCGCTCAGAGCTGCTTGCGGTACACGACAAAGCCGGATTTCTCGGCGACGGTGTCATAGAGGCGCATGGCGGTCGTGTTCGATTCATGTGTCTGCCAGTACACCCTCTCCACGCGCTGTGCCTTGGCACGCTTGCAGACCTGGTCGATCAGGCAGCGCGCGACGCCCTTTCCCCTTGCTGCCTCGGCGGTGAAAAGATCCTGTAGATAGCAGCTCGGGTTCAGCTGAATCGTACTTCGATGGAGTAGATAGTGCGCCAGCCCAACCAGCTCGCCGGCTTGTTCCGCAACCAACGCGTGCATTGGCTCGTACGCGTCGAAGAAGCGTGACCAGGTTGTAAGCGTGATTTCAGCCGGTAGCGCTGTAACACCGTGCCGGCCGTAGAACGCGTTATACCCGTCCCAGAGGGCTTTCCAGGCAGGAAAGTCGTCCGGCTCGATCGCGCGGATCTTCACCAGGTTGGTGGCTGGGTCGTCTGATTGCATTATTCTCCTTTCCGACTGTCTGCAGAAGGTGAGGCTGCAGTCATCAGCTTACCCGGACTGAGATTGAAACCTGCCGAAAGGCAGCTCTGGCGATCGGCACTTCTCGACCCCCGTCGCGACCCGGGCACAAGGAAAGCACAGCGCGCGGGTCTTGCCATTCCTGCCACCATCATTTCCCTTCCCGCATCGACGGCGTGAAGGTGATTCCCACCAGCAATCCTTCCGGCCCGATGAAGCGACTGACCGTCTGTCCCCACGGCTCACTCCGGTTCCTGACCAGCATCTGATATCCGCGCGATTCAAGTTCTGCCGTTGCCGCTTCGACGTCCTCGACATCAAACTCGATCCAGGCTTGCGGCATGGGTACGTCAGGACGCCACGAATCCGTGCCGAAGCACGACTGAGCGGCCTGGGAGAGCGGCCACAAGGCGAAGGTGTTTGCCCCTTTCAGCGTCTCCGTATGGAGGTAGCCGCCTTTCTCTTCCTTGAAGGGGATACCGAAGGCGCGACTGTAGAGCTCGCGGCTGGCCTGGGCGTCAATCACAATCGGGCCAAAGCCGGCAATGAACAAGGCCGTGGCTTTCAGGATATTTTCCATGGTTTCTCCTTTGCCGCGAATGTGCGGCGCTTTGAGGAGCGAACCCGTGCGCTTGCGCCCGTCGAACAGAGATCGAGGCCAGTACTCGGATAGCGCGGGACATGGATGAGTATAGGCCTGGCGCAGGTGGCCCGGCGTCGAGCGGATGCGTTACGAGAGGCCACCCGCCTGCAAGGCTCAGCTGCAAGCCTTGATCAGCTGTGCCGCCAACCGTTCGATATAGCGGTCATCCGGCGTCTGCTTCAGAAAAATGATGGCCGAGACAATGGGCGACACCATCATCGACACCAGCATCTCGGCGTCGTGCATGGCGTCGATCTCGCCCCGGGCCTGTGCCTCCAGTATGGGCGTCTGGAAGGAAGCCAGCAGACCGCTCCAATGCGCGAAGATCATTTCGCGAAATTCGGCGTTGGTGGTGGACGCCAGCATCGTATTCATCGCGATCTCGACCGGGTCGCTGAGGAAGTCCCGCAGTGTGAACGCCATGCGGGTGATGTCGGCACGCCAGTCCCCGGTGAACTGAACGTCGATTTGCGAGGTGTGTTCGCTCAGCGCCTCGGCGATCAGCGAGGCACGATCTGGCCAGCGGCGATGGATGGTCGTGCGATGGACATTGGCGAGCCTGGCGACTTCCTGCAACTCGAAATCAAGATCTCCTGCCTCGATGAGTTTCAGAACGGTCGTTGCGATGGCTTTGCGAACCTGTTCCGTGCGGCCACCCGGCCGGAGAAGGCCAGGTCCATTCTTGACTCCCATGTCGTTTGCACTCCGTCTTCTTTTTTTGCACGCCGAATCATAGCTTGACGCGCGACTCCCTCGTAGCTAGCATGCCACTAATGCATCGCACGATGCATTAGTGGCATGCTAGCTACGAGGTTCCATGGACACTGCGATACAGGCCAGGGACCTGGCCGTTCAACGCTTGCCACATTCACTGTCGCCACCGAACCAAGGACACACATGGCAGAGATCGCCCGTTACCGCTCGGACACTTCCCTTGAAATCATCGGCAATGCGCTGGAGGAGCACGGCGCCGTTATTGTCGAAGGATTGCTTGACTCCCCTACGCTTGCCGAACTGGATCGGGATATCGATCCATTGATTTCGGCAGCCGATCCCGCGCAAGCGCACCTGAATGAGGCCGTCGCCGCGTTCTTTGGCAAACAGGTTCGTCATCTGACGGGGCTAGCCGGCAAGTCCGATGCCTTCGCCGAAAAGGTCATGTGCCATCCGGTGTATCTGGCGCTTTGCGATCGCTTCCTGCTGCCAAACTGCGCGGACTACCAGCTCAACCTTGGCCATATGATGGACCGTGGCCCGGGTGCCCATGCCCAGACCATGCATCGCGACGAGGACTTGTGGATTCACTTCCGCCATCCGCGCCCGATCCTGCAACTGGCTACCGTCGTGGCCCTGGTGGACTTCACCAGGGAAAACGGCGCAACGCTGGTCGTCCCCGGCAGCCATCGGTGGCCGCGCGATCGTCAGCCCGAGCAAGCGGAGATCGCCTTTGCCGAGATGCCCGCGGGGTCCGCGGTCATTTACCAGGGGGCAACGCTGCATGCCGGCGGCGCCAACGCAACCTCGGACCAGTGGCGGCGCGGCTTCCACATGAGCTATGCCCTTGGCTGGCTCCGAACCGAGGAGAACAACGTACTGTCGGTACCGCCGGCGCGCGCGCGGCGGCTGTCGCAGCAGGCGCAACGCTTGCTCGGATATGGCGTGCACGATGCCATCAAGGACAACGGCGGCTACCTGGGGATGGTCGATCTGCGCAATCCGCTCGATCTGCTGAGCGAAGGCAAGCTCTGAATTCTGTAGAGAGGAGGCGGGGAAACCTGCCTCCTCTTTGTGAAAGCAGCCGCCCGCGCTCCCTGATTGAAACCCGTACCGCGGGGCGCCTCGGGCGGCGTGCTTACGCGTCAAAGGCCAGGACCGCGGAGATCTCGACCAGCACGTCAGGGCTGGCCAATCCCTGCACTCCCACCATCGTGAACGCGTGGGCGGGGAAAGGTTCTCCATCCATGGCGACCGATAGCGCCGCGATGAACTGCTCCGCGACCTCGGGCGTAAGATCGCGCAAGTAGACGGTGCTGCTGACGATATCGTGTACCGTCGCGCCGGCGGCCTGTACCGCGGTCTGAAGGTTCTTCAGGGCCTGGATCGACTGGAGGCGGTAATCGTTGCCGCCAAGCACTTCGAACCGGGCATTGCAGGCGGTCTGGCCGGCGACGAATGCGAGCTTGTTGCCAGTACTCACGACAACCTGGCTGAGCGGTGGAAAGCCGAGCAGGCCGGGCGGGTTCAGGTGCTGCTTTGTCATAGGTAATCTCCTTTCAGGCGAGATGCAAACGGTCGACGACTCTGGCGACCGGGATCATGAGGTGTCGGGTCTTGTATTCGAACAGTCTCTGGAAGCGTACCGGCTCAGGCTTCTCCAGCGGCAGCATGCAGTCGTCCGGACGCTCCCTCGCGAGCGCCTGCGCAAGGCTCAGACCAAGCTGAGGCCCCATGACGTTGCCCCATGTGCCCAGGTTCATCAGCGCAAGCACGCCGTCGTCAACCTGATACAGCTTTGGATAGTCCTCGTGGTAGACGGCAGACGAGTTCGCCGTGATGCCGGTCCAGTACGCCCCAAGTTCGATGTCGAACTCGCGTGTACGGGGATAGGTGCGGTGGAGGTAGCGCAGGAAGTAGGCGAAGTAGGTCTTTGCCTCGTGCGCACGCCCCGGCTGTGGAATGGTGGCGGTGATGAGACGATTGCGTCCGTCAATCACCATCGGGTAGAGCCCGGTGGGATAGTGCGTCATGGCGACACGGGCAGGATTGATGATGTCGAGCAGCGCCGGCGACAAGGGCTTGCTCGCCATCCCGCATGCAACCAGCGGGTACTGCGTGCGCGCCAGTTCCGGGAAAAACGGGTTGCCGGCGTGCCCATTGGTGCAAATGACGATGCGCTGCGTACGCACGCTGCCGCGTGCTGTACGTACGCGCCATCGCTGCCCTTCGCGCTGGCACCCGATGACCGGGGAATCGCCGAACACCCGCGCACCATGCCGCACGGCAGCCGAGATCATGCCGTTGGTGAACAGGTACGGATTGACGCGACCGCCCTCGCGCCAGTGGACACCGTAGCCATACTGCTCTGTACCGAGCAGTTCCCGCAGTGGCGCCGCCGTGACGAGGTCGACGTCGTAGCCATGTGCTTTCCACAGAGCGGCCTTTCGCGCGAGCGCGGCATGGGGCCGGTAAGCAGCCTCCACCATGCCGCATTTGACGGCGTCGCCATCGATGCCGTGCCGGGTGCACAGATCGAACACGATGTCGCGGTGTTCCACGAAGAATTCGGTGAAGTGCTCGCCACGATCGCCCCATCTGCGCAGTGGTTCCAGGTTTTCAAGGAACGTCTGGACGTGCCCCGCGTTGCGTCCGGATGCACCATTGCCCGGCTGCCGGGCTTCGAGCGTCACAACGTTGACCCTGCGCTCAGCCAGGTGCAGCGAGAGTGACGCGCCCGCCAATCCCGCACCGATGACGACAATGTCGGTGTCGATGTCGTCGGCGAGCGCCTTGTGTGTCGGCAGGCGCTGCTCCGGCCGCCATCCGCTGTGTTCGATAGGGAGCGCACCGGTCTCATAGTCGGCATACCTGGCCGAGGGCATGAAAGGCATCATCGGGCAGTCTCCGGCGCAGGGTCAGCCTGCTGCAGCAGCGAGATCGGCAGCAGCGCGGCGACCAGCAGGGCAGCACAGATGGCCAGGGCGATCGTGTACGTATGCGTGGCGTCCACCAGATAGCCGAGCGCTTCCGGACTGAATGCGGATCCCACGCCGGAAATCAGGTTGCCAATGCCCAGCAGGCTGCCGAAGTTGCGCTGCCCCATGGCTTCCACAAGCAAGAGCGGCGAGAGCTGGTTCGCCAGATTGAAGGTGCTGCCCCAGACCAGGGAGAACAGCGCAATCGCGATCATGCCCACGGCGTGGTGGTCCACCGCCAGCAGGCAGAGGATGCCGACGGCGCTCGAAGCCGTGCCGGTCAGAAGGACTGCCTTCGCACCCCATCGGGTGCTGAGGGCACCGAACAGGATATTGCCGACCAGGGTCGCCGCCCCGATGGCCATATAGACGGCAGCTGCGCGTTCGGCGGAGTAGCCCGTCGACACCAGGTATGGCACCAGGGCGATATAGACGCCGAGGCTGCTCAACGTGATCAGCATCAACATGACGATCCACAACCAGTATCGCGGCATGCGCAGCGCTTCGCCGATGTCATGGCCGCGCAGCTGCATGGGCTCCGGCGCGCCGTGCAGTGCCGTCACGCGCGAATCGGGCAGGCGGGCAGTCCAGATCAGGATTGGCACGCAGGTGAGGGCAATCGTGGCCGCGATCGCCTGCATGGCGTAGCGCCAGCCCAGCCACTGCGTGACGTAGGTGACCGGCAGCGGAAACAGGATGGCGCCCAATCCAGCGCCCGCGAGCAGGATGCCGAAGGCCACGCTCTGCCGCTTCGGGGCGATCCACCGGGACGTGAGGGTGATCGCCGGCACGTAGGTCGAGGCGCCGACGCCTACCCCCGCCACGCCCAGCATGGCGGTGAGCTGCGCAATGTCGCCGGCATGCGCGGCAGCCAGGTAGCCAAGCACCGTCAAGGCGGCGCCGCCGGTCATCACGGGCCGGGGCGACATGCGATCAAGCAGCCATCCGGCGGCCGGCATGGCGAGCGTCATGGTGAGCAGGAACACCGTGGCCACGCGTGCCGCCACTTCGTTCGTGCACTGGAACGCCTGCTGGATCGGCGGCGTGAATACGCTCAGCACATTGAGCGTGGTGCCGAAGATGATGCATAACACCACGGCCAGGCCGATGACGATGCCCCAGCCGTTGCGCGAATCTGGTTGTGTTGTCTTCATGTTTGTTCGAATCCTGCGCCGGGCCGGCCCTGGCGGGGCGGGCCCGATGCGATGTACGGTGCTGGCGCCTCGCCGAACGCGCGCGTGACGATGAGCGCCAGCAGGGGGACCTGCCTTACTTGCCCGCGCCGCGGATCGCGTCTGGCGAGTAGTAGGCTTCGGTGCTCTTGGCATTCGGCGTCAGCGCCGGCGGGGGCGCCTCGTTGGTCAGGCGATCGGCGTAATAGGCGCCGGAAACGAGGTCGTGATAGAACGTCGAGGTGGAATAGAAATCCTTGGCGTCGAACGCGTAGATCGTCGGGGCGAAGTTTGTTCGCCACAGCGTGCCGCGCGCATCATAGTTGTCCGCAGCCACTGCATTCCAGGTGTCTTCATCGATATAGAGAACCCGTTTCGCATACTGGTGGCGGAAGTTTTCCTTCAGGGTCGCCTGCAAGACCCAGACACGATGCAGTTCAAAGCGCATGAACTCCATGTTCTCGTGGCCCTTGGTCAGCAACGCGGCGTACTTCACCTTGGGGTCCAGCAACTTGTAGTTGTTGTAGGGAACATAGACTTCGCGCTTGCCGACGATCTTCCAGTCATAGCGCTGGCCGGAGCCGTTGAAGAGCCGGTCGTCGTCGACAGTGCGGAATCCCCCGGGCCCCTGCGGCTGGTCATAGCCGAACTCCGGTGCCTGCCGCACGCGTCGCGTGCCGGGGTTGTACACCCAGGTGCGTCGCGTATCGGCACCTTCCTGATCCCACATCTCATAGCCGGTGATGATGGTGCCGCGGTCGGAAAGCGGCAGCATGGTCGTTGAACGGTAGAAGCTCCTGCTGTTCAACGGATTCTTCGGATCGAACACTTCAGCGCCAATCGGCGCGTACACGGTGTACTGCGTCTTGCCCCAGACGATGTTGCCGCCCGGGTAGACGACGGCCTGGTCGTAGATGGCGTCTTCGGCAACGAGGTCGGAGGCGAAGCGCAGGTTCCACATCAGTTCGACGCCCGACTTAGGGATCGGAAACGGCGCCAGGGGCGGGAAATCCCGCAGCCCGTTCTGATCGCTGGTCATGGTCGTGCGCGCAGCCCAGGTCCGGATAGCGTTGTACTTGGTCTCGGGCAGGGCAAAGTCGCGGTGACTCGGATACACGTACATCTTGAACGTGTCCGGATAGCGCTTGAACATCGCCTTCTGGCCTTCAGTGAGCTTCGACTCGTGCTGTGCCATGTTCTGAGGCGTGATCACCACCAACGGCTTCTCGCTGGCATAGGGATCGGGGTAGCGATCGCCGGAGTTGAACTGGAGGCCGGGCGGCGTACCGACGATCCTGGCGGTCCAGGCGGGAATGCTCCCGTCCGCGTTGGCGGCGCGCTCGGCGCCCATGGGCGTGAGCGGACCGTCAAGCCGCTTGATTTCATCTGGTGTGAGCCTGGCGAGCGCTGTGACGGCGAAGGTGGCGCCAGCCACCCAGGCCAGGGCTCTCAGTGTGGGAAGAGCGATGCTTTTCATTCTCGGATTCCTCAGGATGGTGAGTGACTCGAAGGGCGTGCCAAGCGCCCGTCAGAACGAGTACGTCGCTGTTCCGACGACATAGTCGCGGTCGGCGAGCGGGCGGGTAACGGGGTTCGCCCCGCCCATGTACCTCGCATACACAAGACCGAGCTTCAGGTTGTTCATATAGGTGAACGTCAGCCCGATCGACGCTTGCGTGTCGTGAATTCCGTTCAATGCGCCCAACGACCCGGCCAGGGAGGTATTGCCCGCGAACTGATGCGCAAAAGTCATCGGAACGTCGAGATCCCAGCCTTCGAACACGTTCTTGTAGCTCAGCGTCCAAGCGATCTCGAAGGCGGCCGCATCGCGTGTGTTGGTCAGCTGTGTCGAACCCTGCAACGGCGTTACACCGAGGACTCGGACGTAGGAGACTTCAGCCGCGATCGCCTGCGACGCTGCGAGGAACGTCGGGCCGATGGTATGAATGGCGGAGAGGTTGGTTTGCCAGACATTGCCGCGGGTGGCGGCAGCCCCGTCCGCGGTGTTGACCAGCACGGCCGCGCCGGACCGGTATGACGTTTCGCCAGCGACGTTGATGCCACCGATTTCCGTCGAGAAGCTGGCCCCGGTCAGCTGGATATTCCCGAAGTATTCCTGTTGATACTGCAGGGTCGGGAAGAAGCTCGCCACGACATTGGGGTTCGTGTCGTTGTAGTGCAGGTAGTAGAGTCCGATCTCCGTACCCTTGTCGGCGCGCCAGCGCGTGCCCAGGCCCCACTGGTTGTGGCTCCGGGGCTTGATGTCAGGGCCGCGGGGGATGCGCAGGCCGTCCGGCCCGATGATGAACTGCGCACCCGGTCCGACCACGTCGGAGAAGCTGAAATAGCCGCCCGGTGGCACCAGTTCGTTGGGGCGGAACTGGAACTGGTAGTACCCGAGCACGCTGAAGCTCGGGTCCAGTTGCCATTGCAACGACAACTGGGGGGTTGGCAGCAGGATGTCCTTGACTTCGGCGCCGGCGACGTAGCCCTTCGACGCATCCACCGGCCCCTGGGCCGCGGCAATATTTGCGAAGAACAGGCTTTCGCCCCACGCGACGACCTGGCTGCCAAGCTTGACGTTCAGGTCGGTGCTTCCGAGCTTGACCGTGTCGTAGGCATAGGCCGAGAGCAGTTTCACGCGCTCGCCGAGATAGCGCTGCGCGTCCGATGTGAACCTGTTGGAGGGCCCGTCATGGTTGACCGTGTCCGGCGCGTCGTTGGCGTTCGGGCGATGATAGGCCTGATCGTAGAACGCACTGAAGCGCAGGAAGAACCCGAGGTCCTTGTGCTTCAGATCGGCCTCGGCAAGCAGGCTGACCTGGTTCTCGATCAGTCCGCCCTTCTTGAAGTTGCGATCGCCGTCATCGCCGTTGATGTTTTCGGGCGCGAGCAATACGCCGCTCGGCGATCGTGTTCGGATGCCGACGCCGTAGCCGAGCGTCATGTGATAGTCGAGCGTGGTGTCCGCCCCGAGCTCGATGGTGTCCCCGGCCCATGCCGGCATGACCACCGCCGTTGTTGCCAATGCCACTAACGTCCTTCGCCACCGCGCGGGTGGCCTGCCCAACCCAAGCCGCTGCATGCGCATTGCCTCTCCTTTTGAGAATGCCTACCTGAAAGTTGCCGGCGAAGTGTAGGTAGCGGCGGGTGTGCGGCGCATAGTCTGGACGAAGTACTCGGATTCCCTAATGCATCCCATGTTGTGTTTGTGAGAGCATCGGCGCCGTACTGAAAAAGGCTCCCATGAACACAACAATCCCGGGCGTTTCGTTCTCTGCGGTGGTGTTATGCGCGGCGCTGTTCGCGTTCTCGCCGCGTTCGCTGCCGGCGTTCGCTGCAACCTCCATTCACGCCAGCAACGTCCAGGTCAACGGCATCGCCAGGGCCGGAAGCCGGCTGGTCGCCGTCGGCGAACGCGGCGTCATCCTCATCAGCGACAACGACGGCGCGGCATGGCGCGAGGCGCAGGTCTCGCCCGCCGCCGGGACCACGCTGACCCAGGTGACTTTCATCTCCGCGCGCATCGGCATTGCGGTGGGGCACCAGGGCCTGATCGTGCGTAGCGAGGACGGCGGTGAACACTGGCGTGAAGTGCGAACCGACGCGCAGCGCCCGGACCCGTTGCTGTCGGTATGGGGCGACGATCAAGGGCAGGTGTTCGCCGCGGGAAGCTTCGGCCAGTTGCTGGTCTCGCGCAACGCCGGACTGACCTGGCAGGAGCTGGAGACGCCGGCGGGCGACCACCATCTCAACGGCATCGTGGGCGACGGCAAGGGTCGCCTGGTCATCGCAGGCGAGTCAGGCACGCTGTTGCGCTCGCTCGACAACGGCGCCACCTGGCAGACGCGTTCCGTGCCGTATGAAGGATCGCTGTTCGGCGCGCTGATCCTGGCCAATGGAGACTGGATTGCCTACGGCATGCGCGGCCACGTGCTGCGCAGCGCGGACCACGGTGACACCTGGACCAGCGCCGAGGGAAGCCTTGGCGCCTCGTACTTCGGCGGTGCGCAGCGCGACGACGGCGAGCTCGTGCTGGTCGGGCAGGGCGGGGCCATTGTCACCTCACGGGACGGCGGAAAAACTTTCGCGGTGCGTAGCGCGGGCGGTGCGCAAAGCCTGGCAGCGGTGCTGGATCTGGGCAAGGGAGTCCTGGCTCTCGGCGGCGATCTCGGCGTGACCGTCGGGTCCGGGCCACCACCAGCGCCGGATGCCTTGTCGCCTGCCAACTGCGGTACTTCTCCGAAATGTCCATGAACTCGCCAAGCCCCCGGCGCCCAGCCGCCAACTCTCGCCCCCGCCGCCTGGTGGACCGCTGCGCGGACCTGCTGATCCGGTATCGGCGCATCCTCCTGCTTCTGTGCATTGCAGCCACGGCCGCGCTGGGCATATCCGCAACGCGGCTGCGCCTCGATCCCGGGTTCGAGAAAATGATCCCGATGCAACATCCGTACATGCAGGTGTTCAACCGCTACGCGAGCGCATTCCCGGGGGCGAATACCGTACTCGTCAGCTTGCGCTGGAAGGGGCAGGGCGACATCTACAACCGGAAGTTCATGGACGCGCTTCGCCATGCGACAGACGACGTCTTCTTCATTCCCGGCATCAACCGCGCGCGCGTGTTCTCGCTGTTCACGCCGAACGTCCACTACACCGAGGTGACGGAAGCCGGCTTCCGCGGCGAGTCGGTGGTGCCGGGGCAGTTCTCCAGCGCCAGGCCCGACGACCTCGATAAAGTACGGCGTAACGTGGCGCGCTCGGGCCAGATCGGCAGCCTGGTGGGCAACGACCTGAAATCGGCGCTGGTGCGCGCGGAATTCCGCGACACCGACCCCGCCGGCGGCGGCCGCCTGGACTATGCGGCCGTCGCCAGCCAGCTCGAGGCGATCCGTGCGCGCTACGCGGACCAGGATATCGAGGTCGACATCATCGGCTTCGCGAAACTCGTCGGCGACGTCGAGGCGGGCATCAGTGGCGTGATGGCCTTCTTCGGGCTGGCCTTCCTGATTACCGCGGGCCTGCTGCTGCTCTATACGCACTCGCTCCGGACCACGTTGCTGGCCCTGTCCGTGGCGCTGCTGCCGGTGGTGTGGCTGCTGGGCGCACTGCCAGTGCTCGGCCTGGGCATCGACCCCATGTCGATCCTGGTGCCATTCCTGATCTTCTCTATCGGCGTATCGCACGCCGTGCAGATGACCAATGCCTGGAAACAGGCACTGGTAGCGGGCCTGGAACCGGTCGAAGCTGCCGGCGATGCGTTCCGCAAGCTGTTCCTGCCCGGTACGGTTGCGCTGCTTACCAACGCGCTCGGCTTCCTGGTCATCATGCGCATCAAGATCGAAATCGTGCGCGAACTCGGTGTTACCGCTTGCCTGGGTGTCCTGCTGATGATCATGACCAACAAGGTCTTCCTGCCGATCCTGTTGTCCTACACACGCATCGAAGCGGGCGCACTGGCCCATGCCAGGCGGCGCGAGACGGCCGGCGGCGGCCGACGCTGGGCATGGTTTGCCGGGTTCGCCAGACCCGTGCCCGCCGCGGCGGTGCTGTTGGCCGCTCTTGTGCTGCTTGCCTGCGGCACGCTGGAATCGCGCAAGCTGGAGATCGGCGACATCGGCGGTCGCGCGCCGGAATTGCGCAGTACGTCGCGCTACAACCTTGACAATGCGGCCATCACCAGCCAGTACGACATCGGCGTGGACGTGCTGTCCGTCATCGTCGAAGTGACCGGCGTGGAAAGCGCTTGCCTGGACTTCCCGGCGATGAGCGCCATCGAGCGCTTCGAAATGTCGATGCGGGGCGTAGCGGGCGTGCAGTCCGTGGTCAGCGTGCCGACAGCGGCAAAGATTTCGATTGCGGCCTTCAACGAGGGCAATCCCCGCTGGGCCGCATTGCCACGCAGCAGTGAAGGCCTGACGCAAGGCGCGAGCGCCTATGATCCCGACAACGGCATGAATACCGAAAACTGCAAGGCATCGCAGGTATTGATCTACTCCCGGAACCATGAAGGAAATACCATCGCGCACATCATCGCGGAAGCCGGGCGGCTGGCGGCGCAGAACACCAATCCGAACGTCAGGTTCCGGCTCGCGGGCGGCAACGTCGGAGTGATGGCCGCGACGAACGAGGCCGTCGGCGAAGCCGAAGTGGCCATGCTCCTGTCGATCTTCGGCGCGATTGCCTTCCTGTGCCTGCTGACCTTCCGGTCGTGGCGCGCGGTGTTGTGCATCATCGTGCCGCTCACCATCGTGTCGATCCTGTGCAATGCCGTGATGGCGCGGCTCGGCATCGGGCTGAAGGTTGCCACGTTGCCGGTGATCACGCTCGGCGTGGGCGTCGGGGTTGACTACGGCATCTACCTGTACGAGCGCATGCAGCATGAGATTCGCGCTGGCGCCTCGCTTCCCGACGCCTTCCTGGAAGCCATGCGGCAACGGGGCACCGCGGCCCTGTTTACCGCTGTCACGATGTTCATCGGTGTCGGGACGTGGGCATTCTCGGCCCTCAAGTTCCAGGTCGATATGGGCGTGCTGCTGGCCTTCATGTTTCTGGTCAACTTGTTCGGTGCCGTATTTCTCCTGCCTGCGCTTGCGGCGTGGCTCGGTGTCGAGCGGGCGGAGCGCCCGTCAGCGGGGGCGATGCGCGGTCCGCAAGAGCAAGAGCAGCCTGCCGGCTTGCGGTCATCGACGGGAATGGCCACGCCGGTGCTGGAGCGTGAGGTCTGATTGGCTCGCGGCAGGGCTCGGGTAGTCTCGCCCATGCGATATACATCTCCTCTTATCGCATGGCTTTGGCCCATCGTTGCGATGGGTTTTTTTTGGTTTTTTGACGGAATGCGGGGAGGGGGTAATGAGGGGGTTGTCGTGCTTGGCAGGCGCTGGTGTTTCGTCTGGCATAGGCGTTGGGGGTGGCTTTGGTTCGTGATTGGGTTGTTGTCCTTGGCAGGCGCGGCTGTTTCGCCGGCGTAGCCGGCGAGTCACTTTTTGTCCGAGCGGCGTGTGTCAAGGTAGTTGTCGCGTCCGCCGCTATGCTGCTTTCCGGTACTCCTTAGGCTCCAGCTCAGCCCGCTCGGGGTTCAGGTAGACCACTGGATCCAGCTTCCAATTCCGGATTCCCCGC
>NZ_JBYOJS010000020.1:0-109060 GCF_057798895.1 Cupriavidus sp. 22TCCZM04-2
CCCTCCATGTCAGGATAGTTGTCGCCTCGCTGCCTTTCGATGAAGGACAATGGGGGGCGGTAACGGTTGGAAGATGAAGCCTTATCCGGCGGAGTACAAAGAATGGGTGGTCGAGCAGATGAAGCCGCCCTTGAACCGGTCGGTGGCGGAGTTGGCCAGGGAGACAGGCATTACAACGGTGTGCCTGCGCAACTGGCGCAACGCGGCCCGAGAGCAAGGAAAGGTTGTGCCAGGCAACGGCAAACAAAGTGATAAGTGGTCCAGTGCGGACAAGTTCCGAGTGGTGCTGGAGACGGCGCCCCTGAGTGAGGCGGAGCTGTCCGAATACTGCCGCAGGAAGGGTATTCAGCCGGAACAGATCCGGGCGTGGCGGGCCGCGTGCGAGCAGGCCAATGCCAAGACACCAGACAAGCCTGACCTGGCGCAGCGCCGCGAGGAACAGGCGGCTCAGAAGCGGATCCGGGATCTTGAGCGCGAACTCAAGCGCAAGGATGCGGCGCTGGCTGAGACAGCAGCGCTGCTGGTGCTGAGAAAAAAAGCCGAGGCGATCTGGGGAAGGGACGAGGAAGACTGATCAACGTCTCGGATCGCCGCGATGCCATTGCGTTGATCGATGAAGCGGTAAAGAGCGGTGCACGCCAGTCCAGGGCCTGCGAGGAACTGGACTTGAGTGAGCGCACCTTGCAGCGCTGGCGCCATGCGCCAGAGGATGGCCGCCCGGGAGCGCAGCGCCCGGTGCCGGCGAACAAGCTCAGCGAGGCAGAACGGCAGGCCGTGCTGGCAGCGGCCAACCAGCCTGGCTACGAGAGCCTGACGCCGCACCAGATCGTGCCGAAGTTGGCCGACGAGGGCCGCTACCTGGCGTCGGAATCGACGTTCTACCGTGTGCTTCGGGCTGCAGGGCAGAGCCGGCGACGTGGACGCAGTCACAATGCCAAGCCCCGCGCGCCGACCACGCATCGTGCAGACGGTGCCAATCAGGTGTGGTGCTGGGACATCACGTGGATGCCCACTACGGTGAAGGGTCGCTTCTTCTACTGGTACATGATGCAGGACATCTACAGCCGCAAGCTGGTGGTCAATGAAGTGCACGAGAGCGAGTCGGTGGAGCATGCCCGCCGGCTGCTCGAACTGGGCTGTCTGCGCGAGCAAACGGCTGGGCGGCCGCTGGTGCTGCACTCTGATAATGGCAGCGTCATGAAGGGGCTGAGCATGCGCGCTGCGATGCAGGATCTGGGCGTGGTGCCGTCATACAGCCGCCCACGCGTGAGCAACGACAACGCCTATGCCGAAGCGTTGTTCCGTACGGCCAAGTACTGCCCGCTGTGGCCCGAGAGGCCATTCGATACGCTGGAACAGGCGCGTGAATGGGTGCATCGGTTCGTGCGTTGGTACAACGAGGAGCACCGTCACAGCGGGCTGAAGTATGTCACGCCGAACCAGCGGCACCGCGGGGAAGCGATACCCCTGCTGGCGCGACGAATGGTGGTGTATCAGGCTGCGCGCGCCCGGCACCCGCAGCGCTGGTCGCGGGGAATCCGGAATTGGAAGCTGGATCCAGTGGTCTACCTGAACCCCGAGCGGGCTGAGCTGGAGCCTAAGGAGTACCGGAAAGCAGCATAGCGGCGGACGCGACAACTACCTTGACACACGCCGCTCGGACAAAAAGTGACTCGCCGGCTACGCCGGCGAAACAGCGGCGCATGCCAAGCGTGACGCCCTTTCTGATACTGCTGTCCGACAGTCGCGACTGCCGGACAGCTATGCGAGCACCGTTGCTCGCCAGGCAAACATTCGCCGCTTGGCTAACGCGACAAAACGTAATTCGCCAACGTCTTCAAATCCGCCTCATCCAGCTGCGGGAACCCCGGCATCGGCACCTGCCCCCACTTCCCGCTACCGCCGTTGCGGATGCTCTGCATCAGCTTGCCGGTAGCATCGGCATTACCGGCGTACTTCGCCGCCACGTCATGAAACGCCGGGCCGACGACCTTCTTGTCGACCGCATGGCAGGCGCTGCACTGGTTGGCGCCGAGCAGCGCATCCGCCGTGCGCGGCGTGCCACCGGCGGCTGCCGGCGCGGCAGGCACCGCAGCAGCGGCTACGGGCGTTGCGCTGCCGCGCTCAGCACCATAGGTCTTGACGAGATAATCGATGATGGCCGGCATGTCTTCGTCACGCACCGGCGCGCCGTACGGCTTCTTCATCTTCTTGACGGTCGCGTCCCAATAGGCACGCGGAGACGTCTGCGGCTGTGTCTCCGCGTACTGCGCCGAATGGCAGGTCATGCAGTTCTGCTGCACGAGCCGGTATCCGGGAAGATCGCTCGGACGCCAGGCGGCGGTCTCCGCCGGCAGGGTGATCTCCAGCGCCATGGCTGGCAAAGCGAAGGCGGCGAACGCGGCGGCAATCAGGGTTTTCATGTTCATGATGTCCCCTCCCTCAAACCGCGGTGACGCGTGTGGTTTCCACCACGTTGCGCATATAGCCGGGCGGGTTCCAAAGCGCCTCCAGCGGCTGGCTCTGGCCGATGCGGTTCACGGCGCGCACACGCAGATCCAGGTTGCCGCGACGCTGCGGACGTAGCACCGCCGTCCATTCGCGGAACGAGTAGCGCCCAAGGTCCTGACCGAGTTTCGCCGCTTGCCAGGTCCTGCCGCCATCCGGCGAGAAGCCGACTTCGCCGATACCGTAGCCGCCATCGAAGGCAATGCCACGCACCACCGTTTCGCGGCCCGTCGGCACCTTTGCACCATTTTCCAGGCTGGTGATGAACGAACGCACGGTGAAGCGGCCGATCGGCGTGGTGGCCGACGGCGCCGTACCGGGTGGCACGCAGGCGCAGGGGTTCGCCGGGATACGGTAGGCCGACGCCATCCAGAAGCCATCGAACACCTTGTCCACGACCTGGATATCCGACAGGTGCTTGACCCAGTACGTGCCGTAGTGGCCGGGGACCACCAGGCGCAACGGGTAGCCATTCAGCATCGGCAAGTCGGCACCGTTCATCGCCCAAGCCAGCATCACCTCGCCATCGAGCGCGTGATCGATGTTCAAGGCCTTGACGAAGTCCGGGCCGTTTTCGAGGGGCGGCTTGTCGAGGCCATTGAAGGTCACCTGTACCGCACCGGGTTGCACGCCGGCCTTTTCCAGCACCTTCTTCAGGGACACGCCAGTCCAGCGCGCATTGCCCATCGCACCATTGGCCAGCTGGCCGCCGTTGACGCGCGGCTCAGAGAAGCCACGGCTGTTGCCCGAACACTGGTTCACGGCGACGATCTCGACCGGATCGGCCAAGGACTTCAGGTCCGCCAGCGACAGTTCCAGCGGCGCCTTCACATGGCCGCCGATACGCAGGCGATAAGCCTGGGGATCGATCGAAGTCGGTATGCCGCTCCAGTGGTAGCGCACGAAGAACGCGTCATTGGGCGTGATGATGCCCTCGTTGAAGACGCTGAACGGCGTCTCAAGCTGCGGCGGGCGGCTGGTCAGCAGGATCAGCGGGCGCTTTTGCGGAAAGGTGGCCAACTCGCGCTCGCCATTGGCGAAGGGCAAGGCGACCTTGCCCGGCGTGCCGGCAGCCAAAGCATCGAACGCCGTGGCGCCCAGCGCGGCTTGGGCCATCAGGGCGCCGGCTCCTTGCAGGAAGCGGCGCCGCTCGCGCGTGCCGTCGTGGGGATGGTCGGGGGCAGTCATGGTCTTCTCCCTTTTTGTTCTCAATATAGTGTCCACGGTGAGGACTTTGGCGAATTGTCGCTAGCAGGCTGGGCCGCCGTATAACGCGATATTTTGGTAAGGGTTATCGGGGAAATCGAATTCGCCGTTGCCATCACATCATCGGGCCGCCCACGCCCGTTACAATGCGCCCTACCCTCGCGCCACCAACGCACCCATGCCAAACCCGACCCGGGCCTACCTGCTCGGCCCGCTGCTGAAGGGAGTTTCCCGTTCGTTCTACCTGACGCTGCGCATCCTGCCGGCGGGCATGCGTGACCCCGTCGGAC
Source organism: Cupriavidus sp. 22TCCZM04-2 (assembly GCF_057798895.1). NCBI lineage: Bacteria > Pseudomonadati > Pseudomonadota > Betaproteobacteria > Burkholderiales > Burkholderiaceae > Cupriavidus > Cupriavidus sp. 22TCCZM04-2. Next base: position 4,005 of record NZ_JBYOJS010000020.1, read on the forward strand.
TGGCCTACCTGCTGGCGCGGGCGGCCGACACGATTGCGGACACCGCGCTGATTCCTCCTGCGGAGCGCCTGGATCTGCTGCTGGCGCTGCGCGAGTGTGTCAACGGCCGCGGCAACCCCGCAACGTTCTCCGGGCGCTTGTCGCGCGAAGTCGCCGGCCATCAGACGGAATCAAAAGAAAAGGCGCTGCTGGAATCGATCCGGCCAGCGTTCGACGTGCTGGCGCAACTCGATGATTCCGACCGCACCGCGGTGCGCGGCATCGTCACCACGCTGACCGAAGGCATGGAGTTCGACCTGCGCACGTTTCCGGACGAGCAATCGGGCGAACTTGGCGCGTTGCAGGAGCTGTCCGACCTTGATCGCTACACCTACCTCGTGGCCGGCTGCGTGGGAGAGTTCTGGACGGCAATGACCTACGCCCACCAGCCCGGCGTACTCAGGGACGAGCCAGCCATCATGCAGCGTCGCGGCATCCGCTTCGGCAAGGCCTTGCAGATGGTCAACGTGCTGCGCGACTGTGGCAGTGACCTCCGTATCGGGCGCTGCTATCTGCCCCAGGCACGCCTCGATCGCCACGGATGCGCGCCGCGCGACCTCCTGGAGCCGGCCAATTCGCGGCGCATGCGGCCGGTGCTGTTCGAACTCGTACGGCTGGCGCTGGACCATTTCCGGGAAGCCATGGCGTACACGCTGGCGATTCCGCGTACCGCCGTGCGCTTGCGGCTCGCCTGCCTGTGGCCGATTTTGATCGGCCTCGATACCTTGCGGCTGCTCGTGGAGAACGAGGACTGGCTCGACCCGGGCAAGGTCTCGAAGATCGATCGCAAGAAGGTCTATCGCATCCTCGGCGGCAGCACGGCGCTGGTCATGTCGGATGGTTTACTCCGGCGCTGGATGGAAGGCGAAATCGCACGCATCGAGGCAGTGCTGTCGCGATAGGTTCGGCCGGACGGCCATTCACCGCCGCGCCGTACCGACACGCGCCGGCCAGCTCCCGTCGGCAATCTGCGCGCTGACAATCTCGCCCAGCAACTCATGCACCGCCGACGCCGCCACGGATAGCGGCATGGTCGCCGAACGGCACAGGAACACCGGCCGCGACATCGCGGGCTCGGCAATGCGCGCGGCGGACAGCAGCCCCTTGCGCAACTCCGTAGAGACCGACGCATAGGAAAGGACCGTATAGCCCACCCCGGCGGCCGCGAGTGCGATCAGTTCCGGGATCGCATTCACCTCCGCCAGCACGCTCAGTTCGATCGCGTGCGCGCGCAAGTGGCTGTCGATCAGCGCACGCAGGCCATGCTCGCCAGCGGGGAGGATCATCGGGTAATGACTCAAGTCGCCGAGGCGGACGGACTTTGCGGGCAATGCATCGCGCCGTCTCGCGCCGCCGAATTTTCCGGGCTCGGCCACGAGCACGAGGTCTTCGTCGACCAGATGCTCGAACAAGAGGCCGGGATCGGCGTTCGACTGGAAGGTCAGCCCGATATCGATATGGCCCGTCAGCAGATGGTTCGGGATGTACCCCGTGCTCAGCTCGATCACCTGCAGCCGCACCTTGGACCAGCGCCGGATGGTCTCGCGCACCAGCGGCACGGTCAGGATCTTGGCCATGGATTGCGGCAGTCCGATGGCGACCCGCCCTTCCGGGTCCGTAACGAGATCGCGAACATCCTCACAAGCCAGATCGACCCGCTTCAGGATGTCCCTGGCGTGCTGCTCGAAGCGCTGGCCCGCCGCCGTAATCGATACGCCCTTGTGGCTGCGCAGGAACAAGGGTACGCCCAGCGTCTCTTCGAGCTGCCGGATCTGCAGACTCAGGGCGGGTTGGGCGATGTGCAAGGTTTCGGCCGCGCGCGAGATCGACCCCGCCGCCGCCACGGCAAGAAAGCTGCGCAACCCGCGCACATCTACCGGTATCCCCATTGCTGTGTCTCCTGCTGCACGAAGGCTGGCCTTCACGGGCTATAACGAACGATGATACCCGGCATCCACAAGATGTCTTAGACATATATCTCCGTGGCGTCGATAGTGACACAAGCCCGCGCAACGCACGCGGAATCCGGCGCAGGCCGTCACAGGAGACAACATGGGAATCGATCGCCGCAACTTTCTTGCCGGCGCAGGCGCTGCGCTGTTCGCGCGGCCGCTGCTGGCAAATTCATGGCCTGCGCGGCCGGTAAAGCTGGTCGTGCCGTTCGCCGCGGGCGGCCCCGGCGACTTCGTCGCGCGGCAGATCGCCATGCCGTTGTCGCAGAAGCTGGGCCAGCCCGTCGTGGTGGAGAACAAACCCGGCGCCGGCGGTAACCTCGGCACGCAGAGCGTGCTCGACGCCAGTCCCGATGGCTACACCATCCTGCTGAACACGGTCGGCATGCATGCCGTCAACCCGCTGATGTTCCCGGACCTGCGCTTCCAGCCGCAACGCGACCTGCTGGCGCTGGGCGTGGTCGCGACCGTGCCGAATGTGCTGGTGATCCATCCGACCAAGCTTGGCGTCGGCAGCGTGGCCGACCTGGTCCGGCTGGGCAGGCAGAAGCCCGACAACCTCAGCTACGCGACCTATGGCGCCGGCAGCTCGCCGCATATCTACGGCGCATTGCTGCTCAAGGCCGCGAAGTTCACGGCGGTCACCGTCCCGTACAAGGGCAGCGCGCCCGCCAGCAGCGATGTGATGGCCGGCAATGTCGATTTCCTGTTCGACAGCATGACCACCTGTCTTGGCCAGATACAGGGCGGCAAGCTCAAGGCGCTGGCCATTACCTCGGCCGCACGCTCGCCGCTGCTGCCCGACGTTCCGACGCTGGCCGAAGCGGGCTATCCGGCGGTAAGCCTCAAGTTCTGGCTCGCGCTGCAAATCTCGGCCCGCACGCCGCCCGCGATTGTCAGCTTGCTGCGCGAAGCGGTGGCCGAATCCGCGCGCAGTGCGGCCTACGGCAATGCGCTGTTCGCACGCGGCGCCGAGCCTTTCCATCTTGCGCCCGGCGAGGTGCAGGACTTCGTCAACCGCGACGCGGCGCGCTGGACTGCCCTGGCGCGGTCGATCGACATCCGGCCGGAATAGGCCGCGGATCAGCGAGCAGGACCGCAGCCTGCTGCAGATGGATTTACAACGGACAGACACATGATTGCATTGCAAGGAATTCGGGTGCTCGACCTGAGCAAGGTGCTGGCTGGCCCGCTGTGCGGCCAGTACCTGGGCGAACTGGGCGCCGAGGTCATCAAGGTCGAGCCCGTCGGGCACGGCGACGACACGCGCGCGTGGCTGCCGCAGGATCGCGGCCAGTCGGCCACCTTCCTGGCGGTCAACCACAACAAGCGCAGTCTCGCGGTGGACCTGAAGACGGCGGAGGGCCGGAAGATCGTCCAGACGCTGGCGGCCAAAGCCGACATCGTGCTGCAAGGATTTGGCAGCGGCGCGGCCGCACGGCTGGGCGTGGACTATGAAACCCTGTCGTCGCTAAACCCAACCCTGATCTACTGCGAGATATCCGGCTACGGCCGGACCGGCCCGCTCGGACAGGAGCCAGGTTATGACGTCATGCTGCAGGCTTTCAGCGGCATGATCAGCACCATGGGCGAACCCGGCGGCAGGCACGCCCGCGCGAGCTTCTCTCCAGTGGATCTCGGTACGGGCATGCACGCGTTCAGCGGCATCCTGGCCGCGCTGATCGAGCGGCAGAAGACAGGACGCGGCATGCAGCTGGAGGTCTCGCTGCTGGACACCGCGATGGGCTTCATGGGCTACCTTGCACAGAACTACTGGAGCAGCGGCAAGCCGCCGCGTCCGATGGGCACTGCGCATCCGGCCATGGCGCCGTATCAGGTGTTCGACGCCGCCGACGGCCCGGTCATGATCGGCATCGGCAATGACGCGCAGTGGCGGCGCTTCTGCCCCGTTGCCGGGCTGCAGGCCTATGTCGACGATCCGCGCTTCGCGACGAATGCCGACCGCGTCGCCCACTTCGACGAAACCGTCGCGCTAGTCCGGGCGCGCATTGTCACCGAGTCCGTCGGGTTCTGGCTGGAGGCGCTGCGCAACGCCGGTGTCGCCTGCGCGCCGATTCATACCCTCGATCAGGCACTGGCGCATCCGCAACTGGCTGCGCGCGGACTGGTCGTCGAGTCGGAGCACCCGGTACTGGGAACGATCCGCAACATGGGCCTGCCCGTGCGCTTCCGGGGCGAGAACCGCGCCGCGCACCGGGCTCCGCCGCTGCTCGGCGAACACACTGAGGAGGTGCTGCGCCAGGCTGGCTACAACGACGAAGCCATCGCCGCGCTCAAGACGAGCGGCGTGGTGGCGACTGCCAGCAACGCTGAATCCAATACCCCGTCGACGCAGCGCGTCGCGGCATGACATCAGGAGCCGCCATGTCCGCCGTTACCTATGAAGTCCGCGACCGCGTCGCCGAGATCCTTCTGGACAGCCCTCCGGTCAATGCGCTGAACGAAGGCATGATCGATGCACTGCTCGAGGCCTTGCGCCGTGCGGCGCACGATGATTCCGTGCGCGCCGTCATCCTTGGCAGCGCCGTGCCGCGGCGCTTCTGCGCGGGGCTTCAGCTCGACGCGCTGCACGGTGCGGCGCCGTCACGCGCGTACCAGCTTGTCGACAAGCTCTACAGCGGCCTGCACGAAGCACAGTTCAACCTTGGCAAGCCGTCCATCGCCGCCGTGGGCGGGACCGCGCGCGGCGGCGGCATGACGCTTGCGATTCACTGCGACATGATCGTCGCCGCCGATTCCGCGACCTTCGGCTATCCGGAGATCGACGTCGGCGTCACGCCGGCCATCCACTTCACGCACCTGCCGCGCATCATCGGCCGCCATCGCGCATTCGACCTGCTGTTCACGGGCCGCTCGTTCGGCGCGGCCGAAGCCATGTCGCTCGGACTGGCCAGCCGCGTCGTCCCGGAGCAAGACGTCATGGGTGAAGCAAGAGCGCTGGCGCAGACGCTGTGCGACAAATCACCGGTTGTGATGCGGATGGGACGCACGGCGTTCCTGCGCGCCAATGATGGCGACTACCGGCGTGGCATCGCGACGGCGGTGGAATCATTTGGCAATGTGTTTGCGACAGAGGATGCCAAGGAAGGCATTTCGGCGTTCGTGGAGAAGCGCAAGCCGTACTGGCAGAGCTGAAGCGTTTGATTCGCCTTGGCCGGACAAAACGCAAAGCAAAAAGGGGTTACGCAAAAATCACGTAACCCCTTTTTCTGTCTGGTGCCGGCTGCAGGACTCGAACCCGCCACCTGATGATTACAAATCAACTGCTCTACCTGATGAGCTAAGCCGGCATTTCTGATGCAGACCGCGATTCTACTGCATTGCGGTCCGCTTTGGTGCGTTGCGGGTGACTTACTTCACCACCTTCAGCGACGGCTTCTTGCCCCCGATGCGCGGCACGGGCGGCGGGGTTTCGTCGTCGTCCGGAGCGCCCTGTCCGGCGTCGGCCGGCGTCTCGGATTCCACCGGGGCCAGCTTGGGCGGCGGGTTGCTTTCCCGCTCGGTCGCGGCCAGGGTTTCGGGCACGCTGCGCTCGACCGGGAACGCCATGCCTTGGCCGTTTTCACGCGCGTAGATGGCGAGCACGTTTTCCACGGGCACGTCGATCTTGCGCGAGATACCGCCAAAGCGCGCGCTGAACGTGATCCACTCATTGCCCATGTCCAGGCCGCTCGTGGCGTCGAAGCTGACGTTGAGCACGATCTCGTTGTTCTTGACGAATTCGCGCGGAACGCTCGTGTTGGCGTCGACAAAAACGGCAACGTACGGCGTGAAGCCGTTGTCCGTGCACCATTCATAGATGGCGCGGATCAGGTAGGGCTTGGTGGAAGTTTCAGGCATGGTGCTTCTTCATGACGCCGGTGGTTGACCCGATGCGCAAGCATCGGGCCTGCCAGGCTTAACGGCGCATCACCTTTTCCGACGGGGTGAGCGCTTCGATATAGGCCGGACGGCTGAAGATGCGCTCGGCGTACTTGAGCAGCGGCGCGGCGTTCTTCGACAGCTCGATGCCATAGTGGTCCAGGCGCCAGAGCAGCGGGGCAATGGCGACGTCGAGCATCGAGAATTCTTCGCCAAGCATGTACTTGTTCTTGACGAAGATCGGCGCGAGCTGGGTCAGGCGGTCGCGGATCGCGGCACGGGCACGCTCGTGATTCTTTTCCGCGGCCTTGCCCTTTTCGTTCTCCAGCACGTAGACGTGAGTGAACAGTTCCTTTTCGAAGTTGAACAGGAACAGGCGCGCGCGCGCACGCTGAACCGGATCGGCCGGCATCAGCTGCGGGTGCGGGAAGCGCTCGTCGATGTACTCGTTGATGATGTTCGACTCATACAGGATGAGGTCGCGCTCGACCAGGATAGGCACCTGGCCGTAGGGATTCATCACCGAAATATCTTCGGGCTTGTTGAACAGGTCAACGTCGCGGATCTCGAAGTCCATGCCCTTTTCGAACAGGACGAGGCGGCAACGCTGGGAAAACGGGCAAGTCGTACCCGAATACAACACCATCATGGTTGGATTCCTTGGGCTTAGCCGATGCAGGGTCGGACGGTAAGGTCAGACATTCTGCCAAACTCGGGCATCGAAAAGCAAATAAGATATAAATACGTCACTTATGGGACCACTATTGAGGCAATCCCAATAGGAAAAGGGCCAGAGCGGTGCTGCAACAGCAACTTCCGCTCTGGCCCTCTTTCATGCCGGGCCGGCTGGGACGTTACTTGATGTCTTTCCAGAAGGCGGCATTCAGGCGCCACGCAAAGATGGTGAACATGCCCAGGAACAGCAGCACCCAGACGCCCAGGCGCTTGCGGTGGTTCTGAGCGGGTTCTGCCATCCAGTCCAGGAAGCCAACCAAGTCGGCAGTCGCCTGGTCATACTCGACCTTGCTCAGCTTGCCGGGACTCAGCTGTTCGAAGCCGGCGAACTTGTGGACCTTTTCGCCATGCTCTTCCGTTTCGGCGAACTTGGCGGCGCGCTGGCCCTGCAGTTCCCACAGCACGTGCGGCATGCCGACGCTCGGGAAGACCAGGTTGTTCCAGCCGGTGGCGCGGCTGTCGTCGCGGTAGAAGGTACGCAGGTAGGTGTACAGCCAGTCATCGCCGCGGGCGCGGGAAATGACGGACAGGTCGGGCGGCTGCGCGCCGAAGAAGGCCTTGGCTTCCTTCGGCTGCATGGCGATGGTCATGGTCTCGCCAACCTTGTCCGCGGAGAACAGCAGGTTGTCGCGGATCTGGTCATCGGTCAGGCCAATGTCCTTGAGCCGGTTGTAGCGCATCAGCGAAGCGCTGTGGCAGTTCAGGCAGTAGTTGACGAACAGCTTGGCGCCACGCTGCAGCGACGACAGGTCCGCAGTGTTCACCGGTGCCGGCTCCAGGGGATACCCCCCTTCGTTGGCCATGACGGGCGCGGCGGCAAAGCAGGCGCCTGCCAGCGCAATGATGGAAAGCAGCTTTTTCATCGTGTGTCCTTGTCCTCTTGTCGGGGTTCGCGCGTCGCTCAGTGCGGATGGAACGTGACGCGCTCCGGCACCGGCTTGAACTGGCCGGCACGGCTCCACAGCGGCATGGTCAGGAAGAAGGCGAAGTACAGCAGCGTGCCGAGCTGCGACACCTTCTCGCCAACCGGCGACGGCGGTTGCACGCCGAGGTAGCCGAGGACGATGAACACCACCACGAAGACGGTCAGGATGGTCTTGTGGAAGGCGGGACGATAGCGGATGGACTTCACCGGCGAGCAGTCGAGCCACGGCAGGAAGAACAGGATCACGACCGAGCCGCCCATCACCAGCACGCCCCAGAACTTGGCGTCGATGAAATAGAAGCCGACCGCCAGGATCACGGCAATGGCCACGGACGCCGCCTTGATGCGGGCGTCCTTGCTGCGCACGAACAGCATGCCCAGCACCAGCGCGAAGAACACCCACAGGATCGGCAGGAAATTCGACGTGGTGGCACGCAGCATCGAGTAGAACGGCGTGAAATACCACACCGGCGCGATGTGCGGCGGCGTCTTGAGCGGATCAGCCGGGAAGAAGTTGTTGGATTCCAGGAAATAACCGCCGACTTCCGGGAAGAAGAAGATCACCGCCGAGAAGATCATCAGGAAACCGCCCACGCCCAGCAGGTCGTGCACCGAGTAGTACGGGTGGAACGGGATGCCATCGAGCGGCACGCCGTTTGCGTCCTTCTTGGCCTTGATCTCGACGCCGTCCGGGTTGTTGGAACCCACTTCGTGCAGCGCGATGATGTGCGCGACCACCAGCCCCAGCAGCACCAGCGGCACCGCAATGACGTGGAACGAGAAGAAGCGGTTCAGCGTGGCATCGCTCACCACGTAGTCGCCGCGGATGAACAGCGACAGGTCCTGGCCGATCACCGGGATGGCCGAAAACAGGTTCACGATCACCTGCGCGCCCCAGTACGACATCTGGCCCCATGGCAGCAGGTAGCCCATGAAGGCTTCGGCCATCAGGCACAGGAAGATCAGGCAGCCGAAGATCCAGACCAGTTCGCGCGGCTTGCGGTACGAGCCGTACAGCAGGCCGCGGAACATGTGCAGGTACACGACCACGAAGAACGCCGAGGCGCCGGTCGAGTGCATGTAGCGAATCAGCCAGCCCCATGGGACTTCGCGCATGATGTATTCCACGCTGGCGAATGCCACGGGAATGCCGGCGGCGTTGAGCGTGCCGTCCGGCTTGTAGTTCATCACCAGGAAGATGCCGGTGACGATCTGGATCACCAGGACCAGCAGCGCCAGCGAACCGAAGAAATACCAGAAGTTGAAGTTCTTCGGCGCGTAGTACTTGGAGAGATGGTCTTCCCACAGTTGCGTGGCGGGGAAGCGGGCGTCGACCCAGCCCAGCAGACCGGTCGTCTTGACTTGCTTATCGGCCGCCATGATCAAGCTTCTCCTTTTTCATCCTTGCCGATCACGAGCTTGGTGTCGGTCAGGAACTGGTATGGGGGAACATCGAGATTCTGCGGAGCCGGTTTGTTCTTGAAGACGCGGCCGGCCAGGTCGAAGGTCGAGCCGTGGCAGGGGCAGAGAAAACCGGGATCGGTGCCGAGCTGAGGATTGGAGCCGGCAGGGAAAGGACCCGAAGGGGAACAACCCAGGTGGGAGCAGATGCCCACGACGACCAGGAGGTCCTTGTGTTCCGCGCGGGAGCGGGTTTCGTTCTTGCAGTACTCCGGCGTCTTCATGGTGAACGGAACGTCGGAATTGGGATCAGCGACTTCGCCGTCGGTCTTTTTGAGCGAGGCCAGCATCTCGTCGGTGCGGCGCAGGATCCAGACCGGCTTGCCGCGCCATTCGACCGTCATCATCTCGCCGGGCTTGAGGGCGCCGATATCGGCTTCCACTGGCGCGCCGGCCGCCTTGGCCTTCTCGGATGGTGCAAAGGTACTGACGAAAGGAACCGCTACTGCTACGCCTCCGACGCCGCCAGCGACGGATGTCGCGATCAACCAATTGCGGCGACCTTTATCCACGCTCTTCACGTCTTGCTGGTCACTCATTCCAAACCCCAGGGGAAGTCAATTTAGATTTTGCGTCAACCATAAATTGTACATGAGGCACCTCCGCGCAAGATAGGCGAAAAACCCAATGGGAATGTACGATTATCGGCCGGACGCGCGGATTGCCGCGTGCAAGCTTGCTTTCCGCGCATCGATGCGGCAGGCTTCTGGGCTTGAAGGCGTTCATTGCTTGCAACAAGAAGGAGAAAGCCCCATGAGCATGATGTCGGAGTTCAAGACCTTCGCAATGCGCGGCAACGTGATCGACCTTGCGGTCGGCGTGATCATTGGGGCCGCATTCGGGAAAATCGTCGATTCGGTCGTCAATGACCTGATCATGCCCGTGATCGGGCGTATCGTTGGCAAGCTGGATTTTTCCAATATGTTCGTCACGCTGGCCGAGCCGCCGCCGGGTACGCCAATGACGCTGGACGCATTGAAAAAAGCCGGCGTGCCGGTGTTTGCTTACGGTAATTTCCTGACCATCGTTGTCAACTTTCTGATTCTGGCCTTCATCATTTTCCTGATGGTGCGGGCATTCAATAAGATGCGCGCCGAGGAGCCGGCGGCTCCGGCGGAACCGCCGCCGACGCCTGAAGATATTGTCCTGCTGCGTCAAATTCGCGACAGCCTGCAGACCCGCCAGCCCTGATCGGGCAAGAGCAGGATTCTGACAAGACAACGGCCCCTGTGGGGGCCGTTTTTATTGATACGCGTCAAACAGGATTGGGAATATCGACGAAGGTGTGCTGCAGGCCAAAGCGCTGCGCCACATGCTCGCCGAGCGAGCGAATGCCGTAGCGCTCCGTGGCATGATGCCCGGCCGCGAGATACGCCACACCGCTTTCGCGCGCGAGGTGCGTGTTCTGCTCGGAGACTTCGCCGCTCAGATAAGCATCGACACCCGCTGCCACGGCGGCATCGAAATAACCTTGCGCACCGCCGGTGCACCACCCTACCGTGCGGATCATCTGGTCCGGATCGCCAATGGCCAGTGGTTCGCGCCCGAGTACACCGCCGATATGCGCGGCGAGCGCCTGCAGCGGCATCGGTGAAGGCAGCGTGCCGGTCCAGCCGAGTTCATCGCCGCTGAAGCGGCCCGTCGGGGTGAAGCCCAGTTGCTGCGCGAGCTGGGCGTTGTTGCCGAACTCCGGGTGGTTGTCGAGCGGCAGGTGATACGCGAACAGGTTGACGTCCGAGCCCAGCAACCGTTTGAGACGAGCATGCTTCTGCCCGACCACGCGCGCATCCTCGTTTTTCCAGAAATAGCCATGATGCACGAGGATGGCCTGCGCACCGGCCTCGATGGCCGCTTCGACCAGCGCCAGGCTGGCCGTCACGCCCGTCACGATGTGTGTGACTTCGGCGTTGCCTTGCACTTGCAGGCCGTTAGGACAATAGTCCTTGTAGCGGGAAACCGCCAACAGGTCGTTCAAGTACAATTCCAGCTCTTTCGTCTTCATTTTTTGATCAAACTCCAATATGTTGCGGCGCTTTTGGCTGTTCTTTGCCCAGGCTGTCACCGTCGTGCTGGCAGTCTGGTTCGTCGTCGCCACGCTCAAGCCCGAGTGGCTTCAGAGGGGGCGCGTCGCGGTGCAGTCGGGGTCGCCTATCGTGGCGCTGAAGGAGGTCGTGCCCAACGTGGCCGGCGCCGCCGCGCAAGGGTCTTACAGCGAAGCTGCCCGGGTGGCGATGCCTGCCGTCGTGAATATTTTTACCAGCAAGAACGGCACACGGCGCTCGCCCCATCCGCAGTCCGAGGATCCCTGGTTCCGCTTCTTCTTCGGCGACCGCCTGCCGGAACGTCAGGAGCCGGTGTCCAGCCTGGGATCGGGCGTCATTGTCAGTGCCGAGGGTTACATTCTAACCAACCACCACGTGGTCGATGGCGCCGATGAAATCGAGGTGGCGCTGACCGACGGCCGCAAGGCGAACGCCAAGGTCGTGGGCTCGGATCCTGAAACCGACCTGGCCGTACTCAAGATCTCGCTGAAGGACTTGCCTGCCATCACGCTCGGCCGCCTGGAGAACGTGAAGGTCGGCGATGTGGTACTGGCCATCGGCAATCCGTTCGGTGTCGGCCAGACCGTGACCATGGGCATCGTCTCCGCGCTGGGTCGCAGCCATCTCGGGATCAATACGTTCGAGAACTTCATCCAGACGGATGCGGCAATCAACCCGGGCAATTCCGGCGGTGCACTGGTGGACGCGCAGGGCAACCTGCTGGGCATCAACACGGCCATCTATTCACGCTCGGGCGGGTCGCTCGGCATCGGCTTCGCCATCCCGGTCTCGACGGCCAAGCAAGTGATGGAATCGATCATCTCGACCGGCAGCGTGACGCGCGGCTGGATTGGCGTGGAACCACAGGACATGACGCCGGAAATCGCTGAATCGTTCGGGCTCGAGGCCAAGGAAGGCGCGCTGATCGCCGCCGTGGTGCAAGGCGGCCCGGCCGACAAGGCCGGCGTGAAGCCGGGCGATGTACTGGCTTCCGTGGATGGTCAGCCCATCACCGACACCACCGCGTTGCTGAACGCGATCGCGCAGCTCAAGCCGGGCGTGGACAGCAAGATGAAAGTGATCCGCCGCGGCAAGCCGGCCGAGCTGACCGTGACCATTGGCAAGCGGCCCCCGCCTCCACGGCGTGCCGTGCCGTTCGACGACGAGGAATAGCGCGTCCGCCTGATCTCTAGCCCAAGTACGCAAAGCAAAAACCCCGCCGCAGATGGCGGGGTTTTTTTTGTCATGTCGCCGCGAGACAATCCGGCCCTTTCACACAAGCCGCAGACCGCGCAGCGTGGTGCCGACGGAATTGCCAGCGGTTACAGGAAACCGGGAGATCCCGACGAGCCCAGCCGGAGACGCAGCCATGACCGAGAGCACATTCTTCGTGTATGGCTCGTCATGCAATACCGGCACGAGGCGCAGGCTTTCGCCCTCCGCTTCGTGCGACCCGAGCGATCATCAGGCCGTCGATCGACTTTGCACACAGGACTTCGCTCGGTGCCTTTTCCGCAGCACCGCCTTTCGGCACTGGCTTGACATACAGCCGACAAAATAAAACGCCGGCACTCTTTCGAGTGCCGGCGTTTTTCAAGCCAATCTACAGCGGGCTCACGCCCGCATCAGATTAGAACTTGTGGCGGATACCAACGGTAGCGCCGAACTGGCTGTCAGACTTGCCGGTCGCGTCGACGTTGACCTTGCCGAGACCGCTAACACCCAGATTCGAGTTGTCGCGGTTGTAAGCGTAGGCCAGGCTCAGGTAAGCGTCGGTACGCTTCGACAGGGCGTAGTCAGCCGTAGCCACGAACAGCCACGGATCAGCCTTGGCGCCGCGGAAGTCCTGGTAGTAAGCTGCGCCGGTCAGCGAGAATGCCGGCGTCACTTGGTAGCCAGCACCCAGCCAGTACAGGTTCGACGAAGCCTTCGCGCCGCTGATGGATTGCAGGCTGGTGTTGCCCAGGAACGCGATCGTGCCCAGGTCAACGCCCTTGGCCCAACGATAGCCGGCAAACAGCTTGGCCGGACCGAAAGCGTACGTACCGGCCAGCGAAGCGCGGCGCAGGGTTGCGTCGGGGTTGACGTTGTTGGCGAAGCCCAGGTTGGTTTCGTCATACACGGCACCCACTGCGAACGGACCAGCAGCATAGGACAGGCCCAGGCTGTATTCGCGGCCGATCTTCCACGTGCCCGGAACTTCGCCCTGGTTGCCTTGGATCGCGTTAGCAGCGCCGCCGGTGTTCGAGCCGAAGCTGTACAGGGCGTTGGCAGTCAGGCCACCGAACGTACCGATGTACTTGATCGAGTTGTCGGCACGGCCCGCGAACGCGCCGTCCTGTGCCGTGATCGAGTAGTTCGATGCAATCGCCATCGGGTCGAACTGCAGACCGAAGTCATACATCGGGGTCTGGTGACGGCCCAGGGTCAGCTGACCGTACTGGCTGCCAACACCGACGTAAGCCTGACGACCGAACAGGCGGCTGTCGTTGCCCATCTTGCCATCGTCAACGGTAAAACCGCTTTCCAGCACGAACAGACCCTTCAGGCCGCCGCCCAGGTCTTCAACACCGCGCAGGCCCCAACGGCTGCCCGACTGGCCGCCCGAGATCAGGCGCGTCACGCTGTGGCCATTCGAAATGCCTTGCGACGGAACGGCGGGCTGGTTGTTCTGGTATTCGATACCAGCATCAACCACACCGTACAGGGTCACGCTCGATTGGGCATATGCGCCGCCAGCGGCCAGAGCGGCGACGGCAGCAGCAAACAGTTTCATCTTCATATCGACACTTTCCTTGTCAACTGATTGGGAAATCTTGGTTGCCCAAGTGTTTGGGCGACGCATTAACTTTCACGTCTGCTGCGTATTATGGGCCAGCGCCCCCGGCCGTCAGAAGGCTTTTTCGGCGTAAACCGCGTATACGGCCGCCTTTTGTTGTGATTGAACAACAGAAACAAGGCGAGATTTCACCAAATTGGTGCAAAAACGCCGCTTTCTTGCCCCATTGAATCAATCAGCCTGCGTCTCGGCGGCGGCATCGGTGCGGGCTTCCGGACGGCCCACAAAGCGCGCCATCAGCAACCCGAGCTCATACAGTGCAATCAAGGGCACGGCGAGGAGGAGCTGGGACAGGACGTCCGGCGGCGTGACCACGGCAGCAATGATGAAGGCACCGACGATCACATAGGGACGGATCTGCTTCAGCTTATCCAGCTCCACCACGCCAAACCGAACCAGGACGATCACCACCACCGGCACCTCGAAGGTGATGCCGAAGGCAAGGAACGTGGTCATGGCAAAGCTCAGGTATTTGTCGATGTCCGTCGACATGTCCGCGCCGAGCGGCGCGTTGTAGTGCGCCATGAAATGGAAGACGGTCGGAAAGACCAGGAAGTACGCGAACGCCACGCCGCACAGGAACAGCACGTAGCTGCTGCTCACGAGCGGCACAATTAGCCGCTTCTCATGCTGGTACAGGCCCGGCGCGACAAATTGCCAGATCTGGTACAGCACCCAGGGCAGCGCGATCAGGAAAGCGACCAGCAGCGTGACCTTCATCGGCACGAAAAAGGAGCCGGTCACATCGGTCACGATCATCCTGCCGCCCTTGGGCAGCGCATCCATCAGCGGGCGCGCGAACAGGTTGAAGATGACGGGTGCCCAGTACACCAGTCCCACGAAGACCAGGAGGACGCCGGCCACCGCCTTGACCAGGCGTTCGCGCAGCTCGACCAAATGGGAAATGAAGGTTTCCTGCTGCGATTCGTCTTGGGGATCGTTCGACCGGTTGTCGCTCATGGCGTGGACCGCTCAGCCGTGGCGGCTGGCATTTGTATTTCGGTGAGACCGCTTGCGCGGCAGGCATCGCGATGGCGGGCGGCAAGCGTGCTGCTGCCCGGCCATGCTCATTCGAAGAAGGATCGGGCCCGGCCAGCGGCCGGGCGGTGTCGCTTGACGCGCGCGGCGCCGGACTGGACCCAGACGCGGACATTGTTCTGGCGCTTGAACCAGAGCGGACGCGCGCCCTGCTTGACCCGCCAGCTCTTGCGCCCGTTGTGCGATTTGTGCGCCGAGTCCCAGCTGGGCGAGAAGCTCGAGGCATCGCCGCCAGGCGCGGCAGCTCCCTCGGCACCGCCCAGCGCTTCGTTCAGCGCCTGCGCCTGCTCGCTGACTTCCTTGTGGATGGTGCGCTCGACATCGCGCGCGGCGTCTTCGAATTCCGTACGCATCTTGCGCAGTTCCTCGAGCTCCACCTCGCGGCTGACTTCAGCCTTGACGTCATTGATATAGCGCTGCGCACGCCCGACCAGCGCACCCACCGTCCGCGCCACGCGGGGCAGGCGCTCGGGGCCAATCACGATCAGCGCCACGGCGCCGATCAGCGCCAGCTTCGAGATGCCAAGGTCGATCATGCGGACGTCGGGCGGATTACAGCCAGGGCGAGAATCATCGGTCGTGCAACCACTCGGTGCGGAGACAGGGCGAAAAGGGAAATAGCGGCAATGCCAGGCTTATTGCTGGCGGCTCTTTTCCTTGGCTTCCACATCGATGGTGGTGGAATCACGCAGTTCCTTGGCCTCTGCAGGCTTGTCGTCACCGCCTTCTTTCATGCCGTCCTTGAAGCCCTTGACCGCGCCGCCCAGGTCCTGGCCGATATTGCGCAGCTTCTTGGTACCGAAAACGAGCATGACGATCACCAGAACGATCAGCCAATGCCAAATGCTAAACGAACCCATTTCTTGCTCCTGATGAAGCCGCGGGCGTTACTCTGTTGCCGCCCGGACCCGATGTTCCGTCCAAATCTGGCCGCGCCGGGCGACGGTTGCCGGCGCAGCGTCCGGCCCACGCACGTGGTCCGGCTCCTTATGCTTCGTCTGCCCGGTCAGGGCAGCGGCACCTTCCATTCATTGCGCGGACCACCAAGCACATGCAGGTGCAGGTGGTAGACCTCCTGACCGCCATCCGGGCCGGTATTGATCACCGTCCGGAAGCCATTGCCACAGCCCGCCGCACGCGCCAGTTCGGGCACCTTCAGCATCATTCTAGCAAGCACCTCCCCTTCGGCTGGACCACACTCCGCCAGCGAGTCGACGTGTGACTTGGGGATCAGCAGGAAGTGTACCGGGGCCTTGGGGTGGATATCGTGGAAGGCCATCATGTCGTCGTCTTCGTACACCTTACGCGACGGAATCTGGCCGGCCACAATCTTGCAGAAGATGCAATTATCCTGGGAGTTCATGAAATTTTCGTTGCGATGTCGAGCGCACATCAGTCATCGCGACATACCTGATCACTATAGGCCCCGCTCCGCGTACATCGGCTTGCTGTCATGGAGATAGAGCCAACCTTTCACGATACGATACAGCATCCAGAGGGACAGAATCGCCCACACCGCGAAGGCGAGTGGAATCAGCACCACGCTGACGAAAAACGCGCCGCCAAGCACGGCCCAGGCCACCGACCACCAGAACGAGCGGATCTGCCAGGCGAAGTGCGACGCATACAGCGTGCCGCGCGCATCGTCGCGCTTGACGTAGTCGACGATGATGGCGATCAGCGCCGTCACGCCACCCGTCAGCCAGAAGATGGCATACAGCGCATAAAGGATGTGCATCAGCTTGCGCAGGCTGGCGAGCCGTTCGCTATCGCTGATCGTGACCTGCCCGGTGTAATCGTTCGCCATGCTCGCCCTTTCGATTCAGCCGCTGCGCCGGCCGTCAGTCCTGCTTCGGGCGGCTGGCCTTTTCCTCGAGGCCGGACAACCCTTCGCGGCGCGCAAGTTCGTTGACGACGTCCGCCGGCTTCAGGCCGAAGTTGGCCAGCAGCACCATGGTATGGAACCAAAGGTCCGCCACCTCGTAGACCACCTTGTCCGCGTCCGCGCCGGTCTTTCCGGCGGCGCGCGCGTCCTTGGCAGCCATCACGGTCTCGGTGGCTTCCTCGCCGATCTTCTTGAGGATGGCATCATCGCCCTTGCGGAACAGGCGCGCGACGTAGGATTTCTCGGGGTCGCCGCCGTTCTCAGGCTTGCGCGATTCCAGCACCGCGGCCAGGCGCGCCAGCACGTCGGCGCCGGCGGAGTGGGATTCGGTCATGGCTTGGCGTTGTAGATTTGCGAAGGATCCTTGAGCACCGGCTCGACGGTCTGCCAGTCGCCGGTCTCGGCATCGCCCTCGAACTTCTGGAAGAAGCAGGAATGCCGGCCGGTGTGGCACGCGATGCTGTCGATCTGCGTGACCTTGAGTAGCACCACGTCTTCATCGCAATCCAGGCGCATCTCGTGCACCTTCTGCACGTGGCCCGACTCCTCGCCCTTGTGCCACAGGCGCTTGCGCGAACGCGACCAGAACACGGCCTCGCCGAGTTCGGCCGTTTTCTGCAGCGCATCGCGGTTCATGAACGCGAACATCAGCACGTCGTTGGTGCCGACTTCCTGGACGATCACCGGCACCAGGCCGTTATCGTCCCACTTGACCTTGTTGAGCCACTTCTTTGCCATGATCAGATCCGCACGGGAATGCCCTCGCGGGCCATGAATGCTTTTGCCTCGCCAACCGTATGCTGGCCGTAGTGGAAGATGCTGGCGGCCAGGACTGCGTCGGCGTGGCCCAGGCGGATGCCGTCGGCCAGGTCCTGCAGGCCGCCCACGCCGCCCGAGGCGATCACCGGCACCGGCACCGCATCGCTGACGGCGCGCGTCAGCTCCAGGTCGAAGCCGCTCTTGGTACCGTCGCGATCCATGCTGGTCAGCAGGATTTCACCAGCGCCACGCGCGGCCATTTCCTTCGCCCACGCCACCGCGTCCAGCCCCGTGGCCTTGCGTCCGCCATGCGTGAAGACTTCCCAGCGCGGCGGCTCGCCCGGCGCCGAACTGCGCTTGGCGTCGATGGCCACCACGATGCACTGCGAACCATACTTGCCGGTCGCGTCCGACACCAGTTGCGGATTGGCGATGGCCGACGAATTGACGCTGATCTTGTCCGCGCCGGCATTGAGCAGCCGCCGCACGTCTTCCACGGCGCGCACGCCGCCGCCCACGGTCAGTGGAATAAAGACCTGCGAAGCCACCGCTTCGATGATGTGGAGAATCAGGTCGCGTCCGTCGCTGGTCGCGGTGATGTCGAGAAAAGTGATTTCATCGGCGCCCTGCTCGTCATAGCGACGCGCGATTTCCACGGGATCGCCCGCATCGCGCAGCTCGACGAAATTGACGCCCTTGACCACCCGCCCGTTCGTCACATCGAGGCAGGGGATGATACGTTTGGCTAGCATGAGATTCCTTGTCCGCCGCGGGCCCGGTGGCGGCCCGGCAGCGGCGGCGCCCGTCGGGGCGCGTTTGGCTTATTCCCCGGCGCTCAGCTTGTCCGCGCGCGCCTGCGCGTCGACAAAGTTGAGATCGCCAGAGTAGATGGCACGGCCGCAGATGACGCCTTCCACGCCGTCGTTCTCCACGGCGCACAGGTTGTCGATATCGGCCAGGTTGGACAGCCCGCCGCTGGCGATCACCGGAATCGACATCGATTGCGCCAGCTTCACGGTGGCGTCGATATTGATCCCCTGCAGCATGCCGTCGCGGCCGATGTCGGTATAGATAATGGCTTCCACGCCATAGTCTTCGTACTTGCGGGCCAGGTCAGCCACTTCGTGGCCGGTCAGCTTGCTCCAGCCGTCGGTCGCGACCTTGCCGTCCTTGGCGTCCAGGCCAACGATGATGTGGCCGCCGAAGGCCGAGCAGGCATCCTTCAGGAAGCCCGGGTTCTTCACCGCGGCGGTGCCGATGATGACGTAAGACAGGCCGCCGTCCAGCCAGCGCTCGATGGTATTCAGGTCGCGGATGCCGCCACCCAGCTGCACCGGGATCTCATCGCCGACCTCGGCGATGATGGACCTGATGGCGGCTTCGTTGCGCGGCTTGCCGACAAATGCGCCGTTGAGATCGACCAGGTGCAGGCGGCGCGCACCCTGATCGACCCAGTGACGTGCCATGGCGGCGGGATCTTCGGAAAAGACGGTGGCCTGGTCCATGTCGCCTTGTTTGAGGCGTACACACTGACCGTCCTTCAGGTCGATGGCCGGAATGAGCAACATAATCGTGACGAGCGTGGTTAAGTGAGTGAGATAGAGCCAGTGCGGCCAACGGCCGGCAGGTCCGGATCAATAGGCAAGCATTCCTGCATGGCGTTGACTGGCTCGGATCGGATCTTCAGGGATTCCAATGCACGAAGTTCCGGTAAAGCTGCAACCCCATGGCTGCGCTTTTTTCGGGGTGGAACTGCGTGGCAAAAATATTATCGCGTGCTACCGCGCTGGTAAACACACTCCCATACTCCGTTTCGCCGGCAATATGGGCCGGGTCCTGCGCGCGCACGAAGTAGCTATGCACGAAGTAAAACCAGCTTTCGTCCGGAATGCCATCCCACAGCGGATGGGCCCTGCACTGCCTGACGCGGTTCCAGCCCATCTGCGGCACCTTGAAGCGGGACCCGTCGGGCTGGGTCATCCCTTCCAGCTCGAAGCGGATGACTTCACCTGGCATCAGTCCGAGGCAAGGCGTCTTGTCGGTGCCCGGCCTGGCTTCGCGGCTGTATTCGAACAGCATCTGTTCGCCAACGCACACGCCGAACATCGGCTTGCTCGCCGCCGCCTCGAGCACCGCCTCCTGCAGCCCCGAAGCGCCCAGCGCCGACATGCAGTCCGGCATGGCGCCCTGCCCCGGCAACACCACGCGATCCGCGTTGCGAATGCCTTCCGGGACATCTACTACACGCACATCGGCCTCAGGCGCCGCGGCACGCAGGGCCTGCGCCACCGAGCGCAGGTTGCCCATGCCGTAATCCACAATTGCTATGGTAGTCATGATTTCAAAACAGGCAATAATGTCTTCAGCCCGTCCACAATGAATTCAACGGCCAGCGCCGACAGGATCAGTCCCATCAGCCGCGTGCCGATATTGATGCCGGTACGCCCAACCACCCGCGCGATCGGATCCGCCGCGCGAAACACCGCATACACCACCGCGCCCAGCACCACGCCAATCCCCACGAGGATCAGAAGCTGGTACCAGTGCTGCGTCTTGCCGGCATAGACGATCACCGTGCTGATCGAACCGGGCCCGGTCAGCAGCGGCAGCGCCAGCGGCACCACCGCGATACTGGACCGGGCCTCGGCCTCGTCCTCCTCTTCCGGCGTGGCCTTGGTCCGGCTGGTCTGGGCGTTCAGCATGTTCATTGCCATCATGATCATGATGAGCCCGCCGCCGACCTGCAGCGACGCCACCGAGATATTGAAGAACTCGATGATCTGCTGACCCAGCAGCGCCGATACCGCCACCACGATGGCCACCGACACCGATGCGATCTTGATGGTACGCAGTTTCTCCGCTTCCGACTGCTGCCCGGTCAGGCTGATGAAGAACGGAATGGCGCCGATCGGGTTGATCAGCGCCAGCAGCGAGATGAACGACTTGAGCGTATCCATCGGTTGCGGATCAGCCGGTGCCCCGGCCCAGTTTCGCGAAGTTCGGTCAGCGGGCGCCGCAACCAGCCGGCACGCCTTCGGTTCAGCAGCCGGTCAGAGCGTGCCCTTGGTCGATGGAATGGTGTTTGCCGAACGCGGGTCCAGCTCCACCGCCATGCGCAGGGCCCGGCCAAAGGCCTTGAACACGGTCTCGCACTGGTGGTGGGCATTGATGCCCCGCAGGTTGTCGATATGCAGGGTCACGCCCGCATGGTTGACGAATCCACGGAAGAACTCGATGGTGAGGTCCACGTCGAAGCTGCCCACGCGCGCACGGGTGAACGGCACGTGGAATTCCAGGCCCGGTCGACCGGAAAAGTCGATCACGACGCGCGACAGGCATTCGTCCAGCGGCACATAGCTGTGGCCATAGCGCGTGATGCCCTTCTTGTCGCCGATGGCCTTGGCGACGGCCTGGCCGAGGGTGATGCCCACGTCCTCGACGGTGTGGTGGTCGTCGATATGCGTATCGCCGGTAGCCTCGACTTCCAGGTCGAACATGCCGTGGCGGGCAATCTGGTCGAGCATGTGGTCGAGGAACGGCACGCCGGACGCCAGATGCTGGCGACCGGTGCCATCGAGATTCAGGGAAACGCGAATTTGCGTTTCCGAAGTATTGCGGGTGACCTCTGCAACACGCATGGTGTTAATCCTGCAGCGAAGCTGCAAATGCCTCAAGGAACTGCGCGTTTTCTTCGGGGGTGCTGACCGTGACGCGCAAACAGTTGGCCAGCAATGGGTGCATTTTACTCACGTTCTTGATCAGCACCTTGCGGGCAAGGAGCCGGTCGAACGTCTGTGCCGCATCCGGCACGCGCACAAGCAGGAAATTAGCGGCGCTTGGAAACACATTCACGCCCGCCTGGACTGCCATGCCTTGCGCCACGCGCGCACGTTCCGCGCGCAATTGCGCGGCCTGTTCGTCCAGTACCGCGACGTGTTCGAGCGCGAACAGCGCCGCTGCTTCGGTCAGCACGTTGACGTTGTAGGGCGGCCGCACCTTGTCGAGCTGCTCCAGCCACTGTGGTGCGCCCGCCACATAGCCCAGGCGGATACCGGCCAGGCCCAGCTTTGAGACCGTGCGCATGACCAGCAGGTTGCCGAATTCCGTCAGGCGCGGCATCCAGCTTTCCTGCGCGAACGGCTGGTAGGCCTCGTCCACCACCACCAGGCTGCGGCACACCGGGCCCTGCGCGGCTCGGACGATGGCCTCCATGTCGGCGGCATCGAACAGGTTGCCGGTCGGGTTGTTCGGATAGGCCAGGTAGACGATGGCCGGCTGGTGCTCCGCCATGGCGGCCAGCATCGCTTCGCGGTCCAGCGTGAAGTCCGCGCGCAGCGGCACGCCCACGAACTGCAGGCCGGCGAACTGGGCCGACATCGCGTACATCACGAAGCCGGGCACGGGTGCCATCACCTTCGCACCGGGCCGGGCCGCTGCCAGCGCGAGCATGCTGATGATTTCATCCGAACCGTTGCCGAGCAGCACGTCCATGCCGGCGGGCACCTGCATGACGTCCTTCAGCTTCGCGCGCAGCGCCTCGCTGCTGGGCACCGGGTAGCGGTTCAGCGCCACCTCGCCCAGCCGCGCGGCCAGCTGGTCGCGCAGATCGGGCGGCAGGCGGTATGGGTTCTCCATGGCATCGAGCTTCACCAGACCATGCGAATCCGGCACGTGGTAGGCGCCCATGGCGCGCACGTCATCACGGATGATTCGCTCGATCAGGGAAGGGTCTACGACTGACATGGATGCTCCTGTTTGCGCTGCCGCACCGATGCGGCAGCAATGGGTTCAACTACGCTTGAAACGATATTCGGCGCTGCGGGCGTGGGCCTGCAGGCCTTCGCCATACGCCAGTTCGGCTGCAATCTGGCCCAGCATCTGCGCCCCGCCCTCGCTCACCTCGATCAGGCTCGAACGCTTCTGGAAGTCGTAGACGCCCAGCGGCGACGAGAAGCGCGCGGTGCGCGAGGTCGGCAGCACGTGGTTGGGGCCGGCGCAGTAGTCGCCGAGCGATTCGCTGGTATAGCGGCCCAGGAAAATGGCGCCGGCGTGGCGGATCTTCTCGCTCCACTGGCGCGGATTCTCTGTGGAGATTTCCAGGTGCTCCGGCGCGATCGCGTTGGCGATCTCGCAGGCCTCTTCCATGTCGCGCACCTTGACCAGCGCGCCACGACCCGAGATCGAGGCCGCGATGACCTCGCGGCGCGGCATGCTGTCGAGCTGGCGCTGGATGCTCGCCTCGACTTCGGCGATATAGCCGGCGTCCGGGCACAGCAGGATCGATTGCGCGAGTTCATCGTGCTCGGCCTGCGAGAACAGGTCCATCGCGACCCAATCCGGATCGGTCGTGCCGTCGCAGATCACCAGGATTTCCGAGGGCCCCGCGATCATGTCGATGCCGACCGTGCCGAACACGCGGCGCTTGGCTGCGGCCACGTAGGCATTGCCCGGGCCGACGATCTTGTCGACCTGCGGCAGCGTCGCCGTGCCGAAGGCCAGCGCGCCAACCGCCTGTGCGCCGCCAATGGTGAACACCCGGTCCACGCCGGCGATCTGCGCCGCGGCCAGCACCAGTTCATTGCGCACGCCGCCCGGCGTGGGCACGACCATGATGATTTCCTTGACGCCGGCCACGCGCGCCGGAATCGCGTTCATGAGCACCGACGACGGATACGCGGCCTTGCCGCCCGGCACGTAGATGCCCACGCGGTCCAGCGGCGTCACCTTCTGGCCGAGCATGGTGCCGTCCGCCTCGGTGTACTCCCAGCTGTGGCTGCCGCACTCGATCTTCTGCTTCTCGTGGTAGGCGCGCACGCGCGCGGCGGCGGCTTCCAGCGCGGCGCGGCGCTTGGGCTCCAGGTCTTCGAGCGCAGCTTCGAGTTCGCTTTGTGCGATTTCCAGCGCGCTCATCGACGCCGCCTCGACCCGGTCAAACCGCTGCGTGTATTCGAGTACCGCAGCGTCGCCGCGTTCCTTCACGTCGGCCAGGATCTGCGCCGCGGCGCGGTCGATGGCCTCGTCCTCGCCCGCCTCGAAGGCCAGCACCTCGCGCAGCGCCTTGGCAAAGCCAGGCTCCGCGGAGTCGAGCCGGCGGATCGACACGTTGTCCATTTCGGTTGCGTTCATAACTCCATTCCTCTCTGGGGCACTGGCCTCAGGCCAGCGCCGCCGATGCCTTCTCGAACGCGTCGAGAATCGGCGTCAGCCGTTCGCGCTTGAGCTTCAGCGCCGCCTGGTTCACCACCAGGCGCGACGAAATCTGCACGATCTCTTCGACTTCCACCAGGTTGTTGGCGCGCAGCGTATTGCCGGTGCTGACCAGGTCGACGATGGCATCCGACAGGCCGACCAGCGGGCCCAGTTCCATCGAGCCATACAGCTTGATCAGGTCGACGTGCACGCCCTTCTTGGCAAAGTGCTCGCGGGCGGTCTGCACGTACTTCGTGGCCACCGCCAGGCGCGCGCCCTGGCGCACGGCCTTGGCGTAGTCAAAGCCGGCGGGCACCGCCACCGACATGCGGCAGCGCGCGATGTTCAGGTCGATCGGCGCGTACAAGCCGGTCATGCCGTGTTCCATCAGCACGTCCTTGCCGGCCACGCCGAAATCGGCGGCGCCGTATTGCACGTAGGTCGGCACGTCCGACGCGCGCACGATGATCACGCGCACGGCTGGATCGGTGGTCGGCAGGATCAGCTTGCGCGAAGTCTCCGGATCCTCGGTCACGCGAATGCCGGCGGCTTCGAGCAGCGGCAGCGTTTCCTTGAAGATGCGGCCCTTGGAAAGCGCCAGGGTAAGCTGGCTGGGCGAAGCGTTGAAAGCGGGGCTCATCGGGTTCCTCAGGCGATGCGGCGAATCTTGGCGCCAACCGCCGACAGCTTGTCTTCCATGCGGTCATAGCCGCGGTCCAGGTGGTAGATACGGTCGATCACGGTGTCGCCGTCGGCTACCAGGCCAGCAATGACCAGGCTCGCCGAGGCGCGCAGGTCGGTAGCCATCACGGTGGCGCCGGACAGGCGCGGCACGCCCGTCACCACGGCCGTATTGCCTTCCGCCGTAATGTTGGCACCCAGGCGGTTCAGCTCCTGCACGTGCATGAAGCGGTTTTCGAAGATCGTCTCGGTAATGCGTGCGGTGCCTTCGGCCACGGCGTTCAGCGCCATGAACTGCGCCTGCATGTCGGTCGGGAAGGCCGGGTATTCCGAGGTGCGGAAGCTCACCGCCTGCGCGCGGCGCGGCATCGACAGGCGGATCCAGTCGTCGCCGGTTTCCACGTTGGCGCCGGCCTCGCGCAGCTTGATCAGCACGGCGTCGAGGATCTGCGGAGGAATGTCGCGCAGCACCAGGTCGCCCAGCGTGGCCGCGGCCGCGCACAGGAAGGTGCCGGCCTCGATGCGGTCGGCGACCACCGAGTGCTTCGCGCCATGCAGCTTGTCGACGCCTTGCACGATCAGCCGGTCGGTACCGATGCCGTCGATCTTCGCGCCCATCTTGACGAGCAGCTCGGCTAGGTCGGTCACCTCGGGTTCGCGCGCGGCGTTTTCCAGCACCGTCTCGCCGTCGGCGAGCGTCGCGGCCATCAGCAGGTTTTCGGTGCCGGTCACGGTGATCATGTCCGTCACCACGCGCGCGCCCTTCAGGCGGCTGGCGCGGGCATGGATAAAGCCGTGCTCGATCGTGATTTCAGCACCCATGGCCTGCAGGCCCTTGATGTGCTGATCCACCGGACGCGCGCCGATGCCGCAGCCGCCCGGCAGCGAGACACGGGCCTCGCCAAAGCGCGCGACCAGCGGGCCGAGCACCAGGATCGACGCACGCATGGTCTTCACCAGCTCGTACGGCGCCTCGGGCGAATTGATGTCCGCGCCTGCCAGCGTGGCGGTGGCGCCGGTCATCTCGGCATGCATGCCCATCTGCCGCAGCAGCTTAAGCATGGTGCGCGTGTCCTGCAGGTTCGGCACGTTGTCGATCGTGACGGTGTCGGCCGTCAGCAGGCCGGCGCAGAGGATCGGCAGCGCGGCGTTCTTGGCGCCGGAAACACGGATCTCGCCTTTGAGCGGGCCATTGCCCTGGATCTGGAATTTGTCCATGTTCTGTCAGTTGCAGCCGGACGGGGTGAGCATGCCCGGCGTCGTTATTGCGGGGGGCCGCACGCATAGCACGCAGCCCGAATCGGTGAAACCGGCCCCGGCCGCTTATTTGCCGGCGCCGGCCTGCCATTCGGCCGGCGTCAGCGTCTTCATCGACAGCGCATGGATCTCGGCACGCATGCGGTCGCCAAGCGCGGCGTACACGCGCTGGTGACGCTGGATCAGACGCTTGCCATCGAACTCGGCGCTGACGATGGTGGCAAAGAAGTGCTGGCCGTCACCCTCGACTTCCAGATGTTCGCAGGGCAAACCTTGGGCAATGTAATCCCTGACTTGTTCCGGAGTAGGCAGCATGATCTCTTCTCTTCTGTGTGGAGGGCCGCGTTTTCAGTGGCGCAGCTTGAAACCCGACTTCAGCAGGCGCAACGCCAGCGTCGCGAGCAGCACGAAGGCCGCGCCGACCACCGCCAGGCTGAACAGCGGCGACACGTCCGAGACGCCGAAGAAGCCATAGCGGAAGCCGTCGATCATGTAGAAGAACGGGTTGGCATGGGACACCGCCTGCCAGAAGGCGGGCAGCGAATGGATGGAATAGAACACGCCCGACAAGAACGTCGCGGGCATGATCAGGAAATTCTGGAAGGCGGCCAGCTGGTCGAATTTCTCGGCCCAGATACCGGCAATCAACCCCAGCGTGCCGAGGATGCCCGCGCCAAGCAGCGCGAACACAAGGATCCAGCCGACATTGGCGAAATGCAGGTTGGCGAACCACGCTGTCACCAGCAGCACGCCCAGGCCCACCGTCAGCCCGCGGATGACCGATGCCACCACATAGGCGCCGAACATGTCCCAGTGCGACAGCGGCGGCAGCAGCACGAACACCAGGTTACCGGTGATCTTGGACTGGATCAGCGACGACGAGCTGTTGGCGAAGGCATTCTGCAGCACGCTCATCATCACCAGACCCGGCACCAGGAAGGCGGTGTAGCTGATCTGGTCATAGACCTTGACGCGGTTTTCCAGCACGTGGCCGAAGATCAGCAGGTACAGCACCGCCGTGAGCACGGGCGCGGCCACGGTCTGGAAGCTGACCTTCCAGAAGCGCAGCACTTCCTTGTAGAGCAGGGTCCGGAAACCGACCAGCCCGCCGACGGACATCGGCGCGAGCCGGGCGTTGTCGAGCACTTCGAGTTCGCCAGGCTGTTTCATGCCGCGGCCTCCATGGCCTGGTGGGGCAAGGCGCCGGGCATGTGTCCCTCGCGCCGCATGATCTGGACGAACACGTCTTCGAGATCGGCCTTGTTGATTTCCATGTCTTCGATTTCACAGCCCGCCTCGCGGCAGGCGGCCAGGATGGGTTCCACGGCCGGATAGCCGGACAGGCGCAGTCGCACCGCGCGCTCGCCCGGGTTGGCCGGCATGCGCAATGGCTCCAGGGCCACCGGCAGCGTGCCGCGCGCGAACGTCAGCACCAGCTGCAGCCCCGCGAACTGCGTCAGCAGGTTGCTGGTGCGGTCCAGCGCCACGACCTCGCCGAATTTCAGCATGGCGATGCGGTCGCACAGCGCCTCCGCCTCTTCCAGGTAGTGCGTGGTCAGGATGATGGTGTGCCCTTCGCGGTTCAGCCGCGAAATGAACTTCCACAGGGTCTGGCGCAACTCCACGTCCACGCCGGCGGTAGGTTCGTCCAACACGATCACCGGCGGACGATGCACCAGCGCCTGCGCCACCAGCACGCGCCGCTTCATGCCGCCAGAGAGCTGGCGCATATTGGCATCGGCCTTGTTGGTGAGATCGAGGTTGGCCATGATCTCGTCGATCCAGTCGTCATTGCGCGTCAGGCCAAAGTAGCCGGACTGCAGCCGCAGCGTCTCGCGCACGGTGAAGAAGGGATCGAACACCAGTTCCTGCGGCACCACGCCCAGCATACGCCGCGCCATGCGGTAATCGGACACGACATCGTGCCCGAGCACACTGACGCGGCCAGAGTCCGCGCGGTTCAGGCCAGCCAGGATGGAGATCAGCGTGGTCTTGCCGGCACCGTTGGGACCGAGCAGCCCGAAGAATTCGCCGCGCTCGACGGTGAAGCTGACGCCCTTGAGCGCCTGCAGGTTGCTGTAGCGCTTGCGAACGTCGGTGAGTTCGATGGCTTTCATGGCCGAATGTCTGGAGCTGGTCCGCCTGGGACCGGCCGTCTGGAAATGGGGACCAACTTGGAGCACTGGTGCCCGGGCTACCCTGAACCGGCCCCGACGTGCTGCGGGGCTGCGGGGGAATGGGCGAACAACCCGGAATTATAGGGGATGCGGGGAGACTCCCGCTTGGTGCGCGGCCACCGCTTCAGGCAGCGGCCGGGGCATCCGGATGACCACTGCCGAGGCGCGCGGTCAGGGATGCCGGTTCAATGTCGATGCGAAGCCGCTTGCGGCGCCAGGCCCAGCAGACCCTCGACACCGTACAGCGAAGCCAGCTCGGCAAGTTGCGGCGGAACGCCCTGCAGCGACAGCTTGCCCTGGCGGGCGGCGGCGGCGCGTTGCCAGGCCAGCAGCACGGCCACGGCGGACGAATCCACCTGCGCCAGCGCGGCGCAGTCTACCTGCGTTTCGCCTTGCGCCACGCGCGACAGGCCATCACGCAGCACGGCGGCGGCGTTCTGGTTGGTCAGCGAGGTGCCAAGCGAGAGCATGGTGAAGGATGGTTCGGCGAAGCCAGCGGAGTCCCGGAAAACATAAGCTCCCGCTTCAAGCGGGAGCTTATGTGCGTGCGGACTATTGTAGAGCAGTTTCGCGGTCGCGTGCTGCGACGCAGCGACGCCCGAGGGTTCAGCTCTTGGCGTTGGCCAGTTGGCGGTTGCGGTCCTGCAGCGTCTTGATCACGCCATCGACACCCTGCTGGCCGACGATAGTGTTGAAGCTGCCCTTGTAGGCTTCGGTCAGCCACGCTCCCAGCACGTTGATGTCATAGACCTTCCAGCCCTGCGCGGTCTTCTCGAGGCGGTAGTCGAGCTGGATCGGCTCGCCCTTGTTGATCACCTGGGTGCGGATGGTCGCATCGGTGTCCTCGGGCGAACCGCGGTACGGCTTGTACTGCACGGTCTGGTCGCGGATCTGCGCGATGGCGCCGGCGTAGGTGCGGATCAGCAGCGTCTTGAACTCGTCGATAATCACCTTCTGCTGCTCGGGCGTGGCCTTCGACCAGTTGCGGCCCATGGCGATTTGCGTGGTCTTCTGGAAGTTCGCGTTCGGCAGGATCTTCTGCTCGACCAGCGCGGAGATCTTGGCAATATTGCCGGCCTGCATATCCTTGTCGCTCTTGACGCTGCTCATCACGTCGTTGACGACGGCCTTGACCAACGTTTCGGGGCTGGCGGCATCCTGCGCCGGAACCTGCGCCTGGGCGGCGCCGGCAAAGGCGGCTACAGCGAGGAAGGGGAGCAACAGTCGCTTGATCATGAAATTTTCCTTCTCAGTCAGGTTCGTTCGCTGCCCGGAAATCGACTGCCGTTTCTGACAGTCCGCAATCCAGGACCTTGCGCACATTGGAACATAGTCCAGCGCAGCGAGTTTTTGGCGCCAGGGCATCCGGCGCCACTTCAAAACAATTTGTTTCAGTGCTGACAGCGCGTTCACAGCGTCGGCGAGCGTGCACGAGGTCAGCGGATGCGCAAGCCGCCGCCGGGAACAAAGCGCTGCATCGGCGACGTCGGCGGCACGGGCAGGTTCTGGCCCTCGGGCTGCGTCGCTCCCTCGGCGGGTGTGGCGGGTGCCTGGGACGGCTCCTGCGCCGACGGCTGGGGTCCTGGCGGCTGAGGGGCTGCAGCGCCGTCGCTCTCTGATTCGTCATCCTCGCGGCTCGGAGGATTGCCATCGTAGATCAGGTACTCGCGCCGCTGCAGGTACGCATCTCGCATGAACGCGTATTTATCCAGCGCGGCCTGCTCGAGCAGGTTGGTCGCGCCCAGCAACTGTGCGCGGCCCGCCACGATACGAACCCCGACCAGCGAATTACGCAACGAGACCGGGTAGAAATAGGCCGAAGGGTCGATCTGCCGGTCCACCAGCATGCCCGCGGTGTCGCGCACGGTGCTCGGCCCAAACAGCGGCAGCACCAGGTACGGTCCCGCGGGCACGCCCCACACGCCCAATGTCTGGCCGAAGTCTTCCTTGTACTTCGGCAGGCCGCCCGGGGTTGCGATATCGATCAGCCCGCCGATACCCAGCACGGTGTTGATCGCGACCCGCATGGTGTCTTCAGCGGCGCGCGTGGGCTTGCCCTGCAGCAGGTTGTTCACCGCCGAATAGACGTCGCTGACGTTCGAAAAGAAATTGTCGACCGCCGTCTGGACGGGCGACGGGATGTAGTCGGAGTAGAGCTGGGCAACCGGCTTCAGCACGCCCTTGTCGAAGTCCTCGTTGATGCGCGAGACCTCGCGGTTGAACGGTTCGAGCGGATCCTTCGGGTTGGCGGTCGGGCCCGTGGCGCAACCGGCCAGCAGCATCAGCGCGCTGGCCGCGAAAGCCAGTGCGGTGCGCCTGGGCGTGCAGGAGGGGGCCGTCATTTACCTGCCCCGCCCAGGGCCGGTGCGCTCGCCGCGCCACCACTGCTGCCCCCGCCGGCGCCGGCATCGGCCGCCTTGTTGTAGAGGAACTGGCCGATCAGGTTTTCCAGCACCACCGCCGACTGCGTCATGGTGATGCGCGACCCCTGTGCCAGCATGGCGGTGTCGCCGCCAGCCTCCAGGCCGATGTACTGCTCGCCGAGCAGCCCCGAGGTCAGGATCTTGGCCGAGGTGTCCTTTGGAAACTGGTACTGCTTTTCCAGGTTCATGACCACGGTCGCCTGGTAGGTCTTGTCGTCGAACCGGATCGCGGCCACGCGCCCCACCACCACGCCGGCGCTCTTGACCGGCGCACGCGCCTTGAGTCCGCCGATATTGTCGAAGCGCGCTTCGACCGCATAGGTTTCCTGGAACGTGAAGGCGCTCATGTTGCCGACCTTCAGGGCGAGGAACAGCAAGGCAACGAAGCCTGCCACCACGAACAACCCCACCCAGAAATCGAGTGCACTTTTTTTCATTGGGATCTCTTTCTACCCGTTGTCCTGCCGGTTGGCCCGATGCCGTTGTCCATCAACTGAACATCAGCGCCGTCAGCAGGAAATCCAGCCCAAGCACGGCCAGCGACGCAATCACCACGGTGCGGGTCGTGGCCCGCGACACGCCTTCCGGCGTGGGCTTGGCTTCGAATCCCTGGTACAGCGCGATGAACGTCACGGCAATGCCGAAGATAAAACTCTTGATGACGCCGTTGACCACGTCGTCACGCACGTCCACGCCACCTTGCATCTGCGACCAGAAGGCACCCGCGTCCACGCCAATCAGCTGCACACCGACCAGGTAGCCGCCCAGGACGCCCACCGCACTGAAGATCGCGGCAAGAACCGGCATGGCCACCACACCCGCCCAGAAACGCGGGGCGATCACGCGTTGCAACGGGTTAACGGCCATCATCTCCATGGCCGTGAGTTGTTCTCCGGCCTTCATCAGGCCGATCTCCGCAGTCAACGAGGTGCCCGCGCGGCCGGCGAAAAGCAGCGCCGTGACCACGGGTCCGAGTTCGCGCACGAGCGACAGCGCCACCAGCAGCCCGAGCGCCTGCTCCGAGCCGTAGCGGTTCAGCGTGTAGTAGCCCTGCAGGCCGAGCACGAAGCCAACGAACAGGCCGGACACGGCAATAATCACCAGCGACAGGTTGCCAACGAAGAAGATCTGGTCCGTCACAAGACGGAAGCGCCGAAGCAGTGTCGGCGACAGTCCCAGCACGGTGAAGAACATCCGGGTGGCACGACCAAGTCCGAGAACACTCAGCCGCACCGCAGCGCCGATTGCCGTCAGAAAGCCTTTCAACGCGCACCTCCGCCGGCAAAATCCTCGGCCAGCGTGGGGCCCGGATAGTGGAACGGCACCGGACCGTCGGCCTCGGCATGGACGAACTGGTGCACGAACGGATCCGTCGAGGCGCGCAGGGTTTCCGGTTCGCCATGCGCGGCAATGCGGCCGTTGGCAATGAAGTACACGTAGTCGGCGATCTGGAAGGTCTCGTGCACGTCGTGCGAGACGATGATCGTGGTGGCGCCCAGCGCGTCGTTGAGGCTGCGAATCAGCCGCGCGGTCAGTCCCAGGGATATCGGATCAAGCCCGGCAAAGGGCTCGTCGTACATCAGCAGCGTCGGATCCAGCGCGATTGCCCGGGCCAGGGCCACCCGACGCGCCATGCCGCCGGAGATCTGCGACGGCATCAGGTCTCGCGCGCCGCGCAGGCCCACCGCATTGAGCTTCATCAGCACCAGGTCGCGGATCATCGATTCGGGCAGGTCCGTGTGCTCGCGCAGCGGGAAAGCCACATTATCGAACACCGACAGGTCGGTAAACAGCGCGCCGAACTGGAACAGCATGCCCATCTGGCGCCGCACGGCGTACAGCCCCTTCACATCCAGTGCCTGGATATCGGCGCCGTCGAACTTGACCGCACCGGATTGCGGCCGTACCTGGCCGCCGATCAGGCGCAGGACGGTGGTCTTGCCGCAGCCGGATCCGCCCATCACCGCGATCACCTTGCCACGCGGGAATTGCATGGTCAGGCCGGTCAGGATCGGCTTGGCATCAGGCGAGTAGGCAAAATCTACCGCGTTGAGTTCGACGAGATGGTGGGCTGAATCAGTCACGTTGGCAGCGTTCCGGGCAGTCGGCCATTATAAGGGCTACTACCTAGGCCTGCAGGCCGCCGTGGGCCCGCCGCCACATCGAACGCTGCCGGAGCGCTATGGCTCCCCCTGCGCGGCATCGCGCAGGATGACCTGCCACTGGATCGACTCGGAGCGGATCGCGGTGGCGAACGCCTCGGGTGAATCGCGCAGTGGCGCCAGGCCCGCAGCAATCAGGCGCGCGCGGACTTCCCGCTCGGCCATCACCTCGTCCAGCTCGACCGCCAGGCGCGCGACGATCGCGCGCGGCGTCTTGGCCGGTGCCAGCACACCGAACCAGGCTGCGGCGGCATATCCCTCCAGGCCGGCTTCCTGCAGCGTCGGCACCAGCGGCGCCAGCGGCGAGCGCGATACGCCGGTCACGCCGATCATGCGCAGCGCGCCGCTGCGGACATGACTCTGCACGGCCGCATAGGAGCAGAAGCACGCACTGATCCGGCCGGCCAGCATCTCCTGCACGATCGCCCCCTCGCCCTTGGCCGTCACGAGCGGCACGCCGTTGCGGATGCCGCGCACGGCGTATTCCGCATACAGGTGGGACGGGCTGCCCGGCTGGCCGTATCCGTAGCTGTAGGAGCCGGGATTCGACCTGACCGCGACCGCCCATTGTTCCGGCGTGCGCATCGGCAAGCGGCCATCGATGACCAGGAAGAGCGGCGTGGTGGCCACGCGGGCGACCGGCGTGAAATCGCGCACCACGTCATACGGCACGGGCTCCAGCCCGGGCTGGATCAGCATGTTGGCCTGGTGAAACAGCAAGGTGTGCCCGTCCGAGCTTGACTTGGCCACGACATCGCCGGCCGTGGTACCGGCCGCGCCGGGCCGGTTGTCCACATCCACCGGCACACCGAGCCGGGCCGACAGCCGCTCGGCAAGCAGGCGCGCGATGGCATCGGCCACGCCGCCCGCGGGAAACGGGACGATCAGTCGCACCGGCCGCGCCGGAAACGACATCGTCCGCGCCATGGCGGTCGGCGTCGAGGCGCTGGCCGTCGATATGGCTTGCGCGGCAACAGGCGTCCCAGCCGCCAGCAAGGCAGCCAACACCCCAGACCACGCCACTGCAGCATTCCGGATGGCAGCAGGAAGCACTAACTTCGCTTTACCTCGCCAAAGCCGCGACAAAGTGCGTACTTCGGTCATCAATTTTCTCCGGCGCGTCCCGCTTAGCAGGACCGCATATGGGTCGGCTGAAAAAGGATCCGAGGCGATTTCTGATTATTGTTTTTGTAAATTGTACGAACAACCTGAGGGAGGAACACAGGCACGTAAACCATAGCGCGGGAGAACCCTGAAATCGCCCGGAAGCGCAAATGAACATCCGGCATCTTTGCGCAACCACCGCCAATGCCGCCTACAATGGCGCGATGTCAGATTTCCATGTGCGGTGCATGACCGCCGCAGACCTGCCTGGTGTACTGGAGATCCAGGCGCAGTGCTATCCCGGCAACCTGCTTGAAGGCATCGAGGCCTTCGCCAGCCGGTTAATGTTCGCTCCATCGACCTGCATGGTCGCGATTTCCGGCGGGGATAGAGCCCTGGCGGGCTACCTTTTCACCCACCCTTGGCCACGGAGCAGCCTGCCGCCGCTCGACGGCGTCCTGGAGCCATCCGCTGAGGGGTTGGACACGGTCATGACCTGGTTCGTCCATGACATGGCGGTAGCACCGGCAGGACGAGGGAGCGGCCTCGCGCCAAGGCTCTATGAGGCGGCCTTGCAGGCTGCGCTGGAAGCCGGCTTGCAGCATTCGCGGCTGATCGCGGTGCAGGCCGCGGCGGACTGGTGGCGCAGGCTTGGGTACGCTCCGATGGCAGCGCAGCAGGCCGCAGTGCATGCCCGCAAGCTCGCCAGCTATGGGTCGGGCGCGCTGATCATGGAGCGCACGCTAAGCGCTTAGGCTCCCGGACGCGGAAAAGAAAAACCCGCCTGGCTCGCACCAGGCGGGTTTTTTCGATCCGTCCTAGCGGCGCGATCAGCGCGGCAGTTCCGAATGGCCCATCAGGAACGCATCGACCGAACGCGCGGCCTGGCGGCCTTCGCGGATTGCCCACACCACCAGCGACTGGCCGCGGCGCACGTCGCCAGCGGCGAACACCTTCGGCACATTGGTCTGGTAGGCGCGCTCGCCCTCGGTGGCGGCCTTGGCGTTCTTGCGTGCATCGGTGTCGACACCGAATGCGTCCAGCATCGAACCCACCGGGTTGGTGAAACCCATGGCCAGCAGCACCAGGTCCGCCGGCAGGATGAATTCGCTGCCCGGCACTTCCTGCATCCTGCCGTCCTTCCACTCGACGCGGCAGGCCTTCAGCGCGGTGACCTTGCCGTTCTCGCCGATGAATTCCTTGGTGGCGACGGACCAGTCGCGGTCGCAGCCTTCTTCGTGCGACGACGAGGTGCGCAGCTTGATCGGCCAGTACGGCCACACCAGCGGCTTGTCTTCTTCCTCCGGCGGCTGCGGCAGCAGTTCGAACTGGTTCACCGACGTCGCGCCATGGCGGTTCGAGGTGCCGACGCAGTCGGAACCTGTATCGCCACCGCCGATCACGATCACGTTCTTGCCTTCGGCGCGGATGTTGTTCTCGCCATCGCCCGCCACTTCCTTGTTCTGCGGAATCAGGAATTCCAGCGCGAAGTGAATACCGTCCAGGTCGCGGCCCGGCACCGGCAAGTCGCGCGGCACTTCCGAGCCGCCGGCCAGCACGACGGCGTCGAACTGGTCCATCAGGTCCTTGGCCGAGATGGTTTCGCGGGCGTAGTTCTTGATGCCGGCCGGCAGCGCGCCGTCGGTCACCATCACGCCGGCGCGGAAGGTCACGCCTTCGGCCTGCATCTGCTCGATGCGGCGGTCGATCAGCGTCTTCTCCATCTTGAAGTCGGGGATGCCGTAGCGCAGCAGGCCGCCAATGCGGTCGTTCTTCTCGAACACGGTCACGTCATGGCCGGCGCGCGCCAGTTGCTGCGCGGCCGCCATGCCGGCGGGACCCGAGCCGACCACGGCCACGGTCTTGCCGGTCTTGTGCTTGGGCGCCTGCGGCGCGACCCAGCCCTCTTCCCAGGCCTTGTCGATGATGGCGTGCTCGATCGACTTGATGCCGACCGGCAGCTCGTTGATGCCCAGCGTGCAGGCGGCCTCGCACGGCGCCGGGCAGATGCGGCCCGTGAACTCGGGGAAGTTGTTGGTCTGGTGCAGCACCTCGATGGCGCTCTTCCAGTCCTGGCGGTACACCAGGTCGTTGAAGTCCGGAATGATGTTGTTGACCGGGCAGCCGTTGTTGCAGAACGGGATGCCGCAGTCCATGCAGCGCGCACCCTGGAGCTTCGCTTCGCTGTCGGACAGCGCGAACACGAATTCCTTGTAGTGCTTCACGCGCTTGACTACCGCTTCGTAGCCTTCGTTCTGGCGCGGAAATTCGAGAAAGCCAGTCGCCTTACCCATGTTGCGTCCTTGGTCTTGCTGGCAAGACCGGCGTGGCCGGCCTTGCTGTGAGGTCAGTATCTTGTCGGGACCGCCGCCGGTGCTGCCCTGGCTGCGGCCCCTGTCTCGTGGTGCCGCGGATCAGGCGGCGATGGCTTCGCGGTCGCTGTCGCGGGCAGCCTGTTCCTTGGCGTACATCTCGCCCAGCGCGCGCTTGTACTCGGTCGGGAAGACCTTGACGAACTTGCGGCGCGCCGTGGTCCAGTCCGCCAGCAGCGCCTTGGCGCGCTCCGAACCGGTGTAGCGGAAGTGCTGCTCGATCAGGTTGCGCAGGATGACTTCGTCAAGCTGGCGCGTGCCGTTGAGCTTGTGCCACGAAGACGGGCTCTGGCCCTTCTCCTGGTCGGCCGACGCCAGCACCGCTTCTAGTGCGACCATCGAGGTGTTGCAGCGCTTGTCGAACAGGCCGTCTTCGTCATAGACGTAGGCCACGCCGCCCGACATGCCGGCCGCGAAGTTGCGGCCGGTGCCGCCCAGCACCACCACGGTACCGCCGGTCATGTACTCGCAACCGTGG
Source organism: Cupriavidus sp. 22TCCZM04-2 (assembly GCF_057798895.1). Lineage (NCBI taxonomy): Bacteria > Pseudomonadati > Pseudomonadota > Betaproteobacteria > Burkholderiales > Burkholderiaceae > Cupriavidus > Cupriavidus sp. 22TCCZM04-2. The sequence goes on from NZ_JBYOJS010000020.1 coordinate 40,405, forward strand.
TCGCCGGTGCCTTCCACGACCGCCGAAGCGCCCGAGTTGCGCACCGCGAAGCGCTCGCCGGCCACGCCGTTGAAGAACGCTTCACCGGCAATCGCGCCGTACAGCACGGTGTTGCCGACGATGATGTTGCGAGTCGGATCGCCGCGGAACTCGTGCGGAGCGCGCACGATCACGCGGCCGCCCGACAGGCCCTTGCCGACATAGTCGTTGCCGTCGCCAACCAGGTCCAGCGTGATGCCGTGCGCCAGGAACGCGCCGAACGACTGGCCCGCGGTGCCTTGCAGCTGGATGTGGATGGTGTCGTCCGGCAGGCCTTCGTGGCCGTACTGCTTGGCCACCACGCCCGACAGCATCGCGCCGACGGTACGGTTCACGTTCTTGACCGGCTGGATGAACGACACGCGCTCGCCCTTCTCGATCGCCGGACGTGCCTTGGCGATCAGCACGTGGTCCAGCGCCTTGCCGGCTTCGGCCGACAGGCCGTGGTCCTGCACGTCGGTGTGGTACAGCGGCGTGTCCGCCGGCAGTGCCACCTGGTGGAAGATGCGGCCGAAGTCCAGGCCGCGGGCCTTCCAGTGTTCGATGCCAGCCTTCGTGTCGAGCAGGTCGGCGCGGCCGATCAGTTCGTCGAAGGTGCGGATGCCCAGCTGGGCCATGATCTCGCGGGCTTCTTCAGCAACAAAGAAGAAGAAGTTGACCACGTGTTCCGGCTTGCCCTGGAACTTCTTGCGCAGCTGCGGATCCTGGGTGGCCACGCCCACCGGGCAGGTGTTCAGGTGGCACTTGCGCATCATGATGCAGCCCTCGGCAACCAGCGGTGCCGTGGCGAAGCCGAACTCGTCGGCGCCCAGCAGCGCGCCGATGACGACGTCGCGGCCGGTCTTCATCTGGCCGTCGGCCTGCACGCGGATGCGGTTGCGCAGGCCGTTGAGCAGCAGCGTTTGCTGCGTTTCGGCCAGGCCGAGTTCCCACGGCGAGCCTGCGTGCTTGATCGACGACCACGGCGAAGCACCGGTGCCGCCATCATGGCCGGCGATCACGACGTGATCGGCCTTGGCCTTGGACACCCCAGCAGCCACCGTGCCGACGCCCACTTCGGACACCAGCTTGACCGAGATATCCGACGACGGGTTGACGTTCTTCAGGTCGTGGATCAGCTGTGCCAGATCCTCGATCGAGTAGATATCGTGGTGCGGCGGCGGCGAGATCAGGCCGACGCCCGGCACCGAGTAACGCAGCTTGCCGATGTAGTCCGACACCTTGTGGCCCGGCAGCTGGCCGCCTTCGCCCGGCTTGGCGCCCTGCGCCATCTTGATCTGGATCTGGTCGGCGGAGGCCAGGTACTCTGCGGTCACGCCGAAACGGCCCGACGCCACCTGCTTGATCTTCGAGCGCAGCGAGTCGCCGTCCTGCAGCGGCAGGTCGGCCTCGATCACGTCGCCCAGCAGGCTTTTCAGGCTGTCGCCCTGCTTGATGGGGATGCCGCGCAGTTCATTGCGGTAGCGCTTCTCGTCCTCGCCGCCTTCACCGGTGTTCGACTTGCCGCCGATGCGGTTCATCGCCACGGCCAGCGTGGCGTGGGCTTCGGTCGAGATCGAGCCGAGCGACATCGCGCCCGTCGCGAAGCGACGCACGATTTCCTTCGCGGGCTCGACTTCTTCCAGCGGAATCGCCTTGGCCGGATCGACCTTGAACTCGAACAGGCCACGCAGCGTCATGTGGCGCTTGCTCTGGTCGTTGATGATGTTGGCGTATTCCTTGTACGTCTGGTAGGCGCCCTTGCCGTCGTCCGCGCGCACCGAGTGCTGCAGCTTGGCGATCGAGTCCGGGGTCCACATATGCTCTTCGCCGCGGATGCGGAAGGCGTATTCGCCGCCGGTGTCGAGCATGTTCTCCAGCACCGGGCTCGCGCCGAAGGCGTCCTTGTGCAGGCGCAGCGCTTCCTCGGCCACCTCGAAGATGCCGATGCCTTCGACATTCGACGGCGTGCCGTGGAAGTACTTCTGGACCAGCTCGCGCGACAGGCCGATCGCTTCGAAGATCTGTGCGCCGGTGTACGACATGTACGTGGAGATGCCCATCTTGGACATCACCTTGAACAGGCCCTTGCCGATCGCCTTGACGAAGTTCTTGATCGCCTTCTCGGCCGACAGGTCGCCCGACAGGTCTGCGGCCATATCGGCCAGCGTTTCCATGGCCAGGTACGGGTGCACGGCTTCGGCGCCGTAGCCGGCCAGCAGTGCGAAGTGGTGCACTTCACGCGCCGTGCCGGTCTCGACCACCAGGCCGGTGGACGTGCGCAGGCCCTTCTCCACCAGGTGGTGGTGGATCGCGGACGTGGCCAGCAGCGCGGGAATCGCGACCTGGTCGGCGTCGACGCGGCGGTCGGTCACGATCAGGATGTTGTAGCCCGAACGCACGGCATCCACGGCTTCGGCGCACAGCGAGGCCAGGCGCGCTTCAATGCCTTCCTTGCCCCATGCGGTCGGATAGCAGATGTTCAGTTCGTACGAACGGAACTTGCCGCCGGTGTAGTGCTCGATGTTGCGGATCTTGGCGATGTCCTTGAAGTCCAGCACGGGCTGGGACACTTCGAGGCGCATCGGCGGGTTGATGTTGTTCAGCTCGAGCAGGTTCGGCTTCGGGCCGATGAACGACACCAGCGACATCACCATGTTCTCGCGGATCGGGTCGATCGGCGGGTTGGTCACCTGGGCGAACAGCTGGCGGAAGTAGTGGTACAGCGTCTTGTTCTTCGACGACAGCACGGCCAGCGGCGAGTCATTGCCCATCGAGCCGGTGGCTTCCTCGCCCGACAGCGCCATCGGCGCCATCAGGAATTTGACGTCCTCCTGGGTGTAGCCGAACGACTGCTGGCGGTCCAGCAGCTTGGCCACGGGCTTCTTCTCGGCAGCGACGTCTTCGGGCTTGGCGTCGATCTCATCCAGCTTGATGCGTACGGCGTCGATCCAGCTCTTGTACGGCTTGGCGTTGGCCAGGTTGTCCTTGAGTTCCTTGTCGTCGATGATGCGGCCCTGCTCCATGTCGATCAGGAACATCTTGCCCGGCTGCAGGCGCCACTTTTCGACGATGCGCGACTCGGGGAACGGCAGCACGCCGGCTTCCGAGGCCAGCACGACGATGTCGTCCTCGGTCACGTAGAAGCGGGCCGGACGCAGGCCGTTACGGTCCAGCGTCGCGCCGATCTGGCGGCCGTCGGTGAAGCAGATCGCGGCCGGGCCGTCCCACGGCTCCATCATGGCGGCGTGGTACTCGTAGAAGGCGCGACGGTTGTCGTCCATCAGCGTGTGCTGCTCCCAGGCTTCCGGGATCATCATCATCATCGCGTGGACGAGCGGGTAGCCGGCCATCGTCAGCAGTTCGAGGCAGTTGTCGAACGATGCGGTGTCGGACTGGCCCGGGTAGATCAGCGGCCACAGCTTGGGCAGGTCGTCGCCGAGCACCGGCGACGAGATCGCGCCGGTACGGGCGTTGATCCAGTTGACGTTGCCCTTGACGGTGTTGATTTCACCGTTGTGGGCGACCATGCGGTACGGGTGGGCCAGCTCCCAGGCCGGGAAGGTGTTGGTCGAGAAGCGCTGGTGCACCAGGGCCAGGGCCGACACGGCGCGCTGGTCCTGAAGGTCCAGGTAGTACTCGCCGACCTGGTTGGCCAGCAGCAGGCCCTTGTACACCACCGTGCGCGCCGACATCGACGGTACGAAGTATTCCTTGCCGTGCTTGAGCTTGAGCGCCTGGATGGCGTGGCTGGCGGTCTTGCGGATCACGTAGAGCTTACGTTCCAGCGCGTCCGTCGTCATGATGTCGCGGCCGCGACCGATGAAGATCTGGCGGATGACCGGCTCGGTCTTGCGGACCGTCGGCGACATCGGCATGTTCGCGTCGACCGGCACGTCGCGCCAGCCCAGCACGACCTGGCCTTCCAGGCGAACCGTACGCTCCAGTTCCTGTTCGCAGGCCAGGCGCGAGGCGTGTTCCTTCGGCAGGAAGATCATGCCCACGCCGTATTCGCCGGCGGGCGGCAGGCTCACGCCCTGCGCGGCCATCTCTTCGCGATAGAACTGGTCGGGGATCTGGATCAGGATGCCGGCGCCGTCGCCCATCAGCGCATCCGCGCCGACCGCACCACGATGGTCCAGGTTCTCAAGGATCTTCAGGCCCTGGCTGACGATCTCGTGAGTCTTCTTGCCCTTGATATGCGCAACCATGCCGACGCCGCAGGCGTCGTGCTCATTGGTCGGGTCATACATGCCTTGTGCTTGCGGACGCAGGGCGATGTCAGTGGAAGTGGCGCTGGTCTGCGCCTGGGCCAGTTCCTGGGCCGGATGGTTTTGCGATTGGTCCACGGGCTGAATTCCGGTGAAGGCTGCGCGGAATGCCGGGTAGACCGAAGGGGTACCGCATTCTGCCTGCGCGCCGGACACAATATCGGCCGGGTGGGCCGGTTTGGACCGGCTCATCTGCTGTCAGGGACTACGGGAACCGCAGCGGCGTACACGAGCGTGACGCGCCGCACAATTACTGTGGGTGGGGCAACTATATGGGAATACCGCTGACGCCGCAAAATTTTTAAATGGGGTCAGAACACATTTAAAAACAGATCGTTTTGAGAATCAAACTAAATGGGGACACATTAAACTGGCGCATTCCTGTTTGGACGTGGCGCATCAGCAACTCCATGGGTACCCTAAGCCACCGAGGTGTCCTCATGACCGGGTTCTGCGGACTGGCCGCGTTTGGGGCGGCCTTTCGGCAAGGGCTGTACGCGTCGCGCGCCCTGGCGCTCGAGTTGCATCAGGAAAGCCTCGCCGCCGAGGGGCCAGCCGCTGTGAGCGTGTTTGCGCAACGTGGCAAGGGTGCGGCCGGAGAGACCTTCATTGCTCAGCGATCGGTAGTTCGACTGCCGCTCGAACGGCGTATTGCCCAGCCCCCAGTACACGGAGTGATCGCTCACGAGTGCGCTGGCCTCGATGCCGACATGATGGCGGTGGCTGCTCCACCGGTCGGCTTCGGGCGTCATGACTTCGCCGGCCCGCAGGGCGTTGCCCTCGGTGTATAGCAGCGCCGGCAACATCCAGTCGGCTGGATCGAACACCGCGGACCGAAATCGCCCTTCCCACAGCGTGCCCGTCCGTCCCGCGGTGCGATTGAAGTAGCGCGCGTAGCGGCGCCCCACCGCCTGCATGGTCAGGCTCAGCGAGTCAGGCCCGCGCGGCGTGGCTACAAGGTGGATGTGATTGGGTCGCAAACCATAGGCGTGGATCGCCAGGTCGTATTCCCGCGCGGCCATGCGCAGGCTGTCCAAGTAGTGCAGGTAATCGTCCGGCCCCAGGAAGACCGGTTGCCGGTTGTTGCCGCGTTGCAACACAAGCGCCGGCAGGCCAGCCGGGGAAAAGCGGGGAAGTCGTGCCATCGGGAAGCTGCAGAGATCAGAACCGGGTTGCCCCAAATGATAGCCTGATCCGTCCCCAATTTTCGCGGGCACGATTTTGTCCCCGCCCTAACCCACAAAGGATGAGGTTAATTACCTTCGCTGACCGCAAAGATGCGGCGATGCTCGCGGATGGCGTAGCGGTCAGTCATACCGGCGATGTAATTCGCGATCAGCCGCGACTGGTCGCCGCCATGCGGCGCCTGATACTGCGGCGGCAGCAGGCGAGAATCGGACATGAAGGCCCCGAACAGGTCGGAGACGATGCGCTGCGCCTTGGACGACATGCGCATGACCAGATAATGCCGGTACAGGTGCCGGAACAGGAAGCGCTTGAGCGCGGCCGCCTCTTCGTGGATCTGCGCGCTGAACCCGATCAGCGGCCCCGCCGAGCGCACGGCCTCGATCGAGCGCGGGTTCGCTGCGGCGATATTCCGGCTGGTGGTCTCGATCAGGTCCACGATCAGCGTGTTGATCATGCGGCGCACGGTTTCGTTGATGGCGCGGCGACCGTTGATTCCCGGGAAGGCCACCGCTACTTCGGCACGGTGGCGTCCCCACATCGGTACTTCATCGAGCTGCTCGAGCGTCAGGAGCCCCGAGCGCAGGCCATCGTCGATATCGTGGTTGTTGTAGGCGATCTCGTCGGCCAGGTTGGCCAGTTGTGCCTCCAGCGACGGCTGCGCGCCCTCCAGGAAGCGCCGGCCAAGCTCGCCAAGCGCGGCCGCGTTGACGCGCGAACAATGCTTGAGGATGCCCTCTCGCGTCTCGAACGTCAGGTTCAGGCCATTGAAGCCGCCATAGCGCTCTTCCAGCTCGTCCACCACCAGCAGGCTCTGCAGGTTGTGCTCGAAGCCGCCGTGGTTCTTCATGCAGGCATTGAGGGCGTCCTGGCCGGCGTGGCCGAATGGCGTGTGACCGAGGTCGTGCGCCAGCGAGATCGCCTCGACGAGATCCTCGTTCAAGCGCAGGTTGCGCGCGATCGAGCGGGCGATCTGCGCCACTTCCAGGCTGTGCGTCAGGCGCGTGCGGAACAGGTCGCCTTCATGGTTGACGAAGACCTGGGTCTTGTACTCGAGCCTGCGGAAGGCCGTACTGTGGATGACGCGGTCCCGGTCGCGCTGGAATTCGCTGCGCGACGACGATGCGGGCTCGGCATGGACCCGTCCGCGCGTCTGCGCGGAGCGGGCGGCGTAGGGAGCGAGATGGCTTTCAAGGTCGGTCATGCAGCAATCCGTGGGCAGGGTCGGGGTTGCGAGGCATAACCGATCGCTCACGCGACCGAGGCCTCGGTGGGAGGTTTAAGCACGGCTTGCGCCAGCGTAGCGCGCAGGTCGGTATCTGGAACCGTGGTGATGAACGCGTCGCCAAGCTTCTTCAGCAGGATGAACTTGATGCTGCCGGCCTCGGCCTTCTTGTCCACCTTCATCAGTTCGATATAGCGGTCGGTGCCCAGTTCCGGCGCGACGATGGGCAGCATGGCCTTCTGCGTCAGTTCGCGGATGCGCGCGCGCGTTTCCGTGTCGATGAAGCCCAGGCGGTGCGACAGGTCTGCCGCCATCACCATGCCGCAGCCGACCGCTTCGCCATGGAGCCATTCGCCATAGCCCATGCCGGCTTCAATCGCATGGCCGAAGGTGTGGCCGAAATTCAGGATGGCGCGCAGGCCACCTTCGCGCTCGTCCTGCGCCACCACGCCCGACTTGATTTCGCAGGAGCGTTGCACGGCCATGGCCATCAGGTCCGGGTCGCATTGGTTCAGTGCGGCAATATTGCGCTCGATCCAGGCAAAGTACTCCGCATCGGCGATCGCGCCATGCTTGATGACTTCGGCCATGCCGGCCGCCAGCTCGCGCGGCGCCAGCGTGCGCAGCGTGTCGATATCGGCGATCACCGCATTCGGCTGGTGAAACGCGCCGATCATGTTCTTGCCAAGCGGATGGTTGATGCCGGTCTTGCCGCCCACCGACGAATCCACCTGCGACAGCAGCGTGGTCGGCACCTGCACGAACGGCACGCCGCGCATGTAGCAGGCTGCGGCAAACCCGGTCATGTCGCCGACCACCCCGCCGCCCAGTGCAATCAGCGTGGTTTTGCGGTCAGCGCCGGCCGACAGCAGCGCGTCGAAGATCAGGTTGAGCGTTTCCCACTGCTTGAAGGCCTCGCCATCGGGCAGCGTCACCACCCGTACGGTCTTGCCGAGCGCCTTCAGGCTGGCTTCCACGGGGGCCGCGTAGAGCGGGCCAACGGTTTCGTTCGTAACAATGACGGCATGCTGGCCGCGCACGTGCGGGCGCAGCAGTTCGGCGTTGCCGAGCAGGCCGGTACCGATATGGATGGGATAGCTGCGCTCTCCCAGGTCGACTTGTAGCGTGATCATGGATGCGTATCGTTAGCCGGCAGTTCCGGCGCGTCGGGGGCCGGATCGATGCGGAAACCGGCCATTTCCAGTTGCATCAAGACCATATTAGCAAGCTGCGCCACCGAGGGCTTGCCGGTCTCGATGATGAAATCGGCCACCTCGCGGTACAGCGGGTCGCGCGCGGCGTAGAGCGCTTCCAGCTTGCCCTTCGGATCTTCGGTCTGCAGCAGCGGGCGGTTGCGGTCGTGCCGGGTGCGCAGCCACAGGTCATGCGGGCTGGCGCGCAGGTAGACCACGGTGCCGCGGGATTTGAGCAGCTCGCGGTTCTCCGCCCGGAGCACCGCGCCGCCGCCGGTGGCCAGCACGATGCCGCTGCGCGCGGTCAGCTCGCTGATCATCGCCGCCTCGCGGTCGCGGAAACCTTCCTCGCCCTCGACCTCGAAGATCACCGGGATGCGCACGCCGCAGTGCGCTTCCAGTTCATGGTCGGAATCGAAGAACGGATAGTGCAGGCGCCGCGCGACCGTCCGGCCCACGGTAGTCTTGCCGGCACCCATCAGGCCGACGAAGAAGAGATTGGGACGGCCGGTCTCCGTGGCCGTCGGCAAGGCTGTCACTGGATTGTCGCTCGGGAATACGGATTCCGGTCCGTCCTCCCCCGTTGGAAACTGCATCATCTTCTTATGTTGGGCCGCCTGCGGCAAGTGCCGGATGCGGCATGGCCGTGCGATGGGCCGTCACGGACAAAAAAAGGCCGCATCGGTCGATGCGGCCTTGCAGTCTACTGCATCCAGCCTCCCGGGCGCCAATTACGCCGCATTCGCGCCGGGGCGAGCGTCATTTCAGCGTGACGCTCTCGTTCAGGACGCGCGGCGTCAGGAATACCAGCAATTCGGTACGGTTGCGCACCTTGGCGTTGCTCTTGAACAGGTAGCCGAGCACCGGGATATCCCCCAGGAACGGCACCTTGTCGGTGTCGTTGGACTCGGTCTGCGTGTAGATACCGCCGATCACCACCGTGCCGCCGTTGTCCACCAGCACCTGGGTCTGCACGTGCTTGGTATCGATGGCAAAGCCCGACGTGGTCTGGATGCCGACGCTGTCCTTGTTCACGTCCACGTCAAGCAGCACATTGCCTTCCGGCGTGATCTGCGGCGTCACCTCGAGCTTCAGGTTGGCCTTGCGGAACTGGACCGACGTGGCGCCGCTGGACGTCGCCGCCTGGTAAGGCAGTTCCGTGCCCTGCTCGATCAAGGCCTTGATGTTGTTGGCCGTCACCACGCGCGGGCTGGAGATGATCTTGCCCTTGCCGTCCGCTTCCAGCGCCGAAAGCTCGAGCGCCAGGAACTTGGTGGCCGCGCTGTTGAAGATGCTGACCGCGATGTTTGCCGGGTTCGCGCCGTTGATGGCGGCCGCCGGCAGGCTCAGGAACGGGCCGTTGTCGGACGTGGCGCCGGGCAGCACGTTGCCGTAGGTGTTCCCCACCTTGGCGTTGTTGTACTGGCCGGCGAAGCCGAGCTTGACACCAAGGTTGCGGCTGAACGTATCGGTCGCCTCGACGATGCGCGCCTCGATGATGACCTGGCGTACGGGGATGTCGATCTTGCCGAGGAAGTTCTGCACCTCCTCGAGCTTGCTCGCGATGTCCGACACGAACAGCTGGTTGGTGCGGGCATCCGCGGTCAGCGAACCGCGCTTGGATAGCATGCGCGTCGCCAGGCCGGCGGCGCCACCCACGCCAATGGCCGGAGCCGCCGCGCCCGGCGCCCCCGTGGCCAGGCCCAGCAGCATCTTGCGCACGTCTTCGGCACGCTGGTAGTTCAGCTGATACACCTGGCTGCGGATGGGCTCCAGGTCATTGATCTGCTGCTGCGCCTCCAGCTCGAGCTTTTCCTTGGTCGCAAGTTCTGCCTTGGGCGCCACCCACAGCACGTTGCCATTGCGGCGCGACGCCAGCCCCTTGGCATCCATCACGATCTGCAAGGCCTGGTCCCACGGCACGTCCTTGAGACGCAGCGTGATATTGCCCTGCACAGTGTCGCTGGTGATGATGTTCAGGTTGGTGAAATCGGCAAACACCTGCAGCAGCGAGCGGATGTCGATGTTCTGGAAGTTGAGCGACAGGCGCTCGCCACGGTAGCCCGGACCACTGATCAGCTTGGTCGGATCTTCCTTGACGGGGCGCACTTCAACCACGAACTGGGTGTCGGTCTGGTAGGAGCTGTACTCCCAGTTGCCGCGCGGCTCGATGGTCAGGCGGGTATTGCCGCTGGTGTCCGTGGCGCGCATGCCCTGCACCGGCGTGCCGAAGTCGCTGACATCGAAGCGGCGGCGCAGGTTGTCGGGCAGCGAGGTGCCGAGGAAGTCGACCACCACGTTCTGGCCCTGCTGCGCGATATTGATGCCGGATTCGCGCGAGGACAGGTCAACCACCACGCGTCCTGCGCCGTCCGCGCCGCGACGGAAGTCGATATTGCGCACGGAGGCACGCCCCACCGCAGCCGCGGCCGGTACGGAAGGCGCCGCGAAGGTTGGCGCGGCCGCCTTGGCCGCGGGTGCGACGTTGTCCAGCAGCACCACGAACTGGTTGCCGCGGACTTCGGTGCGGTAGGTCGCCGTGCGCGTAAGGTCCAGCACCACGCGCGTACGGCCGCCGATCTGCATGACGTTGGCGCCGCGCAGCAGCTTGCCGCCATAGTCATACTGGGCGCGTCCGGCGGCGAAGGCGGTGTCGAAGAAATCGATCGCGATGCGCGCCGGATTCTGCGTCGTGAAGTCGACCGGCTTTTGCGCCGGCGGCGACTGCAGGTCGATGGTGAACACGGTCTGCTCGCCCACGACACTGGAGTCGACCGCCTTCACCTGGTTTGTCTGAGCCAGCGCGGCCGGAGAGGCCAGCACCAGAGCCATTGTTGCCGCGCCCGCAAGCGCCCGGTACCAGCGACCCAGGGTCATGCCGACACCTCCAGCTTCAGGCTGGTCATTTTCTCTTTCCACTCGGATACCCCTTCCCGGACCAATTCGCGCAACACGATCTCCTGATCGGTGATGCGGACCACCCGGCCGTAGCTCTGGCCGAGATACTGACCCACCTTTACGTGGTGGATCTTGTTATCAACTCGAACGATGCCGAAGGTCTCGCCGTTCTTCTTCATCATGCCGAGCATCTTGAAGTTTTCGAGCGGATAGTCCTCCAGCGGCTCGCGACGCCGTCCGGCTTCGGGCGACTCCGCCATCATCTTGTTGAGTTCGCCGATCTTGGTCTGCGCGAACGGCTCGGGCGCGCTGCGTCCGGCGTATTCGCGCGGCACGTAGGGCTTGGGCTCGGGCAGCGGTGCGGGCGGCTGGGCCTTGGCATTGCGCGTGGCGTCCATCCACTGGTGCAGCGCCTGTTCGTCGCTGGAGCCGCATGCGCCCAGCAGGCCGGCAGCCAGCGCGGCCATGGCAAGCACGCCGGCGCGCTGCAGGGAAAGGCTCACGCGGCGGCTCATTTGGCACCTCCGGCCGGCTTGGCGGCGTTGGCGGCAGCCTTGCGTTGCGCGGCCTGCTCGTCCGGGTCCAGCGTGCGGTAGGCCATCGCGACCGCCTCCATGGTCAGCGCGCCATCCTTGGTATTGGCGAGCTGCAGGTTCTGCATCGACACGATCCGCGACAGGGCGGCGACATCGGCGTTGAACTGCGCGACATCGTGGTAGCGGCCCGTCACCTTCAGGTTCACCGGGATCTCGGCGAAGTAAGGCTTGAGCACGGCGGCTTGCGGCTTGAACAGTTCGAACTGCAGGCCACGCGCCACGCCGGCGTGGTTGACGTCGGCCAGCAGCGCATCCATTTCGGTCTTGTTCGGAAGCTGGCGTTCAAGCTGCGCGACGCGCTGCTCGACCTGCTTTTTCTGCGCACGCAGCGCCTCGAGGTTGGCCACTTGCGCGACCTTGGACTGGTAGGCCTGCTTGAGGGTCTCCTGTTCGGCGCGCTGGCGGTCCAGCTCTTCGGACTTCCCGCTCCAGTAGAACTGCCACCCGAGCAGCAGCACCACTGCCGCCGCCGCGATGGCGAAAGCCACGCGCGGCGCCATCGGCCAGGTCTCGGGCTCGTTCATGTTGAGCCCGCGGAACTGGCCTGCGAGGTCCGACAGGTTGATTTCGGAGTTGAGCGCCATGATCAGGCCTTTCCGTTGGCTGCCGGCGCCTGAGCCGGTTGGGCCGGACCTTTGTTCTTGTCGGCCGGCGTTTCGGGAGCGCGGTAGGCGAAGCGCATGGAGAAATCGAACAGGCGGCGCTGCTCGCGCAGGTTGTTGGTCATCGTCACCGCCTTGGACTCGACCAGTTCGGCCTTGTCGAGCCAGGGCACCGTGCCAACATTGCGCAAGAGCTCTGAAATGCGCTCGTTGGACTGCGCCACGCCGGCAATCGTGAAGGTCTCGCCGGTCTGCTTCAGGCTGGTCAGGTAGACGCCTTCCGGCACCTGGCGCACCAGTTCTTCAAGCAGTTGCACCGGGCGGTTGCGTTCGGTCTGCAGGCTTTCCACGGCCTGCTGGCGTTGCAGCAGCGCCTCGATGTCTTTCTTGAGTGTGTTGACTTCGCGGATCTGCCCGTCCAGCCGGGCGTTTTCCGCGGCCAGGACCTGGTTCAGCGCGACCACCGATTCGGTCTGGCGGTCGATATAAAGCCCGCCCAGCAGCACCACCAGCGCCCCACCCGCGGCGGCGCCGCCAAGGATCCCGTAGACGCGCTTGCGTCGGGCAGCCTTGCGGGCTTCGTGGTAAGGCAGCAGGTTGACCGACGGGAGCGTGTTCGTTGACATTCGGATTCCCCCGGGGTGCGTTATTGCAGGCCGCGCAATGCCAGTCCGGCGCTGACGATATACGCCGGCAGGTCACGCTGCAGGTAGCGCTCGTTGACCTTGCCGTTGGTGACCATGTTGGCGAACGGGTTCGCCAGCGTGGTGGTGATCTGGGTCTGCTGCTGGATGGCCGCCTGCACGCCGACCAGCGACGCATGGCCGCCCGACAGCAGGATCTCGTCGACCCGGCCGAGGCTCGAACTCGCGATGAAGTTGCCCACCGCGGCCTGCACTTCCATGGCCAGCGCTTCGAGCGACGGCTTGAGCAGCTGGGCGCGCCAGGCTTCCGGCAGCGTGTTCTTGCGCTTCTTGATCTCGGCCTTGAGCGCGTCGAGCGTGAACATGCGCGCGGCGCTCTGCGTGAGTTGGTCGCCGTAGCTGTTCAGGGGTTGCTCGTACAGCTCTTTCCAGCCCTGGTAGAAGATGGCCTTGGAACGGCTGCCGCCCAGGTGAACGACGGCCACCACGGGCAGCGCGCGCGCGTCGGCTTCGGACATGTCGCTAGGCACGCCGAGCATCTGCACGATGGTCCGCTGCACCGCGTATTCCTCGACGTCCATGACCTGCGGGCGCAGGCCTGCCATCTCGGCGGCGGTGACGCGCTCCTGCACGCGATCGCTGTTGGCTGCGGTCACGCGCACGCCGATACCGCCCTCGGTTTCGCTCGGGCCGATCACGGCGAAGTCGAAATTCACCGTCTGCGACGGCGGATAAAGCCGGTGCGCCTCGGATTCGACCTGGGAATAGAGTTCGTCTTCGGACAGGTTGTCCGGCAGACTGACCGTCTGGGATTCGGTCAGCATCGAAGGCACGCCGAGCACCACGTCCTTGGTGCGAATGCCGGCCTTGCCAAGCGCGCGCTTGAGCGCAATGCCGACCGCCTCGATATTGACCACGTTGCCATCGGCAACGGCATTACGGTCCAGCAGTTCGCTGGCACATTTCTCCAGCCGGTAGTCATGTTTGCTGCCCCCCACGGACAGCTCGACTACCTTGACACTGGACGACCCGATATCCACGCCGACCGTAGTCCGGCGCAGAAGCCCCGACAAAATGCCCCGTCGCAAGGTGACCCCCTGACTTTTGAACTCACCCCTGGCTTGACTGCTCTAATCGGGCGAGCCATGTTTCTCGATGAAACGTTTTTGCTCTTTTATGTTGGGCGATTCTCACAAAAAGCGGCAGTGCTGGCAATGTGCCGGTCTGGCCACGCTTTTATTTTTGCGACGGCTCCTACAAAGCGTTGCCAAAACCCCACGGTCGTCGGGTTCCCATCCCAGCCTTTTTTCTGCTCGTAGTTCGGCGCAAACTGCCGGTATCCAGGACATTACATCTTGTAACAGCGCAGTAGCGTCGCTGGCGCCACTGCATGGGAAGTCGCCGCTATCCCGGAAGATATAATCCCCCGCACTCCTGACTAGGTTTTTCCCTTATGGCCACAGCACAACAGAAGCCGTCCCTCCCTGCCCGCCGCCCGCTCTGGGCACGGCTCACGTTCTGGGTGGTCGGCCTGATCGTCGCTGGCATCGTGGCGGTCGCGCTGCTGCTGGGCTATGCGCTGCTGGTGGCCGCGCCCAACCTGCCGTCGCTCGATACCATCACGGACTACCGGCCCAAGATTCCGCTGCGCATCTTCACCGCGGACAACGTCCTGATCGGCGAGTTCGGCGAGGAGCGCCGCAACTTCGTGCCCATCGCCGAGATCCCCGACGTGATGAAGAAGGCCGTGCTGGCGATCGAGGACGACCGCTTCTACGAGCACGGCGGCGTGGACTTCGTCGGCGTGATGCGGGCGGGCCTGGCCAACCTGCGCGGCGGGCTGTCCCAAGGCGCTTCGACGATCACCATGCAGGTGGCGCGCAACTTCTTCCTGTCCAGCGAGAAGACCTACACGCGCAAGATCTACGAGATGCTGCTCGCGTACAAGATCGAGGCGAACCTGTCCAAGGACCAGATCCTCGAGCTGTACATGAATCAGATCTACCTGGGACAGCGCGCCTACGGTTTCGACAGCGCCGCGCGCGTCTATTTCGGCAAGTCGGTGCGCGACGTCACGCCGGCCGAGGCCGCGATGCTGGCCGGCCTGCCCAAGGCACCGTCCGCCTACAACCCCGTGGTGAACCCCAAGCGCGCAAAGGTACGCCAGGAGTACATCCTGCAGCGCATGCGCGACCTGCGCTATATCACGCCCGAGCAGTATGACCAGGCCTTGCGCGAAGCGCCGAAGGTCCGCACGGAAGGCAACGAGTTCTCGACGCACGCCGAGTACGTGGCCGAGATCGTGCGCCAGCTGATGTACGCGCAATACCGCGAGGAAACCTACACGCGCGGACTCACGGTCTACACCACGCTGACCAAGCCCGACCAGGACGCCGCGTACGAGTCGGTACGCGCGGGCATCATGAACTACGAGCGCAAGCACGGTTACCGCGGCCCGGAAGCCTTTATCGACCTGCCCTCGGACCAGGCTGACCGCGAGCAGGCCATCGACGACGCGCTGGTCGAGCACCCGGGCAGCGACGACCTGCGCTCCGCCGTGGTAACGAGCGTGTCGTCGCGCCAGGTGCAAGCCACGCTGCTGTCGGGCGAGGTGGCCACCATCGAAGGTTCGGCGCTGCGCTTTATCGCGCCGTCGCTGTCGGCCAACGCGCAACCGAAGACCAAGATCCGCCCCGGCGCCATCATCCGCGTGACACAGGACGAAAAGGGCCAGTGGACGGTGACGCAGCTCCCCGAAGTCTCGGCGGCCTTCGTCTCGATCAATCCTCAGGATGGCGAGATCCGCTCGATGGTCGGCGGCTTCGACTTCAACCGCAACAAGTTCAACCATGTGACGCAAGCCTGGCGCCAGCCTGGTTCCAGCTTCAAGCCGTTCATCTATTCGGCCGCACTGGAAAAGGGCTTCTCTCCGGCCACCGTCATCAATGACGCACCGCTGACGATCGGCCCGGACACGGGCGGCCAGGTGTGGGAGCCGAAGAACTATGACGGCAAGTTCGAAGGCCCCATGACCATGCGCCGCGCGCTGGCCAAGTCGAAGAACCTGGTGTCGGTGCGCATCCTCCGTGCGATCGGCACGCAATACGCGCAGGACTTCATTACCCGCTTCGGCTTCGAGGCCGACAAGCATCCGGCCTACCTGCCGATGGCGCTTGGCGCGGGCAGCGTCACGCCGCTGCAGATGGCGGGCGCCTACTCGGTCTTCGCCAACGGCGGCTACCGCGTCAACCCGTACCTGATCCAGAAGGTGGTCGATGCGCGCGGCAAGGTGCTCTCCGAAACGCAGCCGCAACGTGCCGGCAGCGATGCGGTGCGCGTGCTCGACGCACGCACGGCGTTCATCGCCGACACCATGCTGCGCGACGTGGTGCGCATGGGCACGGCCAACGCCGCCAAGCAGCGCCTGGGCCGCAACGACCTCGCCGGCAAGACCGGTACGACCAACGATGCCGTGGATGCCTGGTTCGCCGGCTACACGCCAAACCTGGTGGCGATCGCCTGGATGGGCTACGACCAGCCCAAGAGCCTGGGCGTGCGCGAGACCGGTGGCGGCCTGGCCTTGCCGATCTGGGTTGGCTACATGGGCAAGATGCTCAAGGGCGTGCCGGAAAGTCCCGAACGGCCGGCGCCGGAAGGCGTCGTCATGGCTGGCGGCGACTGGACCTTCGAGGAGAATGCCAGCGGCGCCGGCGTGGCTTCGGTCGGCCTGGGCGATCCGTGGCCGGGCAAGCCGGAGGAAAGCACGCGTTCGCCGGCCGATGTCGAGGCAGAGAAGAAGAAGATCCTGGAGATGTTCGGCGGCGCCTGAGCGCGGCCAACCAGGCAAGAAAAAGCCGGCCACACTGGGCCGGCTTTTTCATTGGGCGACTCGCTTCGCTGCGCGTCAGCCGAGCTTGAGCGTGGCTTCCGCCTGCTGGCTCACGTAGCCGGACAGCGCGGCGTACAGCTCGTTACCGCTGCGCGTATCGACCCAGCGCTCGCCATCGCGGCGGAAATGGAAGCCGCCCGAACGCGCCGCAACCCACAGCTCCTGCATCGGCGCCTGGCTGTTGATGATGATCTTGGAGCCGTTCTCGAATTCCAGTTCCATCACGTTGCCGGTCCGGCTGATTTCGATGTCGGCGTCGGCCGCGTCCGCTGCGGCTTCCACCGTGGCTTCGATGCGGTCCAGCTCCCTGGCCGCCAGGGCCAGGAACTCGCTTTCGCTCAAGGGGGGCATGCTAAACTCCAAGACCGCCGGCGCCAGCGCTGTCCGCCTTGCCATGCCACGGGGGACATCGCATGGAGCACTTGCAGTGACCGGCTTTTTTGTTGAGGATTTCCGGATTCCGGCCATGCCCTGGAACTCTGGCGGCGGCCGCGTACGACACGCCGGCTGCCGGTCCGACAGCTTTCCCAACCGCTTTCAAGGACGACCCGATGCTCCGTCGTGTTGCGATTGTATCGGCGTTTGCCGCCGGCCTTGCGATGCCCCTGCTGGGCGGATGCGGCATTCGCGGGCCGCTGACCATGCCCAAGCGGCCGCCTGAGCCGACCGCTCCGGCGGTGCCCGACCCGGGCCTCGGCCATGCCGACGCGACGCTGCCGGTCCCGGCAGCCCCCGCCACGCCCCCGGGCAAGTCCGAGTCCGACGCCCCCACCACCAGGTAACCATGACCGCATTTTTCCATCGCCAGGACGGCGCCCTTATTGCCGAGCAGGTACCGCTGGCACAGATCGCCGCAGAGTTCGGCACGCCGACCTACGTGTACTCGCGCGCGGCGCTGACGGCCGCCTACCAGGCCTACGCCGCCGCCTGCCAGGGCCGCAAGGCGCAGGTACAGTACGCCATGAAGGCCAACTCGAACCTGGCGGTCCTGCAGGTCTTCGCCAAACTCGGCGCGGGCTTCGACATCGTCTCGGGCGGCGAACTCAAGCGCGTGCTGGCCGCCGGCGGTAATCCGCGCAAGGTGGTGTTCTCGGGCGTAGGCAAGAGCGCGGCGGAAATGGAACTGGCGCTGGCGCATGACGTGCGCTGCTTCAACGTCGAGTCGATCCCCGAACTGGATCGCCTCAATGCGGTGGCCGGACAGGTTGGCAAGCGCGCGCGCGTGTCGCTGCGCATCAACCCGGATGTCGATGCCAGGACGCACCCGTACATCTCCACGGGCCTGAAGGGCAACAAGTTCGGCATCGCGTTCGAGCAGGTGCTGCCCACGTACCGCACGGCCGCGGCACTGCCGCATATCGAAGTCACCGGCATCGACTGCCACATCGGTTCACAGATCACCGAAGTCGCGCCGTACCTGGAAGCACTCGACAAGGTGCTCGACGTGGTCGAAGCGCTGGAGCGCGAGGGCATCGTCCTCGAGCACATCGACGTCGGCGGCGGCCTTGGCATCACCTACGACGACGAGACCCCGCCGGACATCACGGCCTTTGCCACCACGCTGCTCGATCGCGTGGCGGCACGCGGCCATGGTCATCGTGAAGTGCTGTTCGAGCCGGGCCGCTCGCTCGTCGGCAACGCCGGGGTGCTGCTGACCCAGGTGGAATTCCTCAAGCCCGGCGAGGCCAAAAACTTCTGCATCGTCGATGCCGCGATGAACGACCTGGCGCGCCCGGCCATGTACGAGGCCTTCCACCGTATCGAACCGGTGCTGGCCAGCAGCGCGCCGGCGGTGACCTACGACATCGTGGGCCCCGTGTGCGAATCGGGCGACTGGCTCGGCCGCGACCGCGCGCTGGCCGTGCAGCCCGGCGATCTGCTGGCGGTGATGTCGGCGGGTGCCTACGGCTTCACGATGAGCTCCAACTACAACACCCGTCCGCGCGCGGCCGAAGTCATGGTCGACGGCAACAAGGTCCGCGTGGTGCGCGAGCGCGAACTGGTGGAAGACCTGTTCCGCGACGAACGCCTGCTGCAGGACTGATTCTGCCCGCGGTCCCGGCCCGCCCCATCAGCGGGCGGCCGGCCTCCAGCGCCACCACAGGCGCAGCCCGAGCAGCACGAATACCACCGCGGCGTAGATCGACACCTCGCCAAAGTCGTTCTTGCCGGCCTTATGCCACCAGTAGTGCAGGATGGCCAGCACCGCGATCGCATACACCGACTTGTGCAGCGCCTGCCAGCGCTTGCCGCCCAGACGCTTCACCATGCCGTTGGTCGACGTCAGCGCCAGCGGAATCATCAGCACAAAGGCCGTGAAGCCCACCGTGATGAACGGCCGCTTGGCCACGTCTTTCAGCATGTAGGCGAGGTCAAACCCACGGTCGACGCCGATCCACAGCAGGAAGTGCTGCAGGCCATAGAAAAACGCGAACAGGCCCAGCATACGCCGCATCCGCACGAGCCAGCTCCAGCCTGTCAGGCGGCGCAGCGGCGTAACCGCCAGCGTCACGCACAGCATCACCAGCGTCCAGGTGCCGGTGGATCGCGTGACGAACTCCAGCGGGTTCGCGCCGAACTGGCTGGTCGCGCCGAGGTAAAGCAGACGCACAAAAGGCAGCATCGCCAGCAGCCAGATGGCGACCTTGATGATGCGCACCTGCGACTGCGGCAGCGCTGCCAGACCGCTGGAATTGCCGCCCGGTGCCGCGCCCGCCGTACGCGGGGAAGCCGGCTGCGAGACCGTCATGTCAGCGCGGCCCATCAGAAAAACTTCCTCAGATCCATGCCCTGATACAGCGACGCCACCTGCTGGCCGTAGCCGTTGAACGGCAACGTCTTGCGCTTGGGCGCGAACAACGCAGCAAAGCCGCCACCGCCACTGTCCTCGCCAATGCGCCTTTCGGTGGCTTGGCTCCAGCGTGGATGATCCACTTCCGGGTTTACGTTGGAGTAGAAGCCGTACTCCTGCGGCGCCGCCAGGTTCCAGCTCGTCGGCGGCTGCTTGTCGAGAAAGCGGATCTTCACGATCGACTTGGCGCTCTTGAACCCATACTTCCACGGCAGCACCATGCGCACCGGTGCGCCGTTCTGGTTCGGCAGGACTTCGCCATAGAGACCAAACGTCAGCAGCGCGAGCGGGTGCATGGCCTCGTCCATACGAAGACCTTCGCTGTAGGGCCAGTCCAGCACCGAGCTGCTGACGCCGGGCATCTGCTTCTTGTCGGCCAGCGTGATGAACTGCACGTACTTCGCACCCGGCTGCGGCTCCACGCGCCGGATCAGCTCGGCCAGCGGATAGCCGATCCACGGAATCACCATCGACCAGCCCTCCACGCAGCGCAGGCGGTAGACGCGCTCTTCCATCGGCGCAAGCTTCAGCAGCTCATCGAGGTCGTAGACCTTGGGCTTCTTCACCAGCCCTTCCACCGCCACCTGCCAGGGGCGTGGCCGCAACGTGCCGGCGTTGCGCGACGGGTCGGACTTGTCGGTGCCGAATTCGTAGAAATTGTTGTACGTCGTCACGTCCTCGAAGGGCGTGCGCTTCTCCGTCACGACGTAGGCCTTGTTGACGGTGGCAGCCAGCTTCGCCCCGTGCTGGCCCTGCTGGGCGCGCGCTTCGCGCGCAAACCACGGGCCCAGCGCGGTACCGGCGGTACCGGCAGCCGCGAGCGCCAGCAGCCGACGACGTGCGGCGAACACGTGGCGCGGCGTGATGTCGGAGGCGGCGATATCGTCACCGCGCAACCACTTCGGGGAGGGAATCAGCATGGTTGATCCTTGATGCTTCGAACGGCCCGGGAATTGGACTTTCCCTTGGTCGGATAGTGCAGGCCATTCCTGACAGTCTTTTTGCTGTGGGTTCGAGGCCGGTATGCCTATCCTCCCTGGCTCTGGTATTGCTGGTACACGGACTGCGCCACGGTCAGCAGCCGCGCGCGATCGACCTGCCCGGCCAGCGCGAAGCCCAGGCTGCGGTCAATCCAGTAGAACGCCATGGCGCCGGCCCCCTTGGCGGGAGCAGCCTGGGGCATCCGCTCAAGTCGGAAGCCGGTATCTGGCGTGCCTTGCGCCATGCGGCGCAGCTGCAGCGACAGGCGCGTACCGTCATCGGATTCGTACATCAGGATGGCGGATGGGCCGCCTTCGGCCACGCCTAGGCGGCCACCGATCAGGTGAAAACCCTGCGGACGCAGGTCCGGCACCTGAAGCGGAGCGCCGAGCCGCTTGGACAGCCATGCGATCAGATGGGCTTCGTCGCTGGCCGGCACCTCCACAGGATGGCGGACTTCGGGCGCATAGACCACGTGTGACACCAACGCGTCGCGCGCGAAGCGCTCGCCCGGCGCCATGGCCACGCTGACACCATCAGCCATGCGGCCGTGCGCGAGCCAGCCAACCGCGCCGCCCATGGCCAGCGAGGCAACCGAGGCGCACGCGGCGATCCATGCCGTGCGCCAGCCACTTCCTGCGCTATCTCGCCTCGGGGTGCCATTGCGCAGCGGTTCCGGCAAGGCCGCGAGTGGCACAGGCTCATTGAGCACGCCATCGAGCGCGCCATGCAATGCCTCGCCCTGGCGGCGCCACGCCGCCACGCGTGCCGCAACCTCGGGCCGTTCAGCGAGATACGCCTCCACGGCCGCGCGGCGGCGGCCGCTCAGTTGGCCGTCGGCGTAGGCATGCAGGTCAGCTTCGTGGATCGGGGACATCATTTCACTCGCTGCAGCGTCGTACCGGCCTCCGCGGCTGGTGCCGGCTGACGCGCGCCGTCCAGGAGGGCGCGCATGTGCTCGCGCGCTCGTGCCAGGCGGGACATCACGGTGCCCACCGGAACATTCAGCACCTGTGCGGCCTCGGCATAGGTGAACTGCTCAAGGCTGACCAGCAACAACACCGCGCGCTGGGCCTCGGGCAGTTCCGCGAGCGCCTGCAGCAAGTCGCGCCGCAGGCCGGGGTCGGTAACCGGGGCACTGACGTCCGGCAGGGTCTCGGTGCTCACCACCAACTCCTTGCGCCGCACCGTGTTCAGGCGCAAGCGGTGCATCAGCGTGAGTAGCCAGGGCAGCAGGCCATCGGCGCCATCGCCCCACCACGCTCCCGGGCGCAAGCGAAAACGCCAGCGGTAGCGCAACGCGCGCTCCAGCGTGTCCTGCACCAGGTCGTCAGCCAGCGCCGCGTCCCTGGTCAGGCCACGCGCGTGGCGCCGCAGCCGCGGCGCCAGCGCTACCAGCTGGCCTTCAAACCCGTCCATGCCGTGCCGGACTCAATCCGTTGCTGACCGTCAGGGCTTGGCGACGTGCCAGACGTTGTTGACGTTGTCGCCCACGCGGTCACCGGGCTTGGCATCCTTGGCAAAGCGATACAGGGGCATGCCGCGGTAGGCCCACTGCTTGCCGCCATCATCACGCGTGATGATGGTGTAGCTGCCCGAAGCAGCGGTGCCGGGTGCCGCCATCAGCGGCGGCCAGTTGGTCGCGCATGGGCCGTTGCAGGCGCTCTTGCCGCTGTCCTTCATATCGCGGTCGAACGTGTACAGCGTCAGGCCTTGCGGATCGGTCAGCACGCCGTCGGTCACCTTGACGGTGGGAGGCATGCTTCCGGCACCGCCCATGCCACCCATGCCCGAACAGGCGGCCAGCAGGACGGATGCACAGCCAAGGGCCAGTGCGGCAGGACGAACCAGCGATGCAGCGATAGGACGACGCAGACTTGCCATGATGTTTTTCTCCATGCGGACCGGTGCCGCCAGCCGGCACCGTTCCTCAAGTAAACACCGGATGTGATGCCTTTATTCCATGAGGGCAAAAAAAACCTGCCCATCGGACAGGTCTTTTTGCTAAGCAAGCAGCGCAATCATCACAATTCGCCGTAACTATGCAGGCCCGACAGGAACATGTTGACGCCCAGGAAGGCAAAGGTAGTCACCAGCAGGCCCGTCAGCGCCCACCATGCCGCCACCGTGCCGCGCAGTCCCTTCATCAGCCGCATGTGCAGCCATGCCGCGTAGTTCAGCCAGACGATCAGGGCCCAGGTCTCCTTCGGATCCCAGCTCCAGTAGCCACCCCAGGCCTCGGCAGCCCAGAGCGCGCCGAGGATCGTCGCGATGGTGAAGAAGGCAAAGCCGACCGCGATCGCCTTGTACATGACGTCGTCCAGCACTTCGAGCGAGGGCAGGCGCTCGGCCAGGATGCCGCGCTGCTTGAGCAAGTAGGCCACCGAGACCATCGCCGCCAGCGCGAACGTGCCATAGCCGATGAAGTTGGCCGGTACGTGGATCTTCATCCACCAGCTTTGCAGCGCCGGCACCAGCGGCTGGATCTCCTGCGCATTGCGGCTGACCGTGTACCACAGCAGGAAGCCGACCGCGGCCGATACCACGAGCATCACGAACGGGCCGAGCGCGCGCGTGGCGTAGCGCCCTTCGTAGTAGAGGTAGAACAGCGACGTGATCAGCGTGAACAGCACGAACACTTCATAGAGGTTCGAGATGGGGATATGCCCGATGTCCGTGCCGATCAGGTACGACTCGTACCAGCGCACGAGCAAACCGGTGAAGCCCAGTACCACGGCCGCCCAGCACAGCTTGCTGCCGATGCTGTAGCCGGTGGCCGAGCGCGTCGCCAGGCCCACCCAGTAGAACAGCGTGGACAGGAACACCAGCGCGCTCATCCACAGGATGGCCGACTGGCTCGACAGGAAGTACTTCAGGAAGAAAGCCTGGTCGGCCCGCGCGAGCTGGCCCTGATAGAGCTGCACGGCGAACAGCGCCAGGATGGCCAGCCCAGGCATCAGGGCTCGCACCGGCTTCCAGTGCCAGCCGAGCAGAGCGAACGTCGGCACCGACGCGATCAGCACGGCCTTGTCATAGCCGTTCATCCACTGGCCATAGCGCGACAGCGCCACGCCGGCACCGACCGCGAGCAGCACCGCAAAGGCCCAGTCGAGCCACGTGAGGCGGCGCAGGAAGGAAGGTTCAAGATAGGCCTCGTCCGCGGCGCCGGAAGCGGCAGGGGTTGCCGGCCGCATGGCCGGCCGGGCGGCCTGGTTCACGTTTGAAGACATAGCGTTACCTGCGATCTGCGCACAGCCTTTGGCTGCGCAACGAAGGCCGGGCGGCGGCTGGCGAGGATCGCCACCGCCCGGCCCGACGGGTTCAATGCTGCGCCTGCGCCGGGGCGTCCTGGTCGGCCCCGGCCGCGCGGCCGATGTCGTCGCGCAAGGCGACGAATTCCTTCTCGAAGTCCAGGGTGCGGCGCTGGGTCGACATGGCCATCAGCACATGGCTGCCAGGCACTGCCGCATCGGATGGCGCCGTTGGCGCGGCCGGTGCAGTGGCATCCGCATGATGTCCAGGATCCTTGATCCAGACCCACACTCTGCGCTCCCGGATATAGAACATCGAGAACACGCCCAGCACCAGCAGCAGACACCCAAGATACACGATGTTCTTGCCCGGCGCACGGGTCATCTGGAACACGCTGGCCTTGATTTCCTTGAAGTCGTCGAGTTGCAGGAAAACCGGCGCGCCATAGAAGAAACTGTCCGACAGGGCGTTGATCGACTGCTGCAGGAACGCCCCGCTCTGGGCGCTGTTGGGCACCACCGGCTGCTTGTCCTGCGCGCGGGCGAGTTGCCACAGTTCCCACATCGAGCCATTGAGGATCTTCAGCAGGACATCGGCTGCCTTTTGCTGCTCTGCCGCCGGGACCGATTTTTCGAGGAACGCGGCGATCGCCGTGAAGCCGCCCGGCGGAGCGTCCGGGCTGGGGCGGGTGGCGCCGGCAAAGAGGTCCAGCGCGCGCAGGGCGCTTTCCGCCAATTGGCCGCGAAGGTCGGCCTTATCCGCGCCGGGCATCGACGCCAGCGCGAAGCGGCGTGCCGCCTCGCCACGCAGTCCGCGGTCCTGCAGGGCGGCGCGCAGGCGCATCCAGTCGGCCACGCTGCCCTGGTCGTCGGCGGGGATGCGCAGGTAACGGAACGGCTCGTTCGGCGACTCCCGCATGCCGGCCAGGAACACGGACTGGCCGTCGAGCTGCACCGGCACCATGTAGTTGTTGTACTCGCGCGCCTGGCCATTGCGGTCGCGCAGCTTGTACTGCACCGACGGGCCGACGTTGTGCAGCGTCTTTTCCTTCTGCGTGTTGGCCGCGGCGCCGAGGTGCGACTCGAGCGTCTCGTTGAACGACTTGCGCGCCACGCCACGTGCATCGGGCTTGCCCGAGGCATCGGTGACGTTCTCGATATTCATCAGGCGGAAGTCGCTGAACTCCACCGTCAGGCCGTCCTTGTCGGCCGCCGTACCCGTGGTGGTCAGCGGCGTGTTGCCACCGACGGTACCGGCGAACGGGAACGTGCCGTGGCTGTTGCCTTGCATCGGATAGCCAACGAACTTCAACTGCGAACCGCCGTCCTCGAAGCTCGACTGGTAGATCGCCACGCCATCGACGATCAGCGGCTCGTTGACCTTCACCGTCGCATGCGTCTGCTTGCCGGTGGCGCGGTCGGTCACGATCACATCCGACGCGAACAGCTTGGGCATGCCGGTCGGGTAGAAATCGACCGTGAACTTCTTGAGCGTGATGTTGAACGGCAGGTCCTGTACCAGCGCGCCATCGGCAATGTTCAGGATGGCCGTGGATACGGTCGAGCCTTCGGGCACGAAGGCATTGCCCCGGAAGCCCGGGTTGGCCGCCGACAGGCGATGCTCCGGCGGAATCTCGCTGATGACTGCGTTGCCGCGGATCGGCGTCTTGCAGCCGAACCACATCTGGGCGCGGATCAGCATGTCGCCGTCGAGCAGGCCACCAATGCAGATCACCACGATCGCGGTGTGCGCCAGGATATAGCCGAGCTTGTTGGCCGCACCGGCCTTTGCGGCCAGCAGCGTCGCGCCCTCATGCTGGACCTGTCGGGTGCGGTAGCCGCGGTTTTGCAGCAGCGCATTCACGCGGGCGACGGCTTCGGTACGCGGACGTGCCGCCTCGAATTCGCCGCGGTGGTGGAAGGCGCGCAGGCTGCGCTCGCGCACATGATCCTTCCAGGAGCGCATGTCGACGATCATCTTGGGCGCGTTGCGCACCAGGCACAGCGACGTCGACACGACCAGGAAGGCCAGGATCAGCAGGAACCACCACGAGCCATAGACCTTCTGCAGCGACAATGCGTGGAAGACATCGGCCCAGAACGGCCCGAACTGGTTCACATAGTTCGGGTACGGCTCGTTCTGCTTGAGTACGGTACCGACCACGCTGGCAATGGCGATCACCGTCAGCAGGGTGATCGCAAAGCGCATCGAGGACAACAATTCGACCGCGTCGCGCAACACGCGGTGTGGGGTCTTCAGGTGCAGGCCTGAAGTGGAAGCGGTCGACATGTGATGTGCAGCAATAAGCTTTGAAATAAAAAAGGGTGGACATGCTTTGCAAGCAGGCCACCCTCTTCGATTGTTGCCGAGGCCATCGGTTGCATCCTGCTTCATGCTCCGCATGCGCGGAGCGGCAGGCCAACCGTCGGGCCGGCGCGGAACGACTTAGCGAACGCCGGCGACGTAGTCCGCCACGGCCTTGATCTCGGCGTCCGACATCTTGGCGGCGATCGTTGTCATCACCGGATTGTTCTTGCGGGTGCCCTGGCGGAATGCCACGAGCTGGGCTTCGGTGTAATCGGACCACTGGCCGCCAATGCGCGGGTACTGGGCCGGAATGCCGGCGCCGGTGGGGCCATGGCAGGCGGCACAGGCCGGCACGCCCTTGGCGGCGATACCGGCGCGGTAAATTTTCTGGCCTGCCTCGATGGTGTCCTTGTTCTTGGCCGTGGCCGGCTTGATCGGCTGCTTGGCGAGATAGGCGCCGATGTCCTTCATTTCCTGATCGTTCAGCGAACCAGCCAGCGGCGACATGATCGCGTTGTTGCGCGACTTGTCCTTGAAGTTGGCGAGTTGCTTGTGGACGTATTCAGGATGCTGCGCCGCCAGCTTGGGATTAGCGGCGGCACCGCTGTTGCCGTTGGCGCCGTGGCAGCTCAGGCAGGCGGGAACATTGCGATCGGGCGCACCCTGCGTATAAAGCGTTTCGCCCTTTGCCGGATCCGCCTTCACGGCGGCTTGCTCGGAGGCAAAAGCCAGACCGGTCATGGCGGTTGCAGGCAGGGCCAGCACCAGGACACCCAGAAGCTTCGCAATGCGGTTCATTCGCACACCTTGTCTGAATTGTTTTTGAATACCGTAGTGCATGCCGGCAGGCGCTTTGCGGGCGGTGAGGACGCACCCTTGCAAGGCCTGGCATCGTGGTCGTGGCAACCGGAAATTCCAGGTTAACCGGTGCGCCAGGCAGCAGACCCCGCCTTTCCTGGCGCCGCTCGCGATGAAACGGCAAACACGGCTCCCGTCCGGATGGATCGGGTCACCGGCAACGCGGCCATGGATGCCCTGCGTCACCCGTTCAGGAGACCGTAAACCGGCGTATTGTACAATAAATAATGTGCCGGATTGATGCCATGGCCGCCCTGTGCCTGTGCAAGATCAACCTCCGGTGGCCTGGCCGATTCCGTGCCGCCAGCCTTACCACCTCGGCGTGACCGTCGTTGCACTCCCGCGCGATTCGCGCCGGCCGCAACTACCCGCCCCACCCGCTTCGACGCATGTCCCTCCTACACCAGGCCCGTTTCTTCACGACCGTCAACCACCTGCGCGACCTGCCCGCCACCGCGGTGCCGGAGGTCGCGTTCGCCGGTCGTTCCAACGCCGGCAAGTCGACGGCCATCAATATCCTGTGCAACCAGAAGCGCCTGGCCTTTTCGTCGCGCACGCCGGGACGCACGCAGCATATCAACTACTTCACGGTGGCCCCGGTCAAGGCGCCGGATCCGATTGCCTTCCTGGTCGACCTGCCGGGTTATGGCTACGCAGAGGTCTCGGGCTCCGCCAAGTTCCACTGGCAAGGACTGCTCAGCGACTACGTGCAGAGCCGCACCCAGTTGTCCGGCCTGATCCTGATGATGGATGCGCGCCGCCCCTTCACCGATCTCGATTGCCAGATGGTGGAGTGGTTCCTGCCCACCGGAAAGCCGATTCACGTGTTGCTCACCAAGGCCGACAAGCTGACCAACAGCGAAAACGCCAAGGCCCTGCGCGAGACGCGGCAGATCCTGGCCGGCTACTCGGAGCAACTGGGCACGCCGGTGCCGCTCACCGCGCAGCTGTTCTCCAGCCTGAAGCGCCGCGGCATCGAAGAAGCGCAGCGCGTCATCGCAGGCTGGCTGTCGCTGCCCGAAGCGCAACCCCAGACGCCGGCTCAGCCACCTGCGGAGCCGGGCACCTCCGAGCAACGCAAGCCCGAGTAACGCACGCGTTTCGCACGGACAAAAAAAGCCCCGTTGCAAGCAACGGGGACGAACTTTCCCGCCGGTCAGGGCGGGTACCCGCTCAGGGAGGAGTAGCGGGGGACACCGCGCCGCGCGAGGCGCAACGCAAGGTGTCCGCGAGTATGATAGCGGGCACACTCAAAAGTTTAGTTTTTCTGCATTACGCGCTCCGGCGCGTCCGCCGCCCGCCGGGGACGAGCCGCTTTGCGCATAATTCCTCCCTGAACTCCCCCTTCAAGCTGCCATGTCTGCCTTTCCAGAGTACCGTCCCCGCCGCATGCGTCGCGATGACTTCTCGCGGCGCCTGATGCGCGAGCACCGCCTGTCGCCGGACAACCTGATCTACCCAGTCTTCATCCTGGACGGGCAGAACCAGCGCCAGTCCGTGGCGTCCATGCCGGGCGTGGAGCGTGTTTCCGTCGATCTGCTGCTGCCGGTGGCGGAAGACTGCGTGAAGCTGGGCATTCCGGTCATCGCGCTGTTCCCGGTCATCGATCCCTCTCTGAAGACCCCTGACGGCATTGAAGCGACTAACGCCGAAGGGCTCGTTCCGCGCGCGGTGCGCGCCCTGAAGGACCGCTTCCCCGAACTTGGCGTGCTCACCGACGTGGCGCTCGATCCGTACACTAGCCACGGCCAGGACGGCGTGCTCGACGAGAACGGCTACGTGATCAACGATCAGACCGTCGAGATCCTGGTCCGCCAGGCGCTGGTGCAGGCCGAAGCCGGCGTGGATATCGTCGCCCCGTCCGACATGATGGACGGCCGCATCGGCGCCGTGCGCCTGGCGCTGGAGGATGCAGGCCACATCCACACGCGCATCATGGCCTACTCGGCCAAGTACGCGTCGGCGTTCTACGGCCCGTTCCGCGACGCCGTGGGCTCGGCCGCCAACCTGGGCAAGGGCAACAAGATGACCTACCAGATGGACCCGGCCAACACCGACGAGGCCCTGCGCGAAGTCGCCCAGGACATCATGGAAGGCGCCGACATGGTGATGGTCAAGCCCGGCATGCCCTATCTGGATATCGTGCGCCGCGTGAAGGACGAGTTCCGCTTCCCGACCTACGTCTACCAGGTCAGCGGCGAGTACGCGATGCTCAAGGCCGCCGCGCAAAACGGCTGGCTGGACCACGACAAGGTCATGATGGAATCGCTGCTGGCCTTCCGCCGCGCCGGTGCCGACGGCATCCTCACCTATTTCGCGCGCGATGCCGCGCGCCTGCTTGCCGGCTGAAGCGACGTCGCCCACATGGAGCTGCTAGGCTTCTCGGCCAGCCAGGTTCACCCGCTCGCCTCGCTGGCCGAGGCGGGCACGTTCCTCGCCGGTAGCGCGTCGGCCCGCTTCGTCTGGGCCGATTTTCCGATCGAAGAGGTCGCGGCGGCCCCGGAAAGCTGGCGCGAGAGCGTGCGGCAGCTCACCGGCGCGCCTATCCTGGACCTGCATCTGGTAGACGCCACCAACACCGCGCATCCGTCGTACTTCGATACGACGCATGCGTACGACATGGTGATCTTCCGCAAGCTGACTTTCGAGACCAGCCGCGCCATTGCCGAGGCTGAAGGTTCGGCACCGGCTCCCGCCGGGGCCGCGCCAAAGCCGCGCCGCCATCCGCCCGGCTTCCTGCCGGCACTGGCCCGGATCGACACGCAACCGGTCACGTTCTTCGTCTTCGACAATGTGCTGGTCACCGTCCGGCCCGGTCCGTCGCGCACGATCGACCAGGTACGCCAGCGCCTGCTGGAGCTTTGCCAGGCGCCAAGGCCACAAGCCGCGCCCCGGGCAAACGGACAGGCGCCGCTGTTGCACGGCGTGCGGCCGCCGAGCCGGCCCGAAGACCTGATGCTGCGCCTGCTCAACGCCATGGTCGACCGCTACCTGGAGTTGCGCGCGCCGCTCACACGGCAACTGGACCGCTGGCAGCGCGCGCTGCTCAATTCGCGCCGCAGTTTTTCAAGCTGGGAAGGATTGCTCGATGCCCGCATCCAGCTGCGCAAGCTGGAGCACCTGAGCGAAGAGCAGCGCGATGCCCTGCAGGAATTCCGCGACAGCGTCCTGGACAACCGCTACAGCGGCGACCCGACCGATCCCGCCGGCAAGGCGCCAGGCCGCGATGAGATGCTGCTGGTACGCATCAACGACCTGATGGAACACATCCAGCGCGTGCTGGCGCACGCGCGGCGACTGGAGGATTCGATCGAGTCCGCCGTCCAGATCCATTTCTCGGCGGTGGCCCACCGGACCAACCGCACCATGCGCACGCTGACGCTGATCACCGCGCTGTTCATGCCGCTGACGCTGATCACCGGCGTCTTCGGCATGAACTTCGAACGCATGCCGTGGCTGCGCGAGCCCGACGGCTTCTGGTGGTCGCTTGGGTTGATGGGCGCGGTCGTGGTGGTACTGGGCGCCGTGTGGGCGCTCGGGCGGCAGTTGGAGCGCTAGTGCTCAGGTGCTGGGGCGCGTGCCAAGCGCGCGCTCCAGGCTTTCGAGGAAGCGACCGGCGGACTGGTAGCCGATCACGCGCACCGGCCGTTCACGGCCGTCGGCGCCGAACAGGATGATGCCAGGCGGCCCGAACAGGCCGAAGCGCTTGAGCAGAGCCTTGTCGTCGGCGTTGTTGGCCGTGACATCGGCCTGCAGCAGCACGATCTCCGACATGCGCGAACGCACACGGGTATCGGTGAACGTCATGCGCTCCATCTCCTTGCAGCTCACACACCAGTCTGCGTAGAAATCGAGCAGCACCGGCTTGCCTGCGGCTGCGGCCTGCGCCACGCGCGCATCGAGTTCCGCCACGCTTCGGACGCGCTCGAAACGCACCGCCTGAGGACCAGCCGGTGCTTCTGCCGCGGCGCCGGTCCCGCGCGCCAGGTTCAGATGCGCCAGCGGCTGCAGCGGATCGCGTCCGCCAGAGGCCAGGCCCAGTAGCAAGATGGCGCCAGCGAGCGCCGCCAGCACGCCAAGCCCCTTTCCGAGCCGTGCCACGCCGCGCGCTTCAGCACCCAGTGCATCAAACGCGCCGAGGAATACCGCCGCAACGAGCAACAGCGCCGCCCACAACGCCATGATCAGCCATGCCGGCAGCACGGGCGTCACCATCCAGATCGCCACACCCAGCAGCAGGAATCCGAAGAAGCGCTTGGTGGCTTCCATCCAGCGCCCCGCGCGCGGCAGCAGATTGCCCGCGCCGACCCCGACCAGCACCAGCGGAACCCCCATGCCCAGCGCCATGGCCAGCAGCGCGCTGCCGCCGGTCAGCGCGTCGCGCGTCTGGGCGATATAGGCCAGCGCACCAGCCAGTGGCGCCGTCACGCAAGGGCCCACGATCAGCGCGGAGATCGCGCCCATGGCCGCGGCTCCGACCACCTGGCCGCCGCGCCGGCGGTTCGACGTGGCCGTCAGGCGGTTCTGCCACTGCTGCGGCAGCTGGAGTTCATAGAGGCCAAACATCGACAGCGAGAGTGCCACCATCAACCCTGCAAACGCGACGAGCACAGCGGGCGTCTGCAGGGCGGCGGCCAGGCCCTCGCCCAGCAGGCCCGCGGCCACGCCGATCGCCGTGTAGACCACGGCCATGCCGAGGACATAAGCCAGCGATACCACCAGCGCCCGACTGCGCGTGGCGTGCTCCCCGACCACGATGGACGACAGGATCGGTACCATCGGCAGGACGCAGGGCGTGAAGGTCAATAGCAGGCCCAGGCCGAAGAAGAGTGCCGCGACGATGCCGAGGTTGCGGCTGGCAAGCACACCGGCAATGCGATCGTTCTCGTCGATGCGTGCGGCGGGCGTGGCACCGGCGATACCCGGCTCAACAGCCCGCGGCGGAGTCGTCGACTCGCTGCGCGGGGTGCCGCCGAACAGGCTGCCGAGCGACACGGCGCCCACTTTGTAGACGCTCTCCATCGGCGGATAGCACAGCCCCTTGTCGGCGCAGCCCTGAGACGTCACGACCAGCGACCACTTGCCGTCGGCGGGCGCAGACTCCACCGGCACGCGGATGACGACGGTGTCGCGATAGGTTTCCATCTCCTTGCCGAAGGTCTCATCGAACTTGACCTTGCCGGGTGGAAATTCGGGCTGGCCCAGGCGTACGGCTTCGGGCTGGACGGCAAAGGCGAAGCGCTCGCGGTACAGGTAGTACCCGCTGGCCACGTCGAAGCGGATTTCGATGGTCCGTGCGTCCACTTGCCGGGCGGCGAAGCGGAAGGCCTGCTCGGGCGGCAGGAAGTCCTCTTCCGTGGCCGCGTTGGCACCGGCAGCCAGGCACAGCCAGGCCACCATCATCGCCAGCACTGCGGCAATATGCCGCGCCCAGCTCAACCGGTTTGATCGCTCGGAGAGAGCAAAACCCATATTCATAGACCGTCCCGAATCTTTTCAGTCGCTTTCGTAACGCGGGGCGCTGCTTTCATTCCGCACCATCCACGGCGCAGGCGACTTCGTCACGCACCCACGCCAGATAAGGCCCGAAACCCTGGCTGATGGGCCACGCAATGATCTCGGGCACATCATAGGGGTGGTTCGCCCGGATGACCGCCTCAAGCGCCGCATAGCGCGCCCGCGTCGTCTTGGCCAGCAGAGGCCATTCAGTCGCCTGCTCCAGCTTGCCC
Source organism: Cupriavidus sp. 22TCCZM04-2 (assembly GCF_057798895.1). NCBI lineage: Bacteria > Pseudomonadati > Pseudomonadota > Betaproteobacteria > Burkholderiales > Burkholderiaceae > Cupriavidus > Cupriavidus sp. 22TCCZM04-2. The sequence goes on from NZ_JBYOJS010000020.1 coordinate 72,904, forward strand.
TGCCACCAGTACTCGGATTGCACCGGAGCAAGACGGTTCACGCACGCGCACACACGCGCCTCGAGCAAGGCCCGTGAAAGCCGCGTCGCGGTGTCCGCATCGGGCAGGTTGGTCAGTACGGCGATGACCGCCGCATCGTCGCCCTCGGCGGCGTGTTGTGAACTGGCACTGGCTTTCATGCGGCCCCTCCGAATCCTGGCGCACAAAACAAAAGAGCCAGGCAAATTGCCTGGCTCGATTGTAAGCGGTGTGTCCGAACCCGTCGGAAGACGGGCTGGAACTCGACCTTACTCAGCGGCTTCTTCGGCCGGAGCTTCGGTGATTTCCGGACGATCCACCAGCTCGACCAGCGCCATCGGCGCGTTGTCGCCCTGACGGAAGCCGAACTTCAGGATACGGGTGTAGCCGCCCGGACGAGCGTTGTAGCGCGGGCCCAGTTCGTTGAACAGCTTCGTGACCATGTCGCGGTCGCGCAGACGGGCGAAAGCCAGACGGCGGTTGGCAACGGTGTCCTTCTTGGCCAGCGTGATGAGCGGCTCGACAACCTTGCGCAGTTCCTTGGCCTTGGGCAGGGTGGTCTTGATCAGCTCGTGCTGGAACAGCGAGTTGGACATGTTGCGCAGCATCGCGAGACGGTGCGACGAGGTGCGGTTCAGTTTCCGCAAACCATGACGGTGACGCATGATGATTCCTTTCAGATGAAGTGTTTGACCAGCTCTTCTATCGCCCCCTGGCGCAAACCTCGGGACGCGGGCCGGTAGTCATACATGCCCCGGCCGAAACCGGGGCGGTTACCGCAACGCGAGGCCAGGGCCTCGCGCCGCAATTACTTGTCCAGCCCTGCAGGCGGCCAGTTCTCGAGCTTCATGCCCAGAGTCAGGCCACGCGAGGCGAGGACTTCCTTGATCTCGTTGAGCGACTTGCGACCCAGATTCGGGGTCTTCAGCAGCTCGTTCTCGGTACGCTGGATCAGGTCGCCGATGTAGTAGATGTTTTCGGCCTTCAGGCAGTTGGCCGAACGCACCGTCAGCTCCAGGTCGTCGACCGGGCGCAGCAGGATCGGATCGATCTGCGGTGCGCGGCTCGAAGCGGCCTCGGCGGCGGACTCGGTGCCTTCCAGCGCGGCGAACACCGACAGCTGGTCAACCAGGATGCGGGCCGACTGGCGAATCGCTTCCTCGGGCGAGATCACGCCGTCGGTTTCGATGTTCATCACCAGCTTGTCCAGGTCGGTACGCTGCTCCACGCGAGCGGACTCGACGGCGTACGACACGCGGCGCACCGGCGAGAACGAGGCGTCCAGCACGATACGGCCGATCACCTTGCTCGACTCGTCGCCGAACTTGCGCACGTTGCCGGGCACGTAGCCGCGGCCTTGCTCGACCTTGATCTGCATGTCCAGCTTGCCGCCGGCAGACAGGTGGGCGATGACGTGGTTCGGGTTGATGATCTCGACATCGTGCGGCAGCTCGATATCGGCCGCCGTTACGATGCCTTCACCGTCCTTGCGCAGCGAAACCGTGACTTCGTCGCGGTTGTGCAGCTTGAACACGACACCCTTCAGGTTGAGCAGCAGGTTGACGACGTCTTCCTGCACACCGTCGATGGTGGAATATTCATGGACCACCCCAGCGATCGTCACTTCGGTCGGGGCATAGCCGACCATCGATGACAGCAGCACGCGACGCAGGGCGTTACCGAGCGTATGGCCGTAGCCGCGCTCGAACGGCTCCATCACGACTTTGGCGTGATGATCGCCCAACGGCTCGACGGCGATGATTTTTGGCTTGAGGAGTGCTGTTTGCATTAGGTTGTCCTTTTCAATACCCTCGGCTCGTTACACCGATAAGGCTGACGTTTGGAACCTGAAAGACCCATCGCGCGATGGGCAATAAGCCCGACCGCGCATATAGCGCGGCGGGCTGTAAGAGAGGCCTTGCGGGAATCGCAAGCTCGAACCGTTCTGTTCGGCGGTCCGGCGGATTAACGCGAGTACAGTTCGACGATCAGGCTTTCGTTGATGTCGCCGGCGATGTCGGCGCGATCCGGAGCCTGCTTGAAGGTACCTTCGAACTTCTTGGCGTCCACGGCAACCCAGGTCGGGAAGCCCGACTGCTCGGCCAGCGACAGAGCTTCAGCGATACGCACCTGCTTCTTCGACTGCTCGCGGATGGAGATCACGTCGCCCGACTTGACCTGGGCCGACGGCACGTTCAGGGCCTGGCCGTTCACCAGGATCGCCTTGTGCGACACCAGCTGACGCGCTTCAGCGCGGGTCGAGCCGAAGCCCATGCGGTACACCACGTTGTCCAGACGCGATTCCAGCAGTTGCAGCAGCTTTTCGCCGGTGTTGCCCTTGCGGCGGTCGGCTTCAGCGAAGTAGCGGCGGAACTGGCGCTCGAGCACACCGTAGATGCGCTTGACCTTCTGCTTTTCGCGCAGCTGGTTGCCGTAGTCGGAGGTGCGGGCACCCGAGGTGCGGCCATGCTGGCCCGGCTTGCTGTCCAGCTTGCACTTGTCGGCCAGCGAACGGCGCGAGCTCTTCAGGAACAGGTCGGTGCCTTCACGGCGGGAAAGTTTGGCCTTCGGGCCGGTATAACGTGCCACGTTGTCTTCCTTTGTTCGATCACGGCGCCTGTCTTGACGCGCCGCGAGTCCGCCAACGCTGTGCTACCGGGAATCCCGGAGACCGTGACGGACGGTGGGCTTATGACGCGCGCCCCGTTGCCGGGTACGACGCAAAAAGCATTTTCCAATGCGCAGGCATTCTGAATGCGCTGAATGCAGCATTCCCGCCGCGCAAAACGAAAACCTGCCGCATCAGATGCAGCAGGTCAACGCGCGATACTACCATATCCGAAACCGGCAGGTAAACCCGCCGGCCCGGACACGCCAACGCTCAGATGCGGCGGCGCTTCGGCGGACGGCAGCCGTTGTGCGGAATCGGCGTGACGTCTTCGATGATAGCGATCTTGATGCCCAGCGCGTTCAGCGCACGGACAGCCGATTCACGCCCCGGGCCGGGGCCCTTGATACGCACTTCCAGGTTCTTGATACCCTGGTCTTGCGCCACGCGGCCGGCATTCTCGGCAGCAACCTGGGCAGCGAACGGGGTCGACTTGCGCGAACCCTTGAAGCCCTGGCCACCGGCGGTCGCCCACGACAGGGCGTTGCCCTGGCGGTCGGTGATCGTGATGATGGTGTTGTTGAACGAGGCGTGGACGTGCGCAATGCCGTCGGCAACGTTCTTCTTGACCTTTTTACGCGCGCGAGCGGCGTTATTCGGACCTTTTGCCATTAGTTTCTTCCTCTGCCTTCGGCTTTACTTCTTCAGAGCCACGCCGGCCTTGCGCGGACCCTTGCGGGTACGTGCGTTGGTACGGGTACGCTGACCGCGCATGGGCAGGCCCTTGCGGTGACGCATGCCACGATAGCAACCAAGGTCCATGAGACGCTTGATGTTCATCGTGGTTTCACGACGCAGGTCACCCTCGACCGTGACCTTGCCCACTTCGTCACGAAGCTTTTCCAGGTCGGCGTCGGTCAGATCCTTGACCTTCTTGTCAAACGGTACACCGGTGGCCTCGCAAATCTTGCGAGCGCGCGAGCGGCCGACACCATAAATAGCCGTCAGGCCGATTTCGGTGTGCTTGTGGTTCGGGATGTTAACCCCTGCGATACGTGCCATTCGTCAATCCTCTTTCCGATTAGCCTTGGCGTTGCTTGTGGCGGGGATCCGACGAGCAGATCACGCGCACGACACCGTTGCGCTTGATGATTTTGCAGTTGCGGCAAATGCGCTTAACAGAAGCCAGCACTTTCATAATATTTCCTCTTCCTTCAATTCCTGTTCGCTCACTTCGTCCGGAAGACGATCCGTGCGCGCCATACCTTGTCTGTCCCGATCTGAATCAGCGCAGGGTCAGGTTGCCCTTAAAGTTCGCTTTCTTCAGCAACGATTCATACTGCTGCGACATGACGTAGGACTGAACCTGGGCCATGAAATCCATCGTGACGACCACGATGATCAGCAGCGAAGTCCCGCCAAAATAGAACGGAACGTTCCAGCGCAGCACCAGGAATTCCGGCAACAGGCAGACCAGTGTGATGTAGATCGCACCAGCCAGCGTCAGACGCACCAGAATCTTGTCGATGTAGCGCGTCGTCTGCTCGCCCGGACGAATGCCCGGAATGAAGGCACCGCTTTTCTTCAGGTTGTCCGCTACTTCACGACTGTTGTACACCAGAGCCGTATAGAAGAAGCAGAAAAATATAATCGCAGCAGCGTACAGCAGGATGTAGACCGGCTGGCCCGGCGACAGCGTGGCAGCCAGGTCCTTGATGAACCTGCCAACCGCACCGGTCGACTGGGACGTGAACCAGCCTGCAATCGTCGCCGGGAACAGGATGATCGACGATGCGAAGATCGGCGGAATCACCCCTGCCATGTTCAGCTTCAGCGGCAGGTGCGACGACTGACCGCCGTACACCTTGTTGCCGACCTGACGCTTGGCATAGTTCACCAGGATCTTGCGCTGGCCACGCTCGACAAACACCACGGCGAAGGTCACAGCGATCACGATCGCCACGATGAATATCGCCGCGATGATGCTCATGGAACCCGTGCGGACCAGTTCAAACAGCCCGCCGATCGCGTTGGGCAAGCCCGCCGCGATACCGCCGAAAATGATGATCGAGATGCCGTTGCCCAGACCACGTTCCGTGATCTGCTCACCCAGCCACATCAGGAACATCGTGCCGGTCACCAGCGTGATCACCGCGGTCGCCCGGAACAACAGGCCCGGATCGATCACCAACCCTGGCTGCGACTCCAGTGCGACCGCAATCGACAGCGCCTGGAACGTGGCCAGAACCACGGTGCCGTAACGCGTGTATTGCGTGATCTTGCGCTGCCCTGCCTGCCCTTCCTTCTTCAACGACTCCAGCTGCGGCAGCACGATCGTCAGCAATTGCATGATGATCGATGCCGAGATGTACGGCATGATGCCGAGCGCGAAGACGGTAAAGCGCGACAGCGCCCCGCCCGAGAACAGGTTGAACATCCCGAGGATGCCACCCGACTGACTCTGGAAAAGCTTCGCGAGCTGATCCGGATCGATTCCCGGCACCGGAATATGTGCACCGATGCGGTAAACGATCAGGGCCATCACCAGGAACATCAGCCGGCGCTTGAGGTCGCCGTACTTCGCCGTGTTCCGGGCTTGCGCGCTTGCATTGGGTTTCGCCGTGGCCAAACGATGCTCCGACTATGACTGCCTATGCTGCGATAAATGCCTGTCAGGCTGCGATCTGGCCGCCGGCGGCTTCGATCGCTGCCTTGGCGCCAGCGGTGGCGCCCAGACCCTTGATCGACACCTTGCGGGTCAGTTCACCGGCCTTGATGACCTTGGCGCTCTTGACCAGCTCGCCTACCAGGCCAGCTTGCTTCAGGACCAGCAGGTCGACTTCGGTCGCTTCCAGGCGCTCGATGTCACGCAGCGAGACTTCGGCCGTGAAGGCCTTGGTCAGCGACGTGAAGCCGCGCTTCGGCAGACGACGATACAGCGGCATTTGACCGCCTTCGAAGCCCACCTTGTGGAAGCCGCCCGAACGCGACTTCTGACCCTTGTGACCGCGGCCGGCAGTCTTGCCCAGGCCGGAGCCGATACCGCGGCCGACGCGACGCTTGGCGTGCTTCGAACCGGCGGCCGGTTTCAGGTTGTTCAGTTGCATCTTGCTCTCCGAAGTCCCGGTATCAGGCCAGAACCTTGACCAGGTACGAGACCTTGTTGATCATGCCGCGCACGGCGGGCGTGTCCTGCAGCTCCGACACCGAGTTGATGCGGCGCAGGCCCAGACCACGCACGGTGGCGCGATGATCCTCGCGCGTGCCGATGAGGCTGCGCACGAGTTGCACTTTTACGGTTTTCTGCGACATTGCGTTCACCTTAACCCAGGATGTCTTCGACCGACTTGCCACGCTTGGCGGCGATTTCGCCCGGCGTGCTCATCTTCTGAAGGCCGTCCAGCGTGGCGCGAACCATGTTGTACGGGTTGGTGGAGCCGTGCGACTTGGTCACCACGTTGGTGACGCCCATCACTTCGAAGATCGCGCGCATCGGGCCGCCGGCGATCACGCCGGTACCTTCCTTCGCGGGCATCATCAGCACCTTGGCGGCGCCATGCTTGCCAACGACTTCGTGTTGCAGCGTGCCGTTCTTCAGCGAGACCTTGACCATCTTGCGACGGGCTTCGTCCATTGCCTTCTGAACTGCCACCGGCACTTCCTTGGCCTTGCCCTTGCCCATGCCGATGCGGCCATCGCCGTCACCAACCACGGTCAGCGCTGCGAAACCGAGAATCCGGCCACCCTTCACCACCTTGGTGACACGGTTGACCGAGATCATCTTCTCGCGGAGGCCGTCGTCGCGTTCGTCCTGTTGGACTTTTGCTTGCATCTTTGCCATGACGTATCTCTCTTTATGCGCTTAGAACTTCAGGCCGGCTTCGCGGGCGGCGTCTGCCAGGGCCTTCACGCGGCCATGGAAACGGAAGCCGGCGCGATCGAACGCGACGGTTTCCACGCCGGCAGCCTTCGCCTTCTCGGCGATGCGCTTGCCCACTGCGGTAGCGGCAGCGGCGGTAGCGCCCTTGCCATCCAGTTCCTTGCGCACTTCCACCTCCGCGGTCGAAGCCGAAGCCAGCACCTTGGTGCCGCACTCCGAGAAGACCTGGGCGTAAATATGCGAATTCGTACGGAACACGGTCAGACGATTGACTTTCATCTCCGCGATCTTGGCGCGGGTCTGACGTGCACGGCGCAAACGAGCGTCTTTCTTGTTCATCATTGCACCCCTTACTTCTTCTTGGTTTCCTTCAGGATGACGCGCTCGTCGCTGTAGCGAACACCCTTGCCCTTGTAGGGCTCAGGCGGACGGTACGCGCGAACTTCCGCGGCAACCTGACCGACTTTCTGCTTGTCCGCACCCTTGATGATGATCTCGGTCTGCGTCGGCGTCGTAGCCGTTACGCCTTCCGGCATCTCATGGATCACGTCGTGCGAGAAACCAAGCTGGAGCTTCAGCGCAGCGCCTTGCAGCTGGGCACGGTAGCCCACGCCAACGAGGTTCAGCTTGCGCTCGAAACCGGTGGTCACACCCTTGACCATGTTTGCCGCCAGGGCGCGCATGGTGCCTTGCAGGGCGTTTGCTTCACGCGACTCGTCAGCCGGTGCGAAGGTCAGCGTGTCGTTCTCGACATTGACCTTGACCAGGCTGTGAATCGGTTGCGACAGCGTACCCAGCGGACCCTTCACGGAGAGCACGCCAGCTGCCACATTCACTTCCGCGCCTTTGGGCAGCGCGATGGGAGCCTTACCTACACGGGACATGTTCTCTCCTTAAGCGACGTAGCAGAGAACTTCGCCACCCACGCCAGTGGCGCGAGCCTTGCGGTCGGTCATCAGACCCTGCGGGGTCGAGATGATCGCCACACCGAGGCCGTTCATCACTTGCGGGATGTCGCTGCGGCCCTTGTACACGCGCAGGCCGGGCTTCGAGACGCGTTCGATGCGCTCGATCACCGGACGGCCGGCGTAGTACTTGAGGCCGATGCTCAGTTGTGCCTTGCCGCCATCTTCCTGGACGGCGTAGTCGTCGATGTAGCCTTCGTCCTTCAGGACCTTGGCGATTGCCACTTTCAGCTTCGACGACGGCATGACAACCGACGCTTTCTGCACGCCCTGGGCGTTGCGGATGCGCGTCAGCATATCGGCGATAGGATCGCTCATGCTCATACTGTTTCTCCTGTAGCCTGTGCGTAATTACCAGCTGGCTTTCGTCAGACCCGGGATTTCGCCCTTGAAGGCGATTTCGCGGATCTTGTTACGCGCCAGGCCAAACTTGCGGAAGGTACCGCGGGGACGACCGGTGATCGCGCAGCGGTTACGCTGGCGGGTCGGGTTCGCGTTGCGCGGGAGCTGTTGCAGCTCCAGGCGCGCCATGTAACGCTCTTCTTCCGACTTTTCTTGGTCGTCAATAATGGCCTTGAGGTTGGCGCGCTTGGCGGCATACTTCGCCACCAGCTTGGCGCGCTTCTTCTCACGTTCAATCAGAGCCAGTTTAGCCACGGTTACCCCTTAATTGCGGAACGGGAACTTGAACGCACCGAGGAGTGCCTTGGCTTCCTCGTCGTTCTTTGCCGTCGTCGTGATGCTGATGTTCAGACCACGCAGTGCGTCGATCTTGTCGTACTCGATTTCGGGGAAAATGATCTGCTCTTTCACACCGATGTTGTAGTTGCCACGACCGTCGAACGAACGGCCCGACACACCACGGAAGTCACGCACGCGCGGCAGGGCCACGGTGACGAAACGATCGAGGAATTCGAACATGCGCTCGCCACGCAGGGTCACCATCGCACCGATGGGGTAGCCCTGGCGGATCTTGAAGCCGGCGATGGCCTTCTTGGCTTTCGTCACCACGGGCTTCTGACCAGCGATCTTGGTCAGGTCGCCAACGGCGTTTTCAATGATCTTCTTGTCATTGATGGCTTCGCCAAGACCCATGTTCAGGGTGATCTTGGTGATGCGCGGCACTTCCATGACCGACTTGTAACCGAACTGCTCGATCAGCTTCGGCACAACCTTATCTTTGTAGAACTCTTGCAGACGTGCTGCCATGCTCAACTCCTAAACGTGCCCAGAATCAAGCTGCCACGACGGCGCCGGTGGTCTTCAGCACGCGCACGCGCTTGCCGTCTTCCACCTTGATGCCGACGCGCGACGGCTTGCCATTGGCATCCACGAGCGCAACGTTGGAAATATGCAGCGGCATGACCTTGTCGACCACGCCACCGGTGGTGCCCAGCATCGGGTTCGGGCGGGCGTGCTTCTTCGCAACGTTCACGCCTTCCACTGCAACCTTGTCGCCGAGCACGGCTTGCACGGTACCGCGCTTGCCCTTGTCTTTGCCGGTCAGGACGATGACTTCGTCGCCCTTGCGAATCTTGTTCATGTCGGCTCCTTACAGCACTTCCGGAGCGAGCGACACGATCTTCATGAAGCGCTCGGTACGGAGTTCACGAGTCACCGGCCCGAAGATACGGGTGCCGATCGGCTCGAGCTTGTTGTTCAGCAGGACGGCGGCATTGCTGTCGAACTTGACGAGCGAACCGTCTGCACGGCGCACGCCCTTGGCAGTACGCACGACAACGGCGTTGTAGATGTCGCCCTTCTTCACGCGACCGCGAGGCGCTGCGTCCTTGACGGTCACCTTGATGATGTCGCCCACGCTCGCGTAGCGGCGCTTGGACCCACCCAGCACTTTGATGCACAGCACTTCGCGCGCACCAGTGTTATCGGCCACTTCGAGCCGGCTTTCTGTCTGAATCATGGTGTTTGTCTTCCCAACTTAATCCGCCAGGTGCAAAAACGCCTGCCGGTCAGTCTTGGTCCCGTAGGCTCCGGCTTTGCGCCAGCTCCGTATGGGTTGATCAACTTTGAGTCGGTAGGAACCTGGCACTCCCGACTGACGTCGGGCCACCTGGCCCTGGCTCGCTCAACAGGTCCGCCCGGGTGGTACAGCTAAGGCGAACGCAATAAAGCGGAAGTCCAGGATTATAGCTACATAATCCTGGACTTGCAAGTCAAGCTAAGAACGTGTGGTTCTTAGATGACGCGTGCAGCCTCTACCAGCCGGGAAACCACCCAGGACTTGGTCCGCGACAGCGGACGGCCTTCCTGGATTTCGACCTTGTCGCCTTCCTTGTACTGGTTGGCTTCGTCGTGTGCGTGGTACTTCTTGGAACGCAGCACGTACTTGCCGTACAGGGGGTGCTTGACGCGGTTTTCAACCAAGACCGTAACGGTCTTGTCCATCTTGTCGCTTACCACACGACCGACGAGGGTGCGGCGAAGCGACGTTTCCGTTTTTGCAGCTTCAGTCATTTCGCGTTCGCCTTTTCAGTCAGCACGGTTTGCACTCGCGCGATGTCCTTGCGAACCTTCTTCAGCTGGCTGGAATTCTGCAGCTGTTGGGTTGCCTTTTGCATGCGCAGGCTAAATTGGGCCTTCAGCAGCTCGGAGAGCTCCTGGTTCAGGCCTGCGGCGTCCTTGCCGCGAAGTTCGGATGCTTTCATCCCTGCTCTCCTTACGTCCCGACCTGGCGCACCACGAAATTGGTGGCGATCGGCAGCTTGGCAGCGGCGAGGCGGAACGCCTCACGTGCCAGATCTTCGCTCACACCATCCATCTCGTAGAGCATCTTGCCCGGCTGGATTTCAGCCACGTAGTACTCCGGATTGCCCTTACCGTTACCCATACGGACTTCAGCGGGCTTCTTCGAGATCGGCTTGTCCGGGAAGATACGGATCCAGATGCGGCCGCCACGCTTGATGTGACGGGTCATCGCACGACGTGCCGACTCGATCTGACGAGCGGTCAGGCGGCCACGGCCCATGGCCTTCAGGCCGAATTCGCCGAAAGACACGGCGTTGCCACGGGTAGCCTTACCCGTGTTGCGGCCTTTCTGCTCCTTGCGGTACTTTCTGCGCTTAGGTTGCAGCATCGTTATTCTCCACTCTTCGCATCTGCGCCAGGCGCAGCGCGGCGACCGGCACCGGCGCCACCGCGACGGTTGCCACCCGGGCGGCCTTCGCCTTCACGGCGGCGGCCTTCCGGACGACCCGGACGACGACGACGGTCGTCTTGCGGCTCTTCCACCACCGGCGCGTCATTGCGGCCGAGGTGATCACCCTTGTAGACCCACACCTTGACACCGATGATGCCGTAGGTGGTTTCTGCTTCGGAGAAGCCGTAGTCGATGTCGGCGCGCAGGGTGTGCAGGGGCACACGGCCTTCGCGGTACCACTCGGTACGTGCGATTTCGATACCGTTCAGACGGCCGGCGCTCATGATCTTGATGCCCTGGGCGCCCAGACGCATGGCGTTCTGCATGGCGCGCTTCATGGCGCGGCGGAACATGATGCGGCGTTCGAGCTGCTGGGTGATCGAATCGGCGATCAGCTGAGCATCGGTTTCCGGCTTGCGGATTTCCTCGATGTTCACGTGCACGGGCACGCCCATGCGACGCTGCAGTTCGGCCTTCAGCAGTTCGATGTCCTCGCCCTTCTTGCCGATCACCACGCCCGGACGCGAGCTGTAAATGGTGATGCGTGCATTGCGGGCCGGACGCTCGATGACCACGCGGCCAACCGATGCGTTCTTCAGCTTCTTCTTCAGGAAGTCGCGAACTTCGATGTCTTCCTTCAGCATGCCGGCAAACTTCGTGTTGTTGGCGTACCAACGCGAAGCCCAGTTACGGCTGACGGCCAGACGGAAGCCAGTCGGATGAATCTTCTGTCCCATCGTGACTCCTTAGTTGCCGAGCGTCACAGTGATGTGACACGTTTGTTTCTCGATGCGGTTGCCGCGGCCCTTTGCCCGTGCCGTGAAGCGCTTGAGCGAGGTTGCCTTGTCGACGTAGATCGATTTGACCTTGAGTTCGTCGATGTCGGCGCCTTCGTTGTGCTCGGCGTTGGCGATGGCCGATTCGACCACCTTCTTCACGATCCCGGCAGCCTTTTTCGGGCTGAAGGCCAGGACGTTGAGCGCACGCTCGATCGGCAGACCACGGATCTGGTCAGCGACCAGGCGCGTCTTCTGGGCGGAGATGCGGGCACCGCGATGAATCGCTTTCACTTCCATGATGGCACCTTACCTCTTCGCTTTCTTGTCAGCCGCGTGGCCCTTGAACGTGCGGGTGAGCGCAAATTCGCCGAGCTTGTGGCCAACCATGTTTTCCGTGACATACACCGGCACGTGTTGACGGCCGTTGTGCACGGCGATCGTCAGGCCAATGAAATCCGGCATGATGGTCGAGCGGCGCGACCATGTCTTAATGGGCTTCTTGTCCTTGCCGCCTACAGCCGCTTCCACCTTCTTCAGCAGGTGGGCGTCGCAGAACGGACCCTTTTTAGCGGAACGAGTCATATCTTTAGCTCCTACCTACCGATTAGCGCTTGTGGCGCTTCTGGACGATCATGCTGTCCGTGCGCTTGTTGCTGCGGGTGCGGTAGCCCTTGGCCGGGGTACCCCACGGCGACACAGGATCGCGACCAGCAGCGGTCTTGCCCTCACCACCACCGTGCGGGTGGTCGACCGGGTTCATCACAACGCCGCGGACCGTCGGGCGGATACCGCGCCAACGGGTCGCACCGGCCTTGCCGATGACGCGCAGGCTGTGCTCTTCGTTGCCCACTTCACCGATGGTGGCGCGGCATTCGATATGCACGCGACGCACTTCACCGGAGCGCAGACGCACCTGGGCGTACAGACCTTCACGAGCCAGCAGCACGGCGGAACCGCCAGCGGCACGGGCAACCTGAGCGCCCTTGCCCGGCATGATTTCCACGTTGTTGATCGTGGTACCAACCGGAATGTTGCGAATCGGCAGGTTGTTGCCAGCCTTGATCGGGGCTTCTGCACCGTTCATCAGCGCCTGACCGGCAATCATGCCCTTGGTCGCGATGATGTAGCGGCGCTCGCCGTCGGCGAACAGCACCAGCGCAATGTTCGCGCTGCGGTTCGGATCGTATTCCAGGCGCTCGACCTTGGCGGCGATGCCGTCCTTGTCGTTGCGCTTGAAGTCCACCACGCGGTAGTGGTGCTTATGACCACCGCCCTTGTGGCGGGTGGTGATATGACCGTTGTTGTTACGGCCCGACTTCTGGAATTGCTTTTCCAGCAGCGGAGCGTGGGGTGCGCCCTTGTGAAGGTCTTTGTTGACCACCTTCACCATCGAGCGACGACCCGGGGAAGTCGGCTTGGTCTTGACGAGTGCCATGATTACTTGGCCTCCGCTTCAAAATTGATTTCCTGACCCGGCTTCAGCGAAACGTAGGCCTTCTTCACGTGGTTGCGACGCCCCATGAAACGGCCAAAGCGCTTTTGCTTGCCCTTCTGGTTCAGGATCTGAACGGACTGCACCTCGACCTTGAACAGCAGTTCGACGGCGGCCTTCACTTCTGCCTTGTTGGCATCGCGAGCCACTTCGAACACGACTTGTTCGTTCTTGTCGGCGACCAGGGTTGCCTTTTCGGAAACCACCGGCGCGAGCAGCACCTGCATCAAACGATGATCGTTCTTGGCTACTTGCGTCATTTCAGCAACTCCTCGATCTGCGCGACGGCTGCCTTGGTCACCAGCACTTTCTTGTAGTGCACGAGCGACAGCGGGTCGGCCTGGCGCGGCTCGACAACTGCCACGTGCGGCAGGTTGCGCGAAGCCAGGTAGAGGTTTTCGTCGAGGCTGTCGGTGATGATCAGCACCGAGTCCAGGCCCATGGCCTTGAACTTGTCGGCCAAGAGCTTGGTCTTGGGCGCTTCGACGGTGAAACCGTCCACCACATTGATACGGCCTTCACGTGCGAGCTGCGAGTAAATCGAGCGCATGCCGGCACGGAACATCTTCTTGTTGACCTTCTGGGTGAAGTTCTCTTCCGGCGAATTCGGGAAGATACGACCACCCCCACGCCACAGCGGCGAGGACGACATACCGGCACGAGCACGGCCCGTACCCTTCTGGCGCCACGGCTTCTTGGTCGTGTGCTTGACCTCTTCACGATCCTTCTGCTTACGGTTGCCGCTGCGAGCGTTGGCCTGGTAAGCGACGACGATCTGGTGAACGAGGGCCTCGTTGTAGTCACGGCCGAACACTTCGGCAGAGGCGTCTACGCCCGCGCCGATCTGGCCATTGTCCTGGAGGAGCTTGAGTTCCATTGCTTCCGCTCCTTAAGCTTTGGCTTTGGCCTTGACGGCCGGGGTAACGATGACCTTGCCGCCCTTGGAGCCAGGGATCGCGCCCTTGACCAGCAGCAGCTTGCGCTCTGCGTCGATCTTGGCGATCTCCAGGTTCTGCACGGTGCGGGTGGCATCGCCCAGGTGACCGGTCATGCGCTTGCCCGGGAACACGCGGCCCGGATCCTGCGCCATACCGATCGAGCCCGGCACGTTGTGCGAGCGCGAGTTACCGTGGGTGGCACGGCCGGATGCGAAGTGGTGACGCTTGATGGTACCGGCGTAGCCCTTACCGATCGTCACGCCCTGCACGTCGATCTTCTGACCGACTTCGAACAGGTCGACCGACAGCGAACCGCCAGCTTGCAGTTCGGCAGCCTTGGCTGCATCGATACGGAATTCGCGGATGATTTCGCCAGCTTCCACACCGGCTTTGGCGAGGTGACCCGCCAGCGGCTTGGTAACGCGGCTTGCGCGTCGGGCGCCGAAGGTGACTTGAACGGCGGTATAACCGTCGGTCTCGTCCGTCTTGATTTGCGTCACGCGGTTGTCGCCGACCTCGACCACGGTAACGGGAATCGAATCACCGTCGTCCGTGAAAATACGGGTCATGCCAACCTTGCGACCTACAAGGCCTAGGCTCATGGTTTGCTCCATTCCCAGCTGCGATTGGCCGGGGCTGATTGATACACGAAAACTGTGTTTGCGCAGTTGCGCTGCATTTGCGCTTAAAAGGGCTGCGCTAAAGAAGGCTGCGCGAGGCCAAAATGGCCAACCCACTACCCGGAGAAACGGGTAGCCTTGCACTATAGCCCAGCGCTTTGGAAAGGGCAACATGAATTGCCGAATTCCGCCGTGAATTGCGTTCGGAGCAACGGCATCCAGTGGAATTGCGGCGCAAAGTCGACTTTCGGCGGCATGATGGCCGCCGAAGCACGCAGTTCAGGCCGCGAGCAGAATGAAATCCCCGCCTGCGCGTCCTTGCGACGATGCGGGCGTGGCTGATAGGCACGGCCAACCATCGCAAACGGTGGCGTCAGCCACAAAACAAAAACGGCGAACCGAAGTTCGCCGTTTCTTTCTGCACCGGGCCGCAGGCGGCCCGAAGCCATTACACCTTGATCTCGACGTCCACGCCTGCCGGCAGGTCGAGCTTCATCAGCGCGTCGACGGTCTTGTCGGTCGGGTCGACGATGTCCATCAGGCGCTGGTGAGTGCGGATCTCGAACTGATCACGGCTGGTCTTGTTGACGTGCGGCGAACGCAGGATGTCAAAGCGCTGGATGCGGGTCGGCAGGGGCACCGGGCCCTTGACGATCGCACCGGTACGCTTGGCGGTATCCACGATTTCGGCTGCCGACTGGTCGATCAGGCGATAGTCGAAAGCCTTCAGGCGGATACGGATCTTCTGGTTCTGCATGATATTTCCTTAAAAGAGCGATGGGCAATGTGCCCGGATCAAAGGGGACATGCCCGCGGGCATGTCCCAGGAAGTTGCTTAGTCGAGGATCTTTGCCACGACGCCGGCGCCGACGGTACGGCCGCCTTCGCGGATTGCGAAGCGCAGGCCTTCTTCCATGGCGATCGGGGCGATCAGCTTGACGGTGATCGACACGTTGTCACCCGGCATCACCATTTCCTTGTCCGCCGGCAGCTCGATCGAGCCGGTCACGTCGGTGGTACGGAAGTAGAACTGCGGGCGGTAGTTGTTGAAGAACGGGGTGTGACGGCCGCCTTCGTCCTTCGACAGAATGTACACCTCGCCGGTGAAGTGGGTGTGCGGCTTGATCGAACCCGGCTTGCACAGCACCTGGCCGCGCTCGACGTCTTCACGCTTGGTGCCGCGCAGCAGCAGACCGACGTTGTCGCCAGCCTGGCCCTGGTCCAGCAGCTTGCGGAACATTTCCACGCCGGTGCAGGTGGTCTTGACCGTCGGCTTGATACCAACGATTTCGATTTCTTCGCCGACCTTGATCACGCCACGCTCGATACGGCCGGTCACCACGGTGCCGCGACCCGAGATCGAGAACACGTCTTCCACCGGCATCAGGAACGTACCGTCCACGGCGCGCTCCGGCGTCGGGATGTAGGTGTCCAGCGCGTCGGCCAGGTTCATGATGGCCACTTCGCCCAGCTCGCCCTTGTCGCCTTCCAGCGCCAGCTTGGCCGAACCCTTGATGATCGGGGTGTCGTCGCCGGGGAACTCGTACTTCGACAGCAGCTCGCGAACTTCCATCTCGACCAGCTCGAGCAGTTCCGCGTCGTCCACCATGTCGCACTTGTTCAGGAACACGATGATGTACGGCACGCCAACCTGGCGGGCCAGCAGGATGTGCTCGCGCGTTTGCGGCATCGGGCCGTCAGCGGCCGAGCAAACCAGGATCGCGCCGTCCATCTGGGCGGCACCCGTGATCATGTTCTTCACGTAGTCGGCGTGGCCCGGGCAGTCAACGTGCGCGTAGTGGCGGTTGGCCGTTTCGTACTCGACGTGGGCGGTATTGATGGTAATACCGCGTGCCTTTTCTTCCGGCGCTGCGTCGATTTCGTCGTACTTCTTGGCGGCACCGCCAAACTTCGCTGCCAGCACCGTGGCGATCGCTGCGGTCAGCGTGGTCTTGCCATGGTCAACGTGACCAATCGTACCAACGTTCACGTGCGGCTTGGTCCGCTCGAACTTTTCCTTTGCCATTTTTCAGCTCCTGATAGGAATGCAATCTTGTTGTTTCATCGCGCCGCCGCACCGGCTGGCGCGGCGGCGAACTTCCAATTACTTGCCCTTGGCCGTCATCACGGCTTCGGCGATGTTCTTCGGTGCTTCAGCGTAGTGCTTGAATTCCATCGTGTACGTGGCGCGGCCTTGCGTGGCCGAGCGCAGCGACGTGGAATAACCGAACATTTCCGACAGCGGGACTTCGGCCTTGATGATCTTGCCGCCGCCCACCATGTCGTCCATGCCCTGCACGATGCCGCGGCGGGACGACAGGTCGCCCATCACGGTACCGGTGTAGTCTTCCGGCGTTTCCACTTCCACGGCCATCATCGGCTCGAGCAGAACCGGGCTGGCCTTGCGCATGGCTTCCTTGAAAGCCATCGAGCCGGCCATGCGGAACGCGTTTTCGTTCGAGTCCACGTCGTGGTACGAACCAAACGTCAGCGTGACCTTCACGTCCACCACCGGGAAGCCAGCCAGGATGCCGTTCGGCAGCGTGTCGACGATACCCTTTTCGACTGCCGGGATGTATTCGCGAGGAATCACACCGCCCTTGATGGCGTCGATGAACTCGAAGCCCTTGCCCGGCTCTTGCGGTTCCAGCGTGATGACAGCGTGACCGTACTGGCCGCGGCCGCCCGACTGCTTGACGAACTTGCCTTCGACGCCTTCGGCCGTCTTGCGAATGGTTTCGCGGTAGGCCACTTGCGGCGCGCCGATGTTGGCTTCCACGCCGAATTCGCGCTTCATGCGGTCGACCAGAATTTCGAGGTGGAGCTCGCCCATGCCCGAAATGATGGTCTGGCCCGATTCTTCATCGGTACGCACGCGGAACGACGGATCTTCGGCGGCCAGGCGGTTCAGGGCGATGCCCATCTTTTCCTGGTCAGCCTTGGTCTTCGGCTCGACAGCCTGCGAGATCACCGGCTCCGGGAACACCATGCGCTCGAGCACGATCGGTGCAGCCGGATCGCACAGCGTGTCGCCCGTGGTGGCGTCCTTCAAACCCACTGCAGCGGCGATGTCGCCGGCCAGCACTTCCTTGATTTCTTCGCGCTGGTTGGCGTGCATCTGCAGAATACGGCCCAGGCGTTCCTTCTTGCCCTTGACCGGGTTGTAGACGGTGTCGCCCGAGTTGATCTTGCCCGAGTAGACGCGGAAGAAGATCAGCTGGCCCACGAACGGGTCGGTCATGATCTTGAACGCCAGTGCCGAGAACTTTTCGGTGTCGTCAGCCTTGCGCTCGAGCTTCTTCTCGCTGTCGTCTTCGTCCGTACCCGTAACCGGCGGAATGTCGACCGGCGACGGCAGGAAGTCGATCACGGCGTCCAGCATACGCTGCACGCCCTTGTTCTTGAACGCGGTGCCGCACAGCATCGGCTGGATTTCGCAGGCGATGGTACGGTCACGCAGCGCCTTGACGATCTCGGCGCGGGTCAGCTCTTCGCCGCCCAGGTACTTTTCCATCAGCTCTTCGCTGGCTTCGGCGGCGGACTCGACCATCTTCTCGCGCCATTCGGCAGCGGTGTCCTGCAGTTCGGCCGGGATGTCCTGGTATTCGAACTTCACGCCCTGGCTGGCTTCGTCCCAGACGATCGCCTTCATTTCCAGCAGATCGACAACGCCCTGGAAGCCGTCTTCAGCGCCGATCGGCACCACGACGGGCACCGGGTTGGCCTTCAGGCGGGTCTTCAGCTGGTCGTAGACCTTGAAGAAGTTCGCGCCGGTACGGTCCATCTTGTTGACGAACGCCAGACGCGGCACCTTGTACTTGTTGGCCTGGCGCCACACGGTTTCCGACTGGGGCTGCACACCACCCACGGCGCAGTACACCATGCAGGCACCGTCCAGCACGCGCATGGAACGCTCCACCTCGATGGTGAAGTCCACGTGTCCCGGGGTGTCGATGATGTTGAAGCGGTGCTCCGGGTAGTTACCCGCCATGCCCTTCCAGAAGGCAGTCGTCGCAGCCGAGGTGATCGTGATGCCACGCTCCTGCTCCTGCTCCATCCAGTCCATGGTGGCCGCGCCGTCGTGCACTTCACCGATCTTGTGGTTCACACCGGTGTAGAACAGGATACGTTCGGTCGTGGTGGTTTTACCCGCGTCAATGTGAGCGGAAATACCGATATTGCGGTAGCGCTCAATAGGAGTCTTACGAGCCACTTTAATCCTCTATTCGTTCGTGAGGCGCCGGCATCTCATGCCGCGCGCCCTTAACACAAACGGGCGAGATGTGTAAAAACACAGCCCGCCCGGCAACCAACAGTGTTTTCGCGCGCCTTAGAAGCGGAAGTGCGAGAACGCCTTGTTGGCTTCGGCCATGCGGTGCACTTCGTCGCGCTTCTTCATCGCGCCGCCACGGCCTTCCGATGCTTCCAGCAGCTCACCTGCCAGGCGCAGCGCCATCGACTTCTCGCTGCGTTTCTTCGCGGCCTCGCGCAGCCAACGCATCGCCAATGCCAAACGACGCGACGGACGGACTTCGACCGGAACCTGATAGTTGGCGCCGCCCACGCGACGGCTCTTCACTTCCACCACCGGCTTCACGTTGTTGATCGCAACGGAGAACACTTCGATGGGGGCCTTGCCTGCCTTCTTTTCGATCTGGTCGAACGCGCCGTACACGATACGTTCGGCAACCGACTTCTTGCCGTCCAGCATCAGCACGTTCATGAACTTGGCAACTTCAACGTTACCGAACTTCGGATCAGGCAGAACGTCCCGCTTGGGGACTTCACGACGACGTGGCATCTTCTTTCCTTTAGATTCAGTTGAGAGCGCGGTTTGTTGTCTCCGCTCTCCGGCCACCAACTAGCTTGCATGCATGAACAGCAAATTCGCCGGGTGACCACTTACTCGACGGCACGGCGCACAAAAACGCTCCGTTGTACCGCCGCCTTTTGACAGTTCCGTGACACTTGCCACCGACTGTCGCTTGTTGCTTGCGATAAAAGCTTAGGCAGCCTTCGGACGCTTCGCACCGTACTTCGAACGGGCCTGCTTGCGGTCCTTCACGCCTTGCAGGTCCAGCGAGCCACGGACGATGTGGTAACGCACACCCGGCAAGTCCTTCACACGACCGCCGCGGATCAGCACGACCGAGTGTTCCTGCAGGTTGTGGCCTTCACCGCCGATGTACGAAATAACTTCGAAACCGTTGGTCAGGCGCACCTTGGCGACCTTACGCAGTGCCGAGTTCGGCTTCTTCGGCGTCGTGGTGTACACGCGGGTGCACACGCCGCGACGCTGCGGGCAGTTCTCAAGTGCCGGGCTCTTGCTCTTGATGACTTCAGAGACGCGCGGCTTGCGAACCAGTTGGTTGATAGTTGGCATTGTTCAATCCAGCTTGGTTTTACGAAAAACACCTCTTACGCCCGGCAGAACCGGGAAAGAGGCAACTACGGGTTTTGGGCGGGAGAGGTGAGCGGGCGCTCAAGGGAGGGGACTGTGCGGTAACAGCATTCCAAAGAGCGCGAGCCGGCACCCGGATCCCGCATCTGCCGCCGCCGGACTGCCGAAGCGATCCGGAAGGCTTGCCGGGCAGCGGATCAAAGTCCACATAGCCGACGGGCGAGCGAAATCCAAAGCCAAAAACTCGAATCTGGCATGGTAGCAGCGGAATCGTATACGGTCAAGCCGTATACCCGATGCTGTCCGACGCGCCTAAACGCGGTTCAGCGTATCGACGATGGCCTGGCCGTAGCGTTCGAGCTTCGATGCACCAATCCCGGGAATGCCCTCCATGGCCGACAGGGAATCCGGCGCGGTGCGGGCCAGTTCGGCCAGCGTGGCGTCGTGGAAGATGACGTAGGCCGGCACGCCATGCTCGCGCGCAGCATCGGTGCGCCAGCGGCGCAGGGCTTCCCAGTTGGCCAGCGTGCCGGCGTCCATGTCGGCGGTATGGTCGGTGCGGGCGCCACGTGCGGCACGCTCCCCGGACTTGCCGGGTTTCGTCGCCTGCCGGCGCAGGATGATCTGCCGCCCACCCTTGAGCACTTCGCGCGCGCCCTCGCCCAGCAGCAGCGCGCCGTGGCCGCCATGGTCGATCACGAGCAAACCCTGGGCAATCAGCTGGCGAAAGACGGTGTGCCATTCGTGGACGGTGCGGTCCTTGCCGATGCCGAAGGTCGAGACCTTGTCGTGGCCCCACTGCCTGATCTTTTCCGAGGCATTGCCACGCAGCACATCGATCAGGTGGGTAGCGCCGAAATGCAGCCGGCTGGCCTGCGCCGTGCGGTAGACGCAGGACAGCGCCATCTGCGCTTCGCGCGTGCCGTCCCAGGTGGCGGGCGGCTCCAGACAGGTATCGCAGTTGCCGCAAGGTTCGCTGGCCTCGTCGAAGTAGGCCAGGATGCGCACACGCCGGCAGCCCGCCGTCTCGCACAATCCCAGCAACGCATCGAGCTTCGACGATGACACGCGCTTGAAGGCGTCGTCGGCCTCGGATTCGTCGATCATGCGCTTCTGCTGCACCACGTCGCCGAGACCGTAGGCCATCCAGGCATTGGCCGGCAGACCATCACGGCCGGCGCGGCCGGTCTCCTGGTAGTAGCCCTCCATGCTCTTGGGCAGGTCCAGGTGAGCGACGAAGCGTACGTCAGGCTTGTCGATGCCCATGCCGAAGGCGATCGTAGCGACCATCACCAGGCCTTCCTCTTCGCGAAAGCGCGCCTGGTGGCGCTGTCGCGTGGCTGCCTCCATGCCGGCGTGATACGGCAGCGCATTGATGCCATGCCCCTGCAGCCACTCGGCAGTGTCCTCCACCTTCTTGCGCGACAGGCAATAGACGATGCCGCTGTCATGCGTGCCATCTGCGGCGGTGTGCTCGGCCTTGATGAAGGCCAGCAACTGCTGCCGGGCATTGTCCTTCTCGACGATCCGGTAGCGGATATTCGGGCGGTCGAAGCTGGAGACGAAGACTCGCGCGTCATCCAGCGCCAGGCGCTCGATGATCTCGTCGCGCGTTACCGCGTCCGCCGTGGCGGTCAGTGCGATGCGCGGCACGTGCGGGAAACGCTCGTGCAGCACCGACAGCTGGATGTATTCGGGCCGGAAATCATGGCCCCACTGCGACACGCAGTGCGCCTCGTCGATCGCGAACAGACCGACACGCGTGCGTTCAAGCAGATCGAGAAAGCGCGGCGTCATGAGACGTTCCGGCGCGACGTAGAGAACTTCGAGGCGGCCTGCCAGCAGGTCGCGCTCGAGCGCGGAAGCCTCTGACCCGGTCAGCGTGGAATTGAGTGCGGAGGCACGCACCCCGGCTTCGGTCAGCGCGGCAACCTGGTCCTGCATCAGCGCGATCAGCGGCGACACCACGATACCGACGCCCTGGCCGGCGCGTTGCCGTAGCAGCGCCGGGATCTGGTAGCAAAGCGACTTGCCGCCGCCGGTCGGCATCAGGACGAGGCAATCGCCACCCGACGCGACGTGATCGATGATTTCGCCCTGGCGTCCGCGGAAGGCGTGGTAGCCGAAGACATCCTTGAGGATCGCCAGTGCTTGCGACATGGACAACGGAATAGCGGTAGCCGGAAAAGCCGTAACCATACACTAAGAACGCGGCGCACCGCCCTTGCAGGACCAACTGTCGGAGGTTTCTTACTGCCATGTCAGCACTGCAATACAAGGCTGCCGGCAAGCACCGGCCGTAGGGGCGATATCCCAGACGAAAAAAAAGCCCGGCTGGATCAGCCGGGCTTCTGGTCCGCCTTGGCGGCGGAGCGCTACTGCATGGATCAGGCGTTGTCGCCTTCACCCTCCGTCGCCTGCACCACCGGCGGCGGCTCGATGAAGAGCGACTGCTCTTCTTCGGAGATCGCCTGGGCGCGTTCGCGTTCGGCCGATTCGCGTGCCTTGCGGGCACGGTGGTAGGCCAGGCCGGTACCGGCCGGGATCAGACGGCCAACGATCACGTTTTCCTTCAGACCACGCAGGTCGTCGGTCTTGCCCATGATCGCGGCTTCGGTCAGCACGCGCGTGGTTTCCTGGAACGATGCCGCCGAGATGAAGCTGTCGGTCGACAGCGACGCCTTGGTAATACCCAGCAGCAGGTTCTCGTAGGTCGCCGGACGCTTGCCTTCGGCGATCACGCGATCGTTCTCGTCGAGCAGCTCCGAACGCTCCACCTGTTCACCCGGGATGAACTTGGTGTCGCCCACGTCAGCGACCTGAACACGACGCAGCATCTGGCGAACGATCACCTCGATGTGCTTGTCGTTGATCTTCACGCCCTGCAGACGGTACACGTCCTGGACTTCGTCGACGATGTAGTGCGCCAGCTCTTCGATGCCCTTCAGGCGCAGGATGTCGTGCGGATCCGCCGGACCTTCCACGATCATTTCGCCCTTGTTCACCACCTGGCCGTCGTGCACCAGCACCTGCTTTTCCTTCGCGATCAGGAACTCGTGGGCATTGCCGTCCAGGTCGGTGATGACCAGGCGCTGCTTGCCCTTCGTGTCCTTGCCGAACGAGGTCGTGCCGGTGACTTCCGCCAGCACGGCGGCGTCCTTCGGCGAACGCGCTTCGAACAGTTCGGCCACACGCGGCAGACCACCGGTAATGTCACGGGTCTTCTGCGATTCGGTCGGGATACGTGCGAGCACTTCACCGACGTGAACCTGCTGGCCGTCCTTCACGGTAATCAGCGCGCCAACCTGGAAGCCGATGGTCACGGAGTGGTCCGTGCCCGGGATCTTCACTTCCTGGCCGTTCGCGTCGAGCAGTTTCACCTGCGGGCGAATGCCCTTGGTGGCAGCCGTGCGGCGCTTGGCGTCGATCACCACGAGGGTCGACAGGCCGGTGACTTCGTCCATCTGCTTGGCGACGGTCACGCCTTCTTCCACGTTCTCGAACTTGGTCGTGCCGGTGTATTCCGAAACGATCGGTCGAGTCAGTGCATCCCAGGTAGCCAGCTGCGTGCCAGCCTTGATGGCCTGGCCGTCCTGCACCAGCAGCGTGGCGCCGTACGGGATCTTGTGGCGCTCGCGCTCGCGGCCGTGGTCGTCGGTGATCAGCGCTTCGCCCGAACGCGAGATGACGATCAGCTCGCCCTTCGCATTGGTGACATAGCGCATGGTCGCCGTGAAACGCACGGTACCGGTTGCCTTCGCTTCCACGCTCGATGCCACGGCCGCACGCGATGCCGCACCACCGATGTGGAACGTACGCATGGTCAGCTGCGTGCCCGGCTCACCGATCGACTGGGCGGCAATCACGCCCACCGCTTCGCCGGAGTTCACCATCACGCCGCGGCCGAGGTCACGGCCATAGCACTTGGCGCACAGGCCGTAGCGCGTATCGCACGACAGCGGCGTGCGCACCTTGACTTCATCCACGCCGATCGCGTCGATCAGGTCGACCAGGTCTTCGTCCAGCAGCGTGCCGGTCTCGATCGCGGTCTCCTGGGTTTCAGGGTTCACCACGTCGGCCACTGTCACACGACCCAGAATTCGGTCGCGCAGGGCTTCGATCACTTCACCGCCTTCGACCAGGGCCTTCATGGCCACGCCGTTGGAGGTGCCGCAATCGTCTTCCACCACGACCAGGTCCTGCGTCACGTCGACCAGACGACGGGTCAGGTAACCCGAGTTCGCGGTCTTCAGTGCCGTATCGGCCAGGCCCTTACGGGCGCCGTGGGTCGAGATGAAGTACTGCAGAACGTTCAGGCCTTCACGGAAGTTCGCCGTAATCGGCGTTTCAATGATCGAGCCATCCGGCTTTGCCATCAGGCCACGCATACCGGCCAGCTGGCGGATCTGCGCTGCGGAACCCCGTGCGCCCGAGTCGGCCATCATGTAGATGGAGTTGAACGACTCTTGCTTGACGGTGTTGCCGTTGCGGTCGACCACGTCTTCGTGCTGGAGCTGCTCCATCATCGCCTTGCCCACCTGGTCGCCGGCGGCGCCCCAGATGTCCACGACGTTGTTGTAACGCTCCTGGTCCGTCACCAGACCCGACATGTACTGCTTGTCGTATTCCTTCACCTTGGCCGAGGCCTCGGAGATGATCTTCTCCTTCAGCGGCGGCACCAGCATGTCGTCGATCGCGATCGAGATACCGGCGCGCGTCGCCAGGCGGAAGCCCGACTGCAGCAGCTTGTCGGCGAAGATCACGGTCTCGCGCAGGCCGCACTTGCGGAACGCGGTGTTGATCAGGCGCGAGATTTCCTTCTTCTTCAGCGGCTTGTTCAGCACCGAGAACGGCAGGCCCTTCGGCAGGATCTCGGACAGGATCGAGCGGCCAACCGTGGTCGCCTGCAGCGTGATCTTCGGTGCGAAACGCGCGTCGCCTTCGGCGTCCTTGTCGACCAGCTCATACTCGGTGATACGCACGTTCACGCGGGAAGCCAGTTCGACTTCCTTGTTCTCGTAGGCGCGGATCACTTCGCTGATGTCGGCGAAGGTCATGCCTTCGCCCTTGCCGTTGATCTTGTCGCGGGTCGTGTAGTACAGACCCAGCACCACGTCTTGCGACGGCACGATCGACGGGTCGCCGTTGGCCGGGAACAGCACGTTGTTGGAGGCCAGCATCAGCGTGCGGGCTTCCATCTGCGCTTCCAGCGACAGCGGGACGTGAACAGCCATCTGGTCACCGTCGAAGTCAGCGTTGAACGCTGCGCAGACCAGCGGGTGCAGCTGGATGGCCTTGCCTTCGATCAGCACCGGCTCGAACGCCTGAATGCCCAGGCGGTGCAGCGTCGGCGCGCGGTTCAGCATCACCGGGTGCTCGCGGATCACCTCTTCGAGGATGTCCCACACCACCGGCGTCTGGCTTTCCACTTCCTTCTTCGCCGCCTTGATGGTGGTGGCGATGCCCATCGTTTCCAGCTTGTGGAAGATGAACGGCTTGAACAGCTCGAGCGCCATCAGCTTGGGCAGGCCGCACTGGTGCAGCTTGAGCGTCGGGCCCACCACGATGACCGAACGGCCCGAGTAGTCGACGCGCTTGCCCAGCAGGTTCTGACGGAAACGGCCGCCCTTGCCCTTGATCATTTCGGCCAGGGACTTCAGGGGACGCTTGTTGGCGCCGGTCATCGCCTTGCCGCGACGGCCGTTGTCCAGCAGCGAGTCAACCGCTTCCTGCAGCATGCGCTTTTCGTTGCGCACGATGATCTCGGGCGCCTTCAGTTCCAGCAGGCGCTTCAGGCGGTTGTTACGGTTGATGACGCGGCGATACAGGTCGTTCAGGTCCGAGGTCGCGAAGCGGCCGCCGTCCAGCGGCACCAGCGGGCGCAGCTCGGGCGGGAGCACCGGCAGCACTTCGAGGATCATCCACTCGGGCTTGATGCCCGAACGCTGGAAGGCCTCGAGCACCTTCAGGCGCTTGGCGAACTTCTTGATCTTGGCTTCGGAGCCGGTGGCCTGCAGTTCGGCGCGGATCTGTTCGATCTGCTTCTCGATGTCGATGCCGCGCAGCAATTCACGGATGCCCTCGGCACCCATCATGGCGACGAACTCGCCCTCGCCGTACTCGTCGCACTTCGCCAGGTAGTCGTCTTCCGACATGATCTGGCTCTTCTTGAGCGGAGTCATGCCGGGTTCGAGCACCACGAATGCCTCGAAGTACAGCACGCGCTCGATATCGCGCAGCGTCATGTCCAGGACCATGCCCAGACGCGACGGCAGCGACTTCAGGAACCAGATGTGCGCGGTCGGCGCGGCCAGTTCGATGTGGCCCATGCGCTCGCGGCGCACCTTGGCCAGCGTCACTTCAACGCCGCACTTCTCGCAGATGACGCCGCGGTGCTTCAGGCGCTTGTACTTGCCGCACAGGCACTCGTAGTCCTTGATCGGTCCAAAGATCTTGGCGCAGAACAGGCCGTCGCGTTCCGGCTTGAACGTACGGTAGTTGATCGTTTCCGGCTTCTTTACTTCGCCATACGACCACGAACGGATCTTGTCGGGCGATGCCAGGCCGATCTTGATCGCGTCGAACTGCTCTTCCTGCTGTACCTGCTTAAAGAGATCGAGCAATGCTTTCATTGCAACTCCTTGTTTCGCCGCCGCCCCGGAGTCTGTCCGGTGCAGCGGCATTCAATCCTGTGGGAAATCCTGCGCTGGTGGGCGCCCGCCGTGGCCGGCGCCCGATCGTCTCGATCAGTAGCGATCGAGGTCGATGTCGATACCCAGCGAGCGGATTTCCTTCACCAGCACGTTGAACGATTCCGGCATGCCGGCATCGATCGAGTGCTCGCCCTTGACGATGTTTTCGTACACCTTGGTACGGCCGTTCACGTCATCGGACTTGACGGTCAGCATTTCCTGCAGCACGTACGATGCGCCGTAGGCTTCCAGCGCCCACACTTCCATCTCACCGAAACGCTGGCCACCGAACTGCGCCTTACCACCCAGCGGCTGCTGCGTGACGAGCGAGTACGGGCCGGTCGAACGCGCGTGCATCTTGTCGTCGACCAGGTGGTGCAGCTTCAGCATGTGCATCACACCCAGCGTAACCGGACGCTCGAACGCCTCACCGGTGCGGCCGTCGAACAGCGTGACCTGTTGCTTGGAAGCGGTCAGGCCCTTCTCCTTCGCGATCTCTTCCGGATAAGCGAGGTCCAGCATGCGGCGGATTTCATCCTCATGCGCACCATCGAACACCGGCGTCGCGAACGGCACGCCCTTCTTCAGGTTCTCGGCCAGTTCCAGGACTTCCGAGTCCGACAGGCTGTCGAGGTCTTCGACCTTGCCGCTCTCGTTGTAGATCTGCGTGAGCAGCTTGCGCAGTTCGGCTGCCTTGGCTTGCGCCTTGAGCATGTTGCCGATGCGTTCGCCCAGACCGCGCGCAGCCCAGCCCAGGTGGGTCTCGAGAATCTGACCCACGTTCATCCGCGAAGGCACGCCCAGCGGGTTCAGCACGATGTCGGCAGGCGTACCGTCGGCCATGTAGGGCATGTCTTCGATCGGCGTGATCTTGGACACGACGCCCTTGTTGCCGTGACGGCCTGCCATCTTGTCGCCAGGCTGCAGGCGGCGCTTGACGGCCAGGTAAACCTTGACCATCTTGATCACGCCCGGCGGCAGTTCGTCGCCCTGCGTGAGCTTCTTGCGCTTCTCTTCGAAGGCCAGGTCGAACTCGTGGCGCTTCTGCTCGATGGCTTCCTTGACGGCTTCCAGCTGGGCAGCCACTTCCTCGTCGGCCGGACGGATGTCGAACCAGTGGTACTTGTCGATTTCCGCCAGGTATTCCTTGGTCAGCTTCGCGCCCTTGGCCAGCTTCTTCGGACCGCCATTGACGGTCTTGTCGACGAGCAGACGCTCCAGACGCTGGAACGCGTCGCCTTCCACGATACGCAGCTGGTCGTTCAGGTCCAGGCGGTAGCGCTTCAGTTCGTCGTCGATGATCGACTGGGCACGCTTGTCACGGGTCACGCCTTCGCGGGTGAAGACCTGGACGTCGATCACGATGCCGCTCATGCCCGACGGCACGCGCAGCGAGGTGTCCTTCACATCCGAAGCCTTCTCGCCGAAGATCGCGCGCAGCAGCTTCTCTTCCGGCGTCAGCTGGGTCTCGCCCTTCGGCGTGACCTTGCCCACCAGCACGTCGCCGGCTTCGACTTCGGCGCCGATGTAGGTGATGCCCGACTCGTCCAGGCGAGCCAGCTGGGCTTCGGCCAGGTTCGAGATGTCGCGCGTGATTTCTTCCGGTCCGAGCTTGGTGTCGCGGGCAACGACCGACAGTTCCTCAATGTGGATCGAGGTGTAGCGGTCTTCGGCCACCACGCGCTCCGAGATCAGGATCGAATCCTCGAAGTTGTAGCCGTTCCAGGGCATGAACGCGACCAGCATGTTCTGGCCGAGCGCGAGCTCGCCCAGGTCGGTCGAGGCGCCATCGGCCACGACGTCGCCGCGGGCCACGTGGTCGCCCACCTTGACCATCGGACGCTGGTTGATGTTCGTGTTCTGGTTCGAACGCGTGTACTTGATCAGGTTGTAGATGTCCACGCCGACTTCACCGGCCACGGCTTCGTCGTCGTTCACGCGGATCACGATACGCATCGCGTCGACATAGTCGACCACGCCGCCGCGCATCGCCTGCACGGCGGTGCCCGAGTCGACCGCAACGGTGCGCTCAATGCCGGTACCGACCAGCGGCTTGTCCGGACGCAGGCAAGGCACGGCCTGACGCTGCATGTTCGCGCCCATCAGTGCACGGTTCGCGTCATCGTGTTCCAGGAACGGCACCAGCGACGCAGCGGCCGACACGATCTGCGACGGCGCCACGTCGATGTACTGCACGCGGTCCGGCGTCACCATACGGGTTTCACGCTCGGAGCCTTCACGCGCCGACACCAGTTCGTCGGTCAGGTTGCCTTCGGCGTCGACGGTCGCATTGGCCTGGGCCACCACGTACTTGCCTTCCTCGATCGCCGACAGGTAGTCGACCTGGTCGGTCAGCTTGCTGTTCTCGACCTTGCGGTACGGGGTTTCCAGGAAGCCGTACTCGTTCAGGCGGGCATACAGTGCCAGCGAGTTGATCAGGCCAATGTTCGGGCCTTCCGGCGTTTCGATCGGACACACGCGGCCGTAGTGGGTCGGGTGCACGTCGCGGACTTCAAAGCCGGCGCGCTCGCGCGTCAGACCGCCCGGGCCAAGAGCCGAAACACGGCGCTTGTGGGTGATTTCCGACAGCGGATTGGTCTGGTCCATGAACTGCGACAGCTGCGACGAACCGAAGAACTCGCGGATCGCCGACGAAATCGGCTTCGAGTTGATCAGGTCGTGCGGCATCAGGTTCTCGGTCTCGGCCTGGCCCAGACGTTCCTTGACGGCGCGCTCCACGCGCGACAGGCCGGCACGGAACTGGTTCTCGGCCAGTTCGCCGACGCAGCGCACGCGACGATTCCCCAGGTGGTCGATGTCATCGACCTCGCCCTTGCCGTTGCGCAGGTTGACCAGGATCTTGATGGTCTCGAGGATGTCCTCGTCCTGCAGCACCATGCTGCCCTCGCCGGTCGGGCGCGACAGACGGCTGTTGACCTTCATGCGGCCAACGCGCGACAGGTCATACGACTCTTCGCTGTAGAACAGGCGCTGGAACAGCGCTTCCACGGCGTCTTCGGTCGGCGGCTCGCCGGGGCGCATCATGCGGTAGATCGCGATACGCGCAGCGGTCTGGTCGGCGGTCTCGTCCACGCGCAGGGTCTGCGACATGTACGGGCCCTGGTCCAGGTCGTTGGTGTACAGCGTCTGGATCTGCTTGACGCCGGCTTCACGCAGGTTTTCGAGGACGGTCTCGGTCAGCTCGTCGTTGGCGTTGGCAATCACCTCGCCGGTATCCGGGTCGATGATGTTCTTCGCCAGCACGCGGCCCACCAGGTAGTCTTCGGGCACGCTGATCAGCTTGGTGCCAGCCGAATCCAGGTCACGGATATGCTTGGCGTTGATCCGCTTGTCCTTCTCGACCACGACACGGCCGTTCTTGTCGGCGATGTCAAAGCGCGCGACTTCACCGCGCAGGCGCTCGGGCACGAACTCGAGCTGCGCACCTTCCGACTGCAGCGTGAAGTTGTCGAACACGAAGAAGTGCGCCAGGATCTGCTCCGGCGTCAGGCCGATCGACTTCAGCAGGATCGTCACCGGCATCTTGCGGCGGCGGTCGACGCGGAAGTACAGGATGTCCTTCGGGTCGAACTCGAAGTCCAGCCACGAACCGCGGTAGGGAATGATACGTGCCGAGAACAGCAGCTTGCCCGAGCTGTGGGTCTTGCCCTTGTCGTGCTCGAAGAACACGCCCGGCGAGCGGTGCAGCTGCGACACGATGACACGCTCGGTGCCGTTGATCACAAACGAACCGGTGGAAGTCATGAGCGGAATCTCGCCCATGTAGACTTCCTGCTCCTTCACTTCCTTCACCTTGCCCGGGTTCTCGCGATCGTTGATGATCAGGCGAACCTTGGCGCGCAGGGCCGAATGGAACGTCAGGCCACGCTGCTGGCATTCCTTGACGTCGAACGGCGGATTGGACAGGTGATACGAGACAAACTCCATACGGGCAAGCCCGTTATGGGAGGCAATCGGGAAAATCGCGTTGAAAGCGGCCTGCAGGCCTTCGGTCTTGCGACGCGCGGTCGGCGTTTCCGCTTGCAAGAACTGGGTGTAGGATTCAATCTGGGTTGCAAGCAGGAATGGAACCTGATGAACCGTCGCGCGCTTCGCAAAGGATTTGCGAATGCGCTTCTTTTCGGTGAAGCTGTACGCCATGGGATCTCCGAATCATCGCAGGGCAGCTGGACCTGGCCGCGCCTGAGGTGTTCAGCGACTGGGAGGGGATTTGGCGGTTGGCCGCTACCAACCTCTGGCTGACGGTGTCCGCACGCTGCGGGCGGTGTGGTCAATGCATTAGCGCAAAGCCTGCACTCGCCCGGGGGACACCCGACCAAACTTGTCTTCTGCAGTCGGTTCAGAAGACAAACATCAGCAGCAACACGGTAGTTTGCCACTGATGTTTGGCGTCTGCTGAGACATCGGGCTTTTAACCCGCCTCACACACCTTTTTCATCACATTGGGCTGCCGCGAGTGGCCAATCAAACACACTCGCACAAGCGCAAAAAGGCTGGCGCCGGGAGTTTCCCTTTGCCAGCCCCATTCGCGTGCCGAAAAGGCACGCGAGCGATGCATTACTTGACGTCGACCTTCGCGCCAGCGTCTTCCAGCTTCTTCTTGGCTTCGGCAGCAGCAGCCTTGTCCACGCCTTCCTTGACAGCCTTCGGTGCGCCATCGACCAGGTCCTTGGCTTCCTTCAGGCCCAGGCCGGTGATTTCGCGAACAGCCTTAATCACGCCAACCTTGTTAGCGCCGACTTCGGCCAGGATCACGTTGAACTCGGTCTGCTCTTCAGCAGCGGCAGCACCGCCAGCGCCCGGGGCAGCAGCCACGGCCATAGCAGCGGCGGACACGCCAAACTTTTCTTCGAACGCCTTGACCAGGTCGTTCAGTTCCATCACGGACATCGCGCCAACGGCTTCCAGGATGTCGTCTTTAGTGATTGCCATTTGGATTACTCCTAAATTTGATTCGGTATCGGTATTGCGATCGGTATGCCCGATCTGTACGCAGCCTTAAGCAGCCGGGGCTTCCGCTTCTGCGGGAGCGCCTTCGCTATTCTTGGCAGCCAGGGCGGCCAGCAGACGGGCAAAGCCCGACACCGGTGCCTGCATCACGCCAAGCAGCTGAGCAATCAGTTCGTCGCGGCTCGGGATCGAGGCCAGCGCCTTGACGGCGGCAGCATCGAGCACACGGCCGTCATACGACCCAGCGCGCAGGACCAGCTTGTCGTTGGTCTTGGCAAAGTCGTTGAGAACCTTGGCCGAGGCCACTGCATCTTCGGAAATACCGTAGATCAGCGGACCGGTCATTTGCTCTGCGAGGCCAGCAAACGGCGTACCTTCCACAGCGCGGCGGGCCAGCGTGTTCTTCAGAACGCGCAGGTAGACGCCTTGCTGGCGGGCGGTCGCGCGCAGCTTGGTCAGATCGCCAACCGCGATGCCGCGATATTCGGCGACGACGATGGTCTGGGCTTTGGCGACTTGCGCCGAAACCTCAGCAACGACGGCCTTCTTATCTTCAATATTGAGTGGCACGGTTTAGCTCCAAAACGATGCTTGTCTTGCGACGCACATCAGTCCATACGAACGGCGACCGATTGGCCCGAATCATCCGGGTCTGGCCCGGCTTCATCAATCCCTTCGGGTGCGCCATCTGCGCTGGCGGGCCGGAAGCCGTCGCAGCGGGTTGCCCCGTCGCGTACGTACCGTCCGATTAAGCCCGCGTTCCCTGACTGCAGCAACGCGGACACCAGCGGTCTTTGATAACCAGTGATGCCTGCCGCGGCTTGCGCCTGCGACGGGCATCACTGCCCAAAGCCTTGCTCCATCCCTTGCGGTCCGGAGACAGTTCCTGCCGTCGGCAGGAACCTTCAATTCTTTTTGCTGACCGGCGTTATCGGGCTCCGGTCAGCCGAGTGCCGTCAGCTCAGGCCGACAGCGAAGCCTGCTCGACCCGCACGCCAACGCCCATGGTCGACGACACGGCGATCTTGCGCAGGTACACACCCTTGCTCGTAGCCGGCTTGGCCTTGACCAGAGCTTCCAGCAGTGCTGCCAGGTTGCTCTTCAGGGCGGTATCTTCAAACGAACGACGACCGATGGTGGCGTGGATAATACCGGCCTTGTCGACGCGGAACTGAACCTGACCGGCCTTGGCGTTCTTCACTGCCTGGGCGACGTCCGGGGTCACGGTGCCAACCTTCGGGTTCGGCATCAGGCCGCGCGGGCCCAGGATCTGACCCAGCGTACCGACGATACGCATCGTGTCCGGCGAAGCGATCACGACGTCGAAGTTCAGGTTGCCGGCCTTGACTTGCTCAGCCAGGTCTTCCATGCCAACGATGTCGGCACCAGCGGCCTTGGCGGCCTCGGCCTTGTCGCCCTGAGCGAACACAGCCACGCGCACCGACTTGCCGGTACCGGCAGGCAGCACCACGGAGCCACGAACAACCTGGTCCGACTTCTTGGCATCGATGCCCAGTTGCACGGCCACGTCGATCGACTCGTCGAACTTCGCCGAGGCGCAGCCCTTCACCAGGCCGAGGGCCTCGTCGATCGGGTAGAACTTGGTGCGCTCGATCTTTGCCTTGTTGGCAGCGACGCGCTTGGAAACCTTAGCCATTTACAGACCCTCCACGGTGATGCCCATCGAGCGAGCCGAACCGGCGATGGTACGCACGGCGGCGTCCAGATCGGCAGCGGTCAGGTCAGCGTTCTTGGCCTTGGCGATTTCTTCAGCCTGGGCGCGGGTGATCTTGCCAACCTTGTCGGTGTGCGGCTTCGGCGAACCCTTGGTGATGCCGGCGGCCTTCTTGATCAGCACGGTCGCGGGCGGCGACTTCATCACGAAGGTGAAGCTCTTGTCGGCGAAGGCGGTAATCACCACCGGCACCGGCAGACCGGGTTCCATGCCCTGGGTCTGGGCGTTGAACGCCTTGCAGAACTCCATGATGTTCAGACCACGCTGACCCAGTGCGGGACCAACGGGCGGGGAGGGATTTGCCTTACCAGCCGGAATCTGCAGCTTGATAAAGCCAATAATCTTCTTGGCCATTTCTACTCCAATCCAGATCACTCCGTTTCACGGAGATGATCCTGTTGAGTCGTAACGCGCTGTCGCCGCACTGTCGCGCGGCCTCACGCTCCTCTTGGCTCAGCCGTTTGGCTGCGCCTTTGCCGGTTGCTCGCCTTGCAGCAGGCAACCGGCAAATTCCTTACACCTTCTCGACCTGGCCGAACTCCAGCTCGACCGGCGTTGCACGTCCAAAGATCGTGACCGAGACGCGCAGGCGCGATTTCTCGTAATTCACTTCTTCCACGTTGCCGTTGAAGTCGGTGAACGGGCCGTCCTTGACGCGCACCATTTCGCCCACTTCGAACAGCGTCTTGGGACGCGGCTTCTCGACCCCTTCCTGCATCTGGGTCATGATCTTGTCGACTTCGCGCTGCGAGATCGGGCTCGGGCGGTTGCGGGCGCCGCCCACGAAACCAGTCACCTTGCTGGTGTTCTTCACCAGGTGCCACGTTTCGTCGGTCATTTCCATCTCGACCAGGACATAGCCCGGGAAGAAACGACGCTCGGTGACCGACTTATGGCCACCCTTGATTTCCACGACTTCTTCCGAAGGCACCAGGATGCGGCCAAACTTGTCCTGCATCTCGGCGCGCTCGATGCGTTCCTGCAGCGCGCGCTGCACGCTCTTCTCCATACCGGAGTATGCGTGCACGACATACCAGCGCTTCTTCGAGGAAGGCGATTCCGCGGCGGTGGTTTCCTGCTGGACGTTATCCGTCATGCGCTACCTCTTATTTCCAGCCCAGTACGAGCGAAAAGATGACCCACTCGATGAGCTTGTCTGCCGACCACAGGAACAAGGCCATCACAACGACGAAGGCGAACACCAGGCCCGTCATCTGTCCAGCTTCCTTGCGCGTCGGCCAGACGACCTTGCGAACTTCCCGGTACGATTCCTTGGCGAAGCCGATGAAATCCTTGCCCGGCACCGACACCAGCGCCACGACAACGCCCAGCGCGATACCCGCGAACAGCGCGGCGCCACGTACATAAGACGGTTGCTGCGCGAGTGCATAGAAACCGATGACGCCGGCAACCACAAGCAGGACCGCGACGCCAAGCAACCACTTGCCGCTATTGGCGTTTACGGTTTCGACATTGGGATTGGCCATGTTTCGCAAACGAGACTAAGCCGCGTCACGAAGGATCTTCGCGACGCGGCTGATTGATTTGGCAGGGGCAGAGGGAATCGAACCCCCAACCTTCGGTTTTGGAGACCGACGCTCTGCCAGTTGAGCTATACCCCTAAAACTACTTTGGGATCAGCAATGAAGCCAATCCCTCTGGCAACGAACGCGGCCGGTTGGTACCGCGTTCGCCTGATGCTGCGTGCTTAGTCGAGGATCTTTGCCACGACGCCGGCGCCGACGGTACGGCCACCTTCGCGGATTGCGAAGCGCAGGCCTTCTTCCATGGCGATCGGGGCGATCAGCTTGACGGTGATCGACACGTTGTCACCCGGCATCACCATTTCCTTGTCCGCCGGCAGCTCGATCGAGCCGGTCACGTCGGTGGTACGGAAGTAGAACTGCGGGCGGTAGTTGTTGAAGAACGGGGTGTGACGGCCGCCTTCGTCCTTCGACAGAATGTACACCTCGCCGGTGAAGTGGGTGTGCGGCTTGATCGAACCCGGCTTGCACAGCACCTGGCCGCGCTCGACGTCTTCACGCTTGGTGCCGCGCAGCAGCAGACCGACGTTGTCGCCAGCCTGGCCCTGGTCCAGCAGCTTGCGGAACATTTCCACGCCGGTGCAGGTGGTCTTGACCGTCGGCTTGATACCAACGATTTCGATTTCTTCGCCGACCTTGATCACGCCACGCTCGATACGGCCGGTCACCACGGTGCCGCGACCCGAGATCGAGAACACGTCTTCCACCGGCATCAGGAACGTACCGTCCACGGCGCGCTCCGGCGTCGGGATGTAGGTGTCCAGCGCGTCGGCCAGGTTCATGATGGCCACTTCGCCCAGCTCGCCCTTGTCGCCTTCCAGCGCCAGCTTGGCCGAACCCTTGATGATCGGGGTGTCGTCGCCGGGGAACTCGTACTTCGACAGCAGCTCGCGAACTTCCATCTCGACCAGCTCGAGCAGTTCCGCGTCGTCCACCATGTCGCACTTGTTCAGGAACACGATGATGTACGGCACGCCAACCTGGCGGGCCAGCAGGATGTGCTCGCGCGTTTGCGGCATCGGGCCGTCAGCGGCCGAGCAAACCAGGATCGCGCCGTCCATCTGGGCGGCACCCGTGATCATGTTCTTCACGTAGTCGGCGTGGCCCGGGCAGTCAACGTGCGCGTAGTGGCGGTTGGCCGTTTCGTACTCGACGTGGGCGGTATTGATGGTAATACCGCGTGCCTTTTCTTCCGGCGCTGCGTCGATTTCGTCGTACTTCTTGGCGGCACCGCCAAACTTCGCTGCCAGCACCGTGGCGATCGCTGCGGTCAGCGTGGTCTTGCCATGGTCAACGTGACCAATCGTACCAACGTTCACGTGCGGCTTGGTCCGCTCGAACTTTTCCTTTGCCATTT
>NZ_JBYOJS010000021.1:0-106444 GCF_057798895.1 Cupriavidus sp. 22TCCZM04-2
TTGCCAAGCGATCGCGGGTCTGCCCTGCGAATCGGCTGTTCTTTAACAATATGGGATGTAGTAAAGGTGTCGCGCGAGCGTTGATGAGACGCTGCAGTAACCAACGCGATACCGGGTTGTGATTGTATCAACCAAAATGTATTTAAGTGATCGAAAGATGACTTGGAATACGGCACAAATGCGAGAACTCACCTGTAGCGAAGGGTCTCACTGAGACACACTCGTTATAGGGTCAAGCGAACAAGTGCATGTGGTGGATGCCTTGGCGATCACAGGCGATGAAGGACGCGGTAGCCTGCGAAAAGCTTCGGGGAGCTGGCAAACAAGCTTTGATCCGGAGATGTCCGAATGGGGAAACCCGGCCCGAATGGGTCATCCCTGGCTGAATACATAGGCCAGGGAAGCGAACGCGGCGAACTGAAACATCTAAGTAGCTGCAGGAACAGAAATCAACCGAGATTCCCAGAGTAGTGGCGAACGAAATGGGAAGAGCCTTGTACTCTTTAGCAGTGTTGTTAGCAAAACGGGATGGAAAGCCCGGCCATAGCAGGTGATAGCCCTGTATGCGAAAACAGCGTTGTGGAACTAGGTGTACGACAAGTAGGGCGGGACACGTGAAATCCTGTCTGAAGATGGGGGGACCATCCTCCAAGGCTAAATACTCGTGATCGACCGATAGTGAACCAGTACCGTGAGGGAAAGGCGAAAAGAACCCCGGGAGGGGAGTGAAATAGATCCTGAAACCGCATGCATACAAACAGTCGGAGCCTGGAAACGGGTGACGGCGTACCTTTTGTATAATGGGTCAGCGACTTACATTCAGTGGCAAGCTTAACCGATTAGGGCAGGCGTAGCGAAAGCGAGTCCGAACAGGGCGTTCAGTCGCTGGGTGTAGACCCGAAACCAGATGATCTATCCATGGCCAGGTTGAAGGTGCGGTAACACGTACTGGAGGACCGAACCCACTAACGTTGAAAAGTTAGGGGATGAGCTGTGGATAGGGGTGAAAGGCTAAACAAATCTGGAAATAGCTGGTTCTCTCCGAAAACTATTTAGGTAGTGCCTCGTGTCTCACCTTCGGGGGTAGAGCACTGTCATGGTTGGGGGGTCTATTGCTGATTACCCCGCCATAGCAAACTCCGAATACCGAAGAGTGCAATCACGGGAGACAGACATCGGGTGCTAACGTCCGGTGTCAAGAGGGAAACAACCCAGACCGCCAGCTAAGGTCCCCAAATATAGCTAAGTGGGAAACGAAGTGGGAAGGCTAAAACAGTCAGGAGGTTGGCTTAGAAGCAGCCACCCTTTAAAGAAAGCGTAATAGCTCACTGATCGAGTCGTCCTGCGCGGAAGATGTAACGGGGCTAAGCTATATACCGAAGCTGCGGACGCACAGCAATGTGCGTGGTAGGAGAGCGTTCCGTAAGCCTGTGAAGGTGTCTTGTAAAGGATGCTGGAGGTATCGGAAGTGCGAATGCTGACATGAGTAGCGATAAAGGGGGTGAAAGGCCCCCTCGCCGTAAGCCCAAGGTTTCCTACGCAACGTTCATCGGCGTAGGGTGAGTCGGCCCCTAAGGCGAGGCAGAGATGCGTAGCTGATGGGAAGCAGGTTAATATTCCTGCACCGTCGTATGATGCGATGGGGGGACGGATCGCGGAAGGTTGTCCGGGTGTTGGAAGTCCCGGTCCCTGTAGTGGAGAAGGCGCTTAGGCAAATCCGGGCGCGTAATTCAAGGCTATGGGGCGAGCGGCCTAGTGCTGCGAAGCAATTGGAAGTGGTTCCAAGAAAAGCCTCTAAGCTTCAGTCATACGAGACCGTACCGCAAACCGACACAGGTGGGCGAGATGAGTATTCTAAGGCGCTTGAGAGAACTCGGGAGAAGGAACTCGGCAAATTGGTACCGTAACTTCGGGATAAGGTACGCCCTGGTAGCTTGACTGGCCTGCGCCAGAAGGGTGAAGGGGTTGCAATAAAATGGTGGCTGCGACTGTTTAATAAAAACACAGCACTCTGCAAACACGAAAGTGGACGTATAGGGTGTGACGCCTGCCCGGTGCCGGAAGATTAAATGATGGGGTGCAAGCTCTTGATTGAAGTCCCGGTAAACGGCGGCCGTAACTATAACGGTCCTAAGGTAGCGAAATTCCTTGTCGGGTAAGTTCCGACCTGCACGAATGGCGTAACGATGGCCACACTGTCTCCTCCCGAGACTCAGCGAAGTTGAAGTGTTTGTGATGATGCAATCTCCCCGCGGCTAGACGGAAAGACCCCATGAACCTTTACTGTAGCTTTGCATTGGACTTTGAACCGATCTGTGTAGGATAGGTGGGAGGCTTTGAAGCGTGGACGCTAGTCTACGTGGAGCCGTCCTTGAAATACCACCCTGGTTTGTTTGAGGTTCTAACCTTGGCCCGTGAATCCGGGTCGGGGACAGTGCATGGTAGGCAGTTTGACTGGGGCGGTCTCCTCCCAAAGTGTAACGGAGGAGTTCGAAGGTACGCTTGGTACGGTCGGACATCGTACCTAAAGTGCAATGGCAAAAGCGTGCTTAACTGCGAGACCGACAAGTCGAGCAGGTGCGAAAGCAGGACATAGTGATCCGGTGGTTCTGAATGGAAGGGCCATCGCTCAACGGATAAAAGGTACTCTGGGGATAACAGGCTGATACCGCCCAAGAGTTCATATCGACGGCGGTGTTTGGCACCTCGATGTCGGCTCATCTCATCCTGGGGCTGTAGCCGGTCCCAAGGGTATGGCTGTTCGCCATTTAAAGAGGTACGTGAGCTGGGTTTAAAACGTCGTGAGACAGTTTGGTCCCTATCTGCCGTGGGCGTTGGAATCTTGACGGGGGCTGCTCCTAGTACGAGAGGACCGGAGTGGACGTACCGCTGGTGTACCTGTTGTCTCGCCAGAGGCATCGCAGGGTAGCTATGTACGGAAGAGATAACCGCTGAAAGCATCTAAGCGGGAAACTCGCCTGAAGATGAGGATTCCCTGGCGGCTTGACCGCCTTGAAGGGTCGTTCGAGACCAGGACGTTGATAGGCTGGGTGTGGAAGCGCAGTAATGCGTTAAGCTAACCAGTACTAATTGCCCGTAAGGCTTGATCCTATAACCAGTGTGTTTTAGCCTGGTGAGAGAATCGCCTGTGCCGTGCGTTGACAAGCACAACCCAAGACTACAGAACTACATCCCGAATTGGTGAGGTTGACCGCGTCAGCCTCACAACCCCTTATGCCTGGTGACCATAGCGAGTTGGAACCACCCCTTCCCATCCCGAACAGGTCCGTGAAACGACTCCGCGCCGATGATAGTGCGGATTACCCGTGTGAAAGTAGGTCATCGCCAGGCTCTTACAACGCAAAACCCCTCGACAGCATGTGCTGCGAGGGGTTTTTGCTTTGGCGGCTTCGCTATGCTGACCGGATGCGCTCGATTTCTTCTTCGACGTCGCGCAGGCGGTCCTTGCCAAAATAGATCTCGTCATTGACGAAGAAGGTCGGCGAGCCGAAGGCGCCACGCTCGAATGACGCCTGGGTGTTCTTCAGCAGCATCTCCTTGATTTCCGGGTCGTTCATCCGTTCAAGCAGGCGTTCGGCATCCAGGCCAGCCTCGCGCAGCACGGCCGCGATCGTCGCAGGATCGTCCATCTTCTTTTCCTGTTCCCACATTGCCGAAAACACGACCTCGACATAGCGCTCGAAGCAGCCCTCGATCCGGGCCGCGACCGCGCAACGCATGATTTGCAGGGTGTTGACGGGAAAGTGGGGGTTGAACCGGTACGCAGTAAGTCCGTGCTTCTCGACAAAGCGCGTGATTTCCAGTTGACCGTATTCCGGCTTGTTCTTGATGCCCGCAAAGGCTTCGCCTGGCGAGCGGTTGCCCGTCAGCCGGAACAGGCCTCCCAGAAGGACCGGTACATACTCGAACTTCACGCCGGTGCGCTGCTCGATGGACGGGATGACTTTGTGCGAGAGGTACGAATTGGGGCTGCCAAAATCGAAGTGGAACTGCACGACGGGCGTACTCATTTGCTGTCTCTCCAGTGTGGTTCAATGCCTTCAGGTGCTGTTCTTCTTGTCGTGGACTAGCAGCATTACCAGGCCTCGATCCAGGGACGCAGGTCGAGTTCGTGGGTCCACGCATCGCGCGGTTGCTGGTGCAGCATCCAGTAGGCGTCGGCGATGTGCTCGGGATTGAGAATGCCATCGCGCTCCTTCAGCGCGTAGCGCTCGGGGAACGTCTCGCGAATGAACTCCGTATCGATGGCGCCATCGATGATGGGATGCGCCACGTGAATGCCCTGCGGGCCAAGTTCCTTCGCCATGGATTGCGCCAGCGCACGCAGTCCGTGCTTCGCCCCCGCAAAGGCGGAGAAGCCTGCCCGGCCGCGCAGGCTGGCCGTCGCACCGGTGAAGAAGATGGAGCCGCGGCCGCGGGGGGCCATCACCCTTGCCGTCTCGCGCCCCATCAGGAAGCCGGCAAAGCACGCCATTTCCCACACCTTGTAGTAGACGCGCGCGGTCGTTTCCAGAACGTCGAAGCGGACATTGGCGCCGATATTGAAGACCGCAATCTCGATCGGCGCGATGTTCGTCTCGATGTTCCGGACCAGCGCCGTCATTTCCTCTTCCTTGCGCGCGTCCGAGCCGAAAGCATGGGCGACGCCGCCTTCCGCTTCGATCTGGGCCACCAGGGGCGCGAGCTTGTCGGCATTACGCCTTGTGACGCACGCGATATATCCCTCGCGCGCAAAGCGGCGGGCAATGGCGCCACCCGTGGCATCGCCTGCGCCGACAACGAGGATGGCTTTCTTGTCACTCATGGTGTCTCCTTGTAGAAATAGTTGCGGAACAAGAAACTGCATTGCAGTCCAGTATGGGTATCGTATCCGCAAGAGTCAACGGAGAAATGTTGCATGATCGCTGAAATTGTCATCTTGCGGGCTGCATATCGGGCCTATAGACTGCATAGCGGTTCGACAAAGCCAATAT
The DNA here is from genome assembly GCF_057798895.1 of Cupriavidus sp. 22TCCZM04-2. Lineage (NCBI taxonomy): Bacteria > Pseudomonadati > Pseudomonadota > Betaproteobacteria > Burkholderiales > Burkholderiaceae > Cupriavidus > Cupriavidus sp. 22TCCZM04-2. The sequence continues at coordinate 4,995 of NZ_JBYOJS010000021.1, forward strand.
GGGAGACATGACTATGAGCGAGCACCATGGCGCCCCGGGCGCCGCATTTCGACGCATTCACGAGGTGATCGATCCCTGGGTCGAGCGTCAGCCCCAAGCACTGGCGCTGGTGGACAAGCGTGTGCGCCTGACCTATGCGGAACTTGCCGCGACGGTACATGCGGCAGCCACGCGCTTGCGCGAACTGGGGGTGCAGCCAGGCGACCGCGTCATGATGGTGGCAGAGAATTGCGCGGCCCTGGCGGTGCTGGTGCTGGCGGCCAGCCGCTGCGACGCGTGGGCCGTGGTGGTCAATGCACGGCTGTCGCCGCGTGAAATCGACCACTTCATTGACCATTCGGGCGCCCGGCGCGTGTTCTACGCCGTCGACGTCTCGCAGGAGTGCGCCATTCATGCCGACCGTGCCGGTGCAGTCAGGCAGGCCTGGCCGCTGTTAGGCGAGCTTGCCGTCGGGCCATGCAACGATGGCGCGCGCAGCGAATCCGTCAGTGCCGACCCGGCGCAGCAGGTCGCGGCGATGATCTACACCTCGGGAACTTCCGGCCATCCGAAGGGCGTGATGCTGACGCACGCGAACCTGCTCCATATGGCAACGCTGTCGCGGCAGATGCGGCATCTGGGTCCTGCCGACGGCGTGTACGGCGTATTGCCGATGGCACATGTGGTCGGGCTGTCGTCGCAGCTGGTGGGATCGCTCTCGTGCGGATGCGTGCTGCATCTGGAGGAGCGCTTTTCGCCGGAGGCCCTGGTGGGTGCCTTGCGCGAAGGACACCTCACTGTCCTGATCGGCGTTCCGGCGATGTATGCACGATTGCTCGAATGGCTCGGCCGGACCGGTACCGCGCTGGGCGACCATCGTTTGCGCATCATCGGCACGGCTGGCTCGCCGCTGACTCCCGAACTGAAAGCGGCGGTGGAACGGGCGTTCGGGATGCCGCTGCAGAACGGCTATGGCCTGACGGAGATGTCTCCCACGATTGCCCAGACCCGGCTTGAAGCGCCGCGCCGGGATTGCTCTGTCGGGCCGGCTGTCCCCGGTGTCGAGGTCCGGATCGTCGACACCGGGGGCAACGATGTCGAGCCCGGTTGCGCGGGCGAGCTGTGGGTACGTGGTCCCAATATGATGAAGGGCTACTACCGCGATGCCGCGCAGACGCGTGCGGCCATCAACGATGAAGGCTGGCTCAATACCGGCGACATGGCCAGGCAGGATGACGATGGCGCGCTGTTCATCGTCGGCAGAACCAAGGAGCTGATCATCCGTTCCGGATTCAATGTCTATCCGGTCGAAGTCGAGCAGGTCCTGAACAGCCATCCCGCCATCGTGCAGTCGGCCGTGGTCGGGCGCCAGGTCGAAGGGAACGAGGAGGTGGTCGCGTTCGTCGAGCTTGCCGATGGCGTGTCCGTGGCGCGCGACGAACTGGACGCCTACCTGCGCGAACGCCTGTCACCTTACAAGCTGCCGACGGAGATACGGGCGATGGTCCGGCTTCCGGCCGCACCCACCGGAAAGCTGCTCAAGGGTGAATTGAAGACGCTGGCCGCAAGCACGGCGGATGCACGCCAGACCCTTCTATAGCCGCCCTGTATTTCGACGCGAGGGCCGGGCATGACGAGGCCGGCATCTGTGCTAACTTCTTTCAGTTCGGAAGGCATCGCGGGGAGACGGCACAAGGCGCAGCCGCGCCTCGATGCCAGTCCGCAAGCGTGCGCGGAAATCGCGCAAGGAAAATCAGTATGGCAACAGAATCGAAGCAAGGGGAGTTGGGCCGCGCGTTGGGCACGGACGTCAACGACGCCGAGGAAGAGGCCCGGGGCGACGAGAGTCAGGACCGGCATTTCGTCACGGCGCTGGCGCGGGGCCTCGAGGTGCTCAGCTGCTTTCGCAGCGGCGACAGCTTCCTTGCCAACCATGAGATTGCCATGCGCTGCGGGCTGCCGAAATCGACTGTCACCCGGCTCACCTATACCCTGACGAAGCTGGGCTATCTGCATCTCGTTCCGGACAGCGGAAAGTACCGGCTCGGCACGGCCACGGCAGCGCTGGGCAGTTCCATGCTGCTCAATCTCGACGTGCGGCAGGTGGCAAGGCCATACCTGAAGTCGTTGGCAGCCGAAACCGGGGCGGTCGTGGCGCTGACGACGCGCGACCGGCTCTCGATGCTGTATCTCGAATGCTGCCGCAGTACGTCGATCGTCACCCTCAGCCTTGATGTCGGTTCTCGCATTCCACTGGGAACCAGCGCGTCGGGGATGGCTTTGCTGGCAGCGCTGCCCGCCAGCGAGAGAGCCGACCTCATGGAGCGCATCCGTGACCTGGACGAGGGCAACTGGCCGCACACCGAGCGCGGCATCCTGAAGGCGATCGAGGAATTTCGCGCTACCGGATGCGTGACCTCGGCAGGCAACTGGATCAAGGAGGTCCATGGTATCGCCACGCCGCTATGGCCGGGCAGGGGGCTGCCCTTGATGACAATCAGTGTGGCCGGGGCCGCGGGCTATTTTCCCGTGGCACGCCTGCACGAGGAGATTCGCCCGAAGCTTCTGGATTCCGTAAGGGAAATCGAGCGGAATCTCGGTCAGCGCCCGGAAGCGCCGGCGCCGGAAAGACTGCCGATGCCCTAGCGCTCCGCGGCGGATCGCGGCCCGATCCAGTCCGCGCCTGAAAGCCCTTGCGTTGAACGGCCAAGCGTGTCGCCACCCCGGAATCAAACGCCATTACTCCGGCTGGATTCCCGCTTCCTTCACTACCTTGCCCCACTTCGCAAGGTCCGATTTGATCAACGCCGCATACTCCTGCGGCGTGCCGCCTTGCACGTCGATGCCCGCCGTTTCCAGCTTGGCCCGCACCTCCGGCAGCTTCAGCGCCGCGTTGATCTCTGTGTTCAGCCTGGCCACGATCTCCCTGGGCGTGCCCGCCGGCGCCAGGAAGCCACCGTTGGTGTTGGCGTCATAGCCCTTGAGCCCTTGTTCCTCGGCGGTGGGGACATTGGGCAACGCCTTGGACCGCTTGCGCGTGGAAACGGCCAGTGCGCGCACATTGCCCGATTTCACCTGCTCCTGAATCGCGCTGATGGTGTCGATGTAAAGCACCGTGCGGCCGGCGATAAGGTCGGGATGCGCCGCGGACGAGCCCTTGTAAGGCACCAGCAGCACCGGCGCACCACTAACCATGCGGAACATCTCGGCGGCCATTTCCTGCGCGCTGCCACGACCCGACGTGGCCACCTTCGCTTCGGCCGGATTGGCCTTCATCCAGCCCACCAGCTCGGGCACCGTCTTCGCCGGCAGCTTGGGGTAAGCCGCGAACACCAGCGGGATCTCGTGCGTGTAGACGATCGGCTCAAAGCTCTTCTCTGGGTCCCAGCCGAGATTCTTGAACAGGAACTTGTTGATGTTGTGGCTGCCGCCGACGATGCCGATCGTGTAGCCATCGGGCTTGGCATTGGCCAGGACCGCGGTGCCCAGGTTGTTGGAGGCGCCGGGTCGGTTCTCGACGATGAACGGTTGGCCGAGCTTTACCGACAGCTTCTCGCCGACGACACGGGCGATCAGGTCAATGCCGCCGCCGGCCGGCGCCGGGACGATGATGGTGACTGGTCGCGTCGGATAGTTACCTTGGGCACCGGCCCCGCCGGGCGCCATCATGATGGCGGCACAACCGGCCATCGTGCCGATCAGGGTACTGAATCTGCTTGGGGTGAATCGCATGGGGTGTCTCCGTCTGGATGCTGGTCAACTTCAGTCGACTCTGGTGGCTCCCACGGATGCGAGGCCCGTGGGAATGTGGGCGGGGATGTCAGCCGCGGCCGACGAACGGCATGGCGCTGGCCATGACGGTCATGTTCAGGACATTGGTGTCCAGCGGCAGCGAAGCCATGTGGCGCACCGCATTGGCCACGTGGCTCGCGTCCATCATCGGTTCGGGCGCGACCGTGCCATTGGCCTGGAGCACGCCGCGCGTCATGCGCTCGGACAATTCGGTCAGCGCATTGCCGATATCGACCTGGCCAGCGGCGATGTTGAAGGCGCGGCCATCGAGCGCCAGCGCCTTGGTCAGACCCGTGACAGCGTGCTTGCTGGCCGTATAGGGCGCGGTGAACGGCCGCGGCGTATGCGCGGAAATCGAGCCATTGTTGATGATGCGGCCGCCCTGCGGCGACTGGCGCCGCATCAGCGCGAACGCCGCGCGGGCGCACAGGAACACACCGGTGACGTTGGTGTTGATGACGGCGAACCATTTCTCCAACGGCAGTTCGTCCATCGGCACAGCGGGTGCGTTGACGCCGGCGTTGTTGAACAGAAGGTCCAGCCGGCCGAACTCGCGCTCGATCGTGTCGAACAGCGCCTGCACGCTGGCAGGGTCGGTCACGTCGGCGGGGACGGCCATCGCGGCCTGGCCGCGTGCGGCGGCATCGGCCGCCAGCGCCTGCAGCGGCTCGGCACGCCGGCCAGCCAGCACGACGGTCCAGCCGTCTTCAAGCAGCGCGAGCGCGGTGCGGCGGCCTACGCCGCTGCCGGCACCGGTCACCAGGGCGAACTTTCGGGATGCGGTCAAGATGGTCTCCAATGGAGGTTGTGTGCAGGGTGTGCCGGGCACGTTGGCTCAGGTGGTCAGGCTCATCACAGGACGCTCGCCCGCCAGCGCCTGCGCCACGCTGTCCAGCACCATCTGCGCCATGGCGCCGCGCGTCTCCCACGTGGCACTCGCGCGGTGGGCTTGCAGCGTGGTGCGGTCCGACTGGCGCAGCGTCAATGGCACGCGCGGTTCATCGACGAAGACGTCGAGCCCGGCGCCGGCGATGTGGCCCGCTTCGATGGCCTTCGCGAGATCGGTCTCGTTGACGAGCCGCCCGCGTGCCACGTTGACCAGGTAGCCCTGCGGGCCAAGTGCATCGAGCACGGCTGCATCGATGAGCCCCTCGGCCTTGTCGGCGGCCGCGCACAGCACGAGCGCATCGCTTTCGCGCGCCAGTTCAAGCAGGTCGGCGACGTATGCGTGGGGCACGTCGTCCATGGCGCGCAGGTCCGTATAGCGGATCGGGCAACCGAACGCAGCTGCCCGCGCGGCGACGGCACGGCCCACGCGACCCATGCCGACGATGCCGACGCGCATGCCGCTGAAGCGGCGCGCCAGCGGAATCGCGGACGGCGACGGGTGAAGTTCCCAGTTGCCGTCGCGGACAAAGCGGTCGACCGCGCACAGGTTGCGGCAGGCCGCGATCAGCAAGCCGATCGCCAGGTCGGCCACATCCTCGGTCAGCGCGCCGAGCGTGGCGGTGACGGGCAGGCCACGCTCGCGGCAATAGGCCAGGTCCACCGCATCGGTGCCCACGCCGTTGACGGCCACGACCTTCAGCGCCGGCAACTGCTCCAGCATCGCGCGGGAGATTCCGGTGTGGCCTCCCGTGATCACTGCCTCGATGGAGGAGCCATGCTCTCGCAGCCACGCGGCCTGATCCGGGATTTCGAAGTACTTGTGGACTTCGTAGCGCGCGGCAAGCGCCTCATTGGCGGCGGGAATCAGGATCGGGTTCAGTTGCAGGATCTGCGGCTTCATGGTTGGTGTCGCGAGGCTTGGAGGAAGTAGGAATATCGTAGGCAATAGTTGATTGATCACGCAATATTGATATATAAAATCAACATAAATCCGTTTCAGCGAGTGATTGATGAGTTCGTGGATATCGATGGACGAGGCCTGCACACGCCTCGCGGTTCGGCCGCAGACCGTGTATGCCTATGTCAGCCGCGGCAAGATCGAGGTCATGTCCGATCCGGCCGATACGCGCCGCAGCCTGTACCGCGCCGAAGACGTGGCAACGCTTGCCAAACGCAAGCAGGCTGGCCGCAAGCACGAGACATTGGCCACCAACACGCTGTTCGGCTCGGAGCCCAGCATCCCGACGGCCATTTCCACGTTCGTGCGCGAACGGCTGTATTACCGCGGTGAGGATGCGGTGGCGCTCGCCGCATCGGCCACGGTGGAAGAGGCGGCGCACCTGCTGTGGGATGCGGACCGGATTGCGGATTTCTCATCGTCGGCACGCGTCGCCCGGCCCGGACGCGTGGCCGCGTTCAAGACCCTCGCCGAACTGGCCGCCACAGGCCATTCCACGCACGGCCGCATGACGCGCGTTCTGCATGGCGAATGCCAGAGCCTGGTCGGGCAAATCGCCAACGCGTTTGGCGCGCAGCCGGGGCAGCAGCCATTGCACCTGCGCTTCGCGCAGGGTTGGGGACAGCCGGCGCCGGTGGCCGAACTGCTGCGGACCGCGATGGTCCTGCTGGCCGACCATGAACTGACGAGTTCCGCGTTTGCGGCGCGCATCGCGGCATCTACCGGCGCCTCGCTGCCGGCCTGCCTGCTGTCCGGCCTGACCACGTTGTCAGGACCGTTGCACGGCGACGCATCGGGACGGGTGAAGGCGCTGTTCAGCGAGCTGGAGCGGCAAGGCGAGGACGAGGTCATTGCCCATCACCTGTCGACCGGCTTGCCGCTTGCCGGCTTCGGCCATCACCTTTATCCGGAGGGCGATCCGCGCGCGAAGGCGCTTCTGGACTTGTTCGAGCCCCCGCGTGTGATCGCGCGCTTCATCGAGAAGGCAACGCGGCTGACTGGTCTTCAGCCGAACATTGACGTGGCCCTGGCGGCTTTGGTGACGCACTACGGACTGCCGGAGGATGCGGCATTCGGCATGTTTGCGACCGCGCGCAGCGTGGGGCTGCTTGCGCACAGCCTGGAGCAGTTGGCTGTCGGGCAGGTCATCCGTCCGCGTGGGCGCTACGTCGGGGTAGCGCCCGGACGGGACTGAGGGCCAATCCGGCGCGAGACAGGGCCCTATGGTAAGGTTTATGAGATCTGTTCCTGCCATCATGGTGATGCATGGACGGCACTTATTTGCTGTAGGGGAGAACGACGCAGCGTGAGTGATGCAAAGCATGACCTGCGGCGCAAGCTGCGGGCCGAGAAAGTGGAAAGCAGCAGGGCATTGCGCCTGAGCGTGCCGCCGGAGGCCAGGCCCGCGCCGGTCAGCCGGCAAGAGTGGCTGCGCCAGCGCAAGGCGCAGCTGCAGGCCGCCCGTGCCGCTGCCAGGCAAAGGCGCGACCTGCTCAAAGCCGAGATCCTGTCGGCAGCGCGCGACATCGCGCGCGAGGAACGCGTTGCCGCGCGGCTGGAAACGGAACGCCTGAAGGCGGAAGCCAAAACCGAGCGGACCCACGCGCGCGAGGACGAGCGGGCCGCGGCCAAATTTGAGCGCGGCCAGCCCGCGCGCCCGGCGTCAAAACGAAAGACGCTCTCGCAGGAGAAGCGCAAGCTGGTCTCCTACACCGACCTGCTGCGCATGCGCAAGTGATCAGGTCGCGCAGGCCTGCTCGGCGCCTGCTTCCGCATGTTCCGTTTGGGACTCATGCGAGGAGAGCGCCAGCAGGCCCCGCTGCAGGTCGTCGATCAAGTCCTGCGGATCTTCCAGTCCCACATGCACGCGCACGGCCTGTCCCTGGTAGGGCCAGCGCGAGCCCGTGCATCCCTTGCCCGGCGTGAACGGGATCGCAAGGCTTTCATAGCCCCCCCAGGAAACACCCAGTCCGAAATGCTCGAGCGCGTCGATGAAGGCCGCGAGCGATGCCTGCGAATTCGTGCGCAGCACCACCGAGAAGAGGCCGCAGGCGCCGGTAAAGTCGCGCTTCCATAGCGCGTGTCCCGGATGGGAGGGCAAGGCCGGATGCAGCACCGCCTCGACCTGCGGTTGCCGCTCCAGCCATTGCGCGACCTGCAGGCCGGACTGCCAGTGGCGCTGCAACCGGACGGCCATGGTGCGCAGGCCGCGCAGGGCCAGATAGATATCATCCGGGCCCGCGGTCTGCCCCAGGTCGTACGTCGTCTGCTTGACCAGAGGCCAGGTGTCGCGGTTGCAGGTCACCACGCCGAGCATGGCGTCGGAATGGCCCACGATGTATTTCGTGGCGGCCTGGATCGACACGTCGACGCCGTGCGCGAACGGCTTGAAGAACAGCGGCGTCCCCCAGGTGTTATCCATGACGACATAGGCGCCGTGCCGGTGCGCCGCGGCGGAGATGGCGGGAATGTCCTGGATGTCCAGCGTCTCGGAGCCCGGCGATTCCACGTAGACGACGCGCGTATTGGGCCGGAACAGCGACTCGATCGGCTTGCCATCAACCGGATCATAGGTCTCGACTTCGACACCGAAGCGCGCCATGACGCGCTCCAGGAACGCGCGTGTCGGCGAATAGGCGCTGTCGCTCACGAGGACGTGGTCGCCCGAAGACAGCAGCGCGGTCAGCGCGGTCGTGACCGCGGCAAGGCCGGAGGGAAAGACCAGCGATCGATAGCCGCCTTCGAGTTCGGCAATGGCTTCTTCGAACGCATGCGTGGTGGGCGTGCCATAGCGGCCATAGGTCGTGGCGCCGGGCTCTTCCGCGGCGCGCGCGCGCTTCATCTCTTCCCATTCGGCCATTGAACCCGCGAGGATGGTCGAGGCCCGGAAGATCGGGGTATTGACGACGCCGCCGAAGCGCTCCGGATGGCGGCCGGCACAAACGAGTTGGGTGCTTTCCTTCATTGGATCTCCATGGATGGTTGATGCGGCATCCGCGCCCGCGGATGCCGCCGGGATGTCTGGTCAGCCGGCAGAGGGCTGGAGGGCAGCGGCCTGGAGCACGTCGCGATAGGCGAACAGCGCCGGTGCGCCGCCGGTATGCAGGAACAGCAGCGGACCGTCGCCGTCGAAGCGCTTGCGCACCACGCCGTCGAGCAAACCGGCCATCGCTTTGCCTGTGTAGACCGGGTCGAGCAGCATGCCCTCCATGCGTGCCAGGAGCCTGATCGCGTCGAGCGTGCCTGTGTTGGGCTCGCCATAGCGCGGCAGGAAGTACTCGTCCCACAGTTGGAGCCGCATTTCGGTCGGCACTTCGATGTCGAGCAAATCCGCGGTTGCGTCGATCAGCCCCGCGACGTTGGGCGCCTGGGCTTCGACAGTCCGCGAGACGGTGACACCGACAACCTGCGTATGCGGCATGGCATGGGCCAGTGCCAATGCGAGCCCGCCGTGCGTGCCGGCACTGCCGGACGCCAGTACGACGGCCGAGAATGAAACGTCCATTGCCTCCGCTTGCTGTGCCAGTTCCAGGCCGGCCTGCACATAACCCAATGCGCCAAGCGGACTGGAGCCGCCGATCGGCACGACGTAGGGCTTGTAGCCATCGCCACGCATCCGTTCGGCCAGCGCCTGCAGTTGCGCATCGGCGTTGTCGAGCGAGGCCACCGGCTCACTGCGCGCGCCGAACAGGTCGAGCAACAGGCGGTTGCCGCTGTGCAGGTAATCGACATCGGTGGTGCCGGTGGGGTTCTCCAGCAACGCGTGGCAGCGCAGTCCGAGACGGGCCGCGACGGCGGCTGTCTGCCGGACATGGTTCGACTGGATCGCGCCGGCCGTCACCAGCGTATCGGCACCCTGGCGCAACGCGTCGGCGGCCAGGAACTCCAGCTTGCGCAGCTTGTTGCCACCAAAGGCAAGCGGCGTGGTGTCATCGCGCTTGATATAGACATCGCGGCCGAGCATTGCGGACAGCCGATCGAGCTTCTGCAGGGGCGTCACCGCGCCAACCAGGTCGAGGCGGGAAAATGATGCGAGGCGATCCGAGATTTTCATGGTTTGGTCTTTGGGGAGATAAACGCGCGCCGCATCAGTGCAGGATCTTCGCCAGGAATTCCTTTGCACGGGCCGACTTCGGATCGCCGAAGAAGGCGTCCTTGTCGGTGTCTTCAACGATGGTGCCGCTATCCATGAAGATCACGCGGTTGGCCACCTTCTTCGCGAACCCCATCTCGTGGGTGACGCAGATCATCGTCATGCCTTCGCGCGCCAGTCCGGTCATGACGTCGAGCACCTCGTTGATCATTTCCGGATCGAGTGCCGACGTCGGTTCATCGAACAGCATGGCAACCGGGTCCATCGACAAGGCGCGCGCAATGGCGACGCGTTGCTGCTGTCCACCGGATAGCTGCGCGGGAAATTTGGCGGCATGCGTTTTCAGGCCGACGCGGTCAAGCAGCCGCAAGCCCTTTTCACGGGCCTCGTCCTTGCCGCGCTTCAGCACCTTGACCTGCGCCAGCGACAGGTTGTCGAGGATGGTCAGGTGCGGGAACAGCTCGAAATGCTGGAACACCATGCCGACCCGCGAGCACAGCTGCGCGAGGTTTATCTTCGGATCGCCGACGCTGACGCCGTCCACGCTGATGCGGCCTTGCTGGAACGCTTCGAGCCCGTTGACCGTCTTGATCAGCGTGGATTTGCCCGAACCCGAGGGGCCGCAGATCACCACGACCTCGCCTTTTTCCACGCGCGTGCTGCATCCATCCAGCACCTTGAATTGTCCGTACCATTTCGATACGCCTTCGAGGGCAATCATGTCGTGTCTCCTGCTTGCAGATGGTTGTTGTTGGATAGCGCTGATCAGCGCGTCACGCGCAGGGTCAGCCGTGCCTCGATGCGCCTTTGCACCCATGACAAGCCGGTGCTGAGCAGCCAGTAGATGGCGGCCACCGACAGGTACAAAGGCAGCGGCTGGAACGTGGAGGCAATGATTTCCTGCGACGATCTCAGCAGCTCGGTGACGGTAATGACCGACACCAGCGAGGTGTCCTTGATCAGGCTGATGAGCGTGTTGCCGAGGCTCGGCACGGCCAGGCGCAAGGCCTGCGGGCAGACGATGTAGCGCAGCGTCTGCAGGTGGCTTAGCCCGAGGCTGTGCGCCGCGCTCCATTGCCCGCGGCTGATCCCCAGGATCGCGCCGCGCATGCTCTCCGACAGGTAAGCGCCGGCATTGGCTGTGAGGGTCAGAATGCCCGCGCTGGTCGGGTCCAGGGAGATGCCGAGGTCCGGCAGGCCGTAGTAGACGACGAACATCTGCACCAGCAGCGGCGTGCCGCGCATGACGCTGACATAGGCTCGGGCGATGCCGCTGAGGATGGGGTTGGCACTGATGCCCATGATGGCGACGACGATCCCGACCAGCAGGCCGAAGATCATCGAGGCCAGCGCAAACTTCACGGTGATCGCGGCGCCTTGCAGGAGCACCGGCGAGGCATGAATAATCAGGTCAATAGGGTTCATGATGCGATCCATTGCGGTGGCCAGGCACGCCCGTTCCGGACTTGGACGGGCGTGTCGTCAGGCGTGGCGGTGATTACTGTGCGAGGGGTTGGCTGGCGTCGGTGCCCAGCCACTGGACAGACAGCTTGCGCAAGGTGCCGTCCTGCTGCAGCGCGTTCAGCGCGTCGTCGATCGCCTTGGCGAACTTCGGGTTGCCCTTGCGGAACGGAATCCCCATTTCGAGCTTCGTACCGGCCAGCAGTGCGCCGGTGCGCAGCGGCAGGTTGGCGTTCTTGATCAGGTACGGGAGCATCAGGCGGTCATTGAGCGCGGCATCGATACGGCCAGCCGCGAGATCACGCAGGTTTTCCGAGGTGCCCGGATAGGTCTGCACCTGGATGCCAGGCACTGTCTTCGCCAGGTCGGCATAGTTGCTGCCCAGCGTGACGCCGACGGCTTTGCCCTTCAATGTTTCCAGCGACGGGAACTCGCGTTTGTCGTTGCTGCGCTGAAGCACCTGGACCGCGGAATAGACATAGGGCTGCGTGAAATCGAGCGCCTGCTTGCGCGCCGGCGTCATGCTCACCTGGTTGACGATCACGTCGAACTTGCCGGCCTGCAGGCCCGCGATGATGCCGCTCCATTCGGTGGTGATGAACTGGGCCTTGACGCCCATCTTGTCAGCCACCGCGCGAGCCACCGCGACGTCGAAGCCATCGAGCTCGCCCTGGGTGTTGCGATAGCCGAACGGCGGGTACGTGCCCTCCATGCCGACCTTCAGGACGCCGCTGGCCTTGACGGTGTCCAGCAGGTCTTCGGCCTGTACGGCGGGTGCGGTGAAACCGAGGACGGTCGCGAGCAGCGCCCCCTGCAACAGCGATTGCAGCAGCTTCATGCCTTGTCTCCAATGTGGTTTTAGGTCTTGTCGATGGGCAGCATCAGTGCCCGACAGGTCTGTGAAACGACGTTCCTGACCGCTGACGGAGCCCTCGCCGGCCTTGGCGACGTCGCCCTGTCGGGTCACCATGTCGTCCAGGCCGTGAGGGAAATCGTAGTGATCCGTCAGGGGAAAAAATTTTCAAAAGACCGGGAGGCGAAGCGCGTTCGTGGAATTTTTTTCTCCGTCCATCAGGTTAATGACAACGGAGTTCCTGATACTTGGATTGAAGCGCAAAATGCCTCTCCCTTTGGCAACGGCTTCGCGGATCCGCGCTCAGCCCGCCGGGCGCGCTACGCCATATTGCGACGACAGGTAGCGGCGGATGTGGTCAGGAGAATCGATGAACTGGGTCTGGCCGGCCACGCGGACCTCCACGCCGTTGTCGACCGGCGCGCGCCCCGCGCCGAGCACCAGCACAGGGGCGGACTGGTTGGCTTCGCCGATCAGTTCGACGATCGCCTGCCGCGGGCGCGGCGCATCGATGTACTCGACATCGATCTCGTTGCGCAGTTGCGGGAAGAAGCTGAGCAAGCCTTCGACCGCAATGGCATCGCCGCAGTAGAAGGGCCCTTCCGTGCCTTGATAGAAGCCAGGGCGAAGCATCAGTAGCTTGTCTTTCATGTCTCTCTCTATGGGTTGAAATGAGTGGTGGTCGCCGTTGCCCTTGCTTGCCGGGCCGCGAACCACCGGACAAAGGATAGGGTCGGGTGGGTAAACCCACTAGTGGCACGAACGACAATTAACGTCCGGATCATGCCAAAATCAGCCGAGGGGAAAATCGCGTGAAACAGGGCGCGGCAATCCTCCGCCAGGTGGCCTCAACCGCTCATTCATTCGACCTCTCGTGCCAAAGAAAGAATCGCAATCCGGTGCCCACGGTGGGCTGGTAGCCGTGGTGGTTTACGACGGCCTGAGCCTTTTCGAATACGGCTGCGCCGTGGAAGTCTTCGGTCTGCCCAGGCCGGAAATGGGCGACGCGTGGTATCGCTTCGCGACCTGCTCGGCCGATGCGGGGACGTTGCGCGGTGCGGGTGGCATCCAGGTGCAGGCCGACGGCGGCCTGGAACTGCTGTCGAAGGCGAAGACCATCATCATCCCCGGGTGGCGGGGTATCGAAGCCGAAGTGCCGGAGGCGCTTTGCCACGCGTTGCGCAAGGCGAACGGGCGCGGGGCGCGCGTCATGTCGATCTGCACCGGCGCGTTTGTGCTCGCCGCAGCGGGATTGCTTGACGGCAAGCGCGCGACGACGCACTGGCGTCATGCTGCAGCCCTCGCGCAGCGGTATCCGGAAGTACGGGTGGAGGCAGACGTGCTCTACGTCGATGCCGGCGATGTCCTGACTTCGGCAGGCAGTGCGGCGGGCATCGACCTGTGCCTGCACCTGATTCGCCGGGACTTTGGCCCGCGCGTGGCCAATCAGGTCGCACGCAGGCTGGTCATGCCCCCGCACCGTGAAGGCGGGCAGGCCCAGTACATTGCGGAGCCGGTGTCGAAGCGCAGCAGCGCATCGCTGGCGCCGCTGCTGGACGGGGTTCGCGCCACCCTGGGAGAGGACTGGCCGATTGTCAGGATGGCGGAGCAGGCGGCAATGAGCGCCCGCACCTTCCAGCGCCACTTCGTCAACATGATGGCCATGCCGCCGGGAGAGTGGCTGCTGATCGAGCGGATCAGCCGGGCCAGGGTATTGCTGGAAGAGACGGCCTTATCGCTGGACGATATTGCCGTGCAGGTGGGCTTTGGCGCCGCGGCTACCTTGCGCAATCACTTCCGCGCGCGGCTTGGAACGAGTCCTGGTGACTATCGGCGGCGTTTCAGTGCATCGGACCAGCATGGATCCCGGTGAACGGCGGAGCAGGCTTTGAAGTCGCGGTCGGGTGTTTGGCATCAAAGGCGAAATGCATCTTCGGTGCCGCGGCGGTAGTGGTCCGCCCTATAGTGGAACTCAGGTACCGTGCTCACACCCGCACAGGTGCGAGGGTCGCGGACCAGATTCCGCGTGCGTCCGCCTCGACATCGCGTCGGCGAAGCCATCCGGGCCGATGAAGCCTGCAGCCTTGGCCGCCGGCCCGCCACATCCTTGGAGGCCTCCATGCTCTACCGGTACATGGAGTATCAGCGCGCAATATTCGCGCCATTTGCTGCGTGGGCAGCGAACGCGGCAGGCGCGCTTTCCGATCACGGTAACGTCCTGTCGCGGATACCGGGCGCTCCCGCCTTTGCCGCTGGTTACGAGACGCTGTACCGGCTCGGACAAGGCAACGACAATCCCGGCTTCAGCATTGCCGCGGTCGAGCACAACGGATGCGTCCTCCCGGTCGTCGAGCAGGTCGTCCTGGAGCGGGCGTTTTGCCGCCTCTTGCGCTTCGCCGCCGATACGGCCGCACTTGGCGCCGCGGCTCCGCCAAGACCGGCGGTGCTGGTCTGTGCGCCGCTTGCCGGGCATCACGCTGTCATGCTGCGCGAGGTCGTCGAAAGTTTATTGCCCGAGCATATCGTCTATGTGACGGACTGGATCGATGCGCGCTGCGTTCCACTGGCGGAGGGGCCGTTTCACCTGGATGACTACGTCACCGAACTTCAGGCGTTCATCCGCCGGATCGGCGCGGCGCAAGCGCTGCACGTGATTGCCATCTGCCAGGCCACCGTGCCGGCCCTGGCGGCGGTTTCGCTGTTGGCCAGCGCGGACGAGCCCACGCCCAGGAGCCTGATCCTGATCGGCGGGCCGATCGATGCGCGTCACAGCCCGACTGCGGTCGGGCGACTGGCCGCGGACCACCCGCTGGTGTGGTTCCAACGAAATCTGATCTATACCGTGCCCGACCGCTACGCCGGTGCCGGCCGCAAGGTGTACCCGAATTTCCTTCAGCTTGCTGGCTTGATCGCGGCGCAGCCTGGTCTCTTGCTGGCATCGCACTGGGACTATTATTCGGAACTTGTGCTGGGCGACCACAAGCGTGCCGAAGCGCTCCGGCGCGTTTGCGATGCCTACCTCGCGGTGCTGGACATGGCGGCCGAGTTCTATCTGGATACGATCGAGATCGTGTTCCAGCAATTCCGCCTGGCGCGCGGCAATTGGTTCGTGCGGGGCCAGCTTGTGCGTCCGCAAGACATCCGCGCGACTACGCTGCTCACCATAGAAGGCGACCACGACGCCATTTCCGGCTGCGGGCAGACACAGGCCGCGCACCAATTGTGCCGGGGCATTGCGGCGCGCGACAAGCGGCATGTCACGGCGCCGCGGTGCGGTCACTACGATCTTTTCGGTGGCCCGCGATGGCACCTCGAGATCTACCCCGGCATCCGGGCCCTGATGCGGCAGGGTAGCTAGCGCCACATGCCGGCGCCAGACTCGGCTTCGCTCCGCTGCATCGCAGCACATCCATCCCTTGAATCCGCCGACAAGACGGTTTAGGGTACATGCTCGGTGTGCGCAGAGTCAGCGCCTTCTTGCACCGGGTTCACCAGTACTTTCAACCGTCCTCCGTGGAACTACCTCCACGGGGCAGCAGTCGCAGTTCCTTTTTTCGCCCACGACAAAGGAGCCTGACATGCTCAGTCCGCATGAAATAGCCGCGCTGCTGCTGCTAGGCGATGCACAAGACATTGACGATCTCGAACCGGAGCAGCTGGATGGACTGCTGCTCCACAAACTGGTGACGCTGGAGCAGGGCCACGGCAGCGGCAATGTCCACCCCCGCTTGACGCGTCAGGGATATTCCATGCTCGATGCGATGCGCCGCATTCCATAACCCGGCACGGTGGCGGTAGCGCGGACTTCACCCGAGCGTGCCGCCGAGCTTCGCGCTAATCGCCTGTGCCGCGCCGCGCACCGTGGGAATCAGCGCGCGCAGGCGTGCCTCGTCGGTGGAATCGGTCGTGCCCGTAACGCTGACGGCCGCCACGGTCTTGCCGCTCGCATCGCGGATCGGTACCGCGACGCAGCGGATGCCCGGCGCGTTCTCTTCCAGGTCGAACGCGTAGCCGCCTTGCGCATAGGTGTGCATGCCGGCTAGCCAGGTCTCAAGCGGCAAGTGGATGTTGCCGCGCTCGGCATCGTACTGGTAGCGGGTGCGCCACGACGCCTCGCCCTCGTCCAGGATCAGCGCCTTGCCCACGCCCGTGCAGCAGACCGGCTTGCGTCCGCCGATGCGCGAATTGACGCCGATCGGACGCTGGGCGTCGATCTTGTCGAGATAGATGATTTCGTCGCCATCGAGCATGGCCAGGTGGACGGTATCGCGCGTCTCGTCCGCGAGTTGCTCGATGTTCTGCCGCGCACTGCGGGCAATATCGGAATCACGGTAGGCGGCGAAGCCCAACTCCAGCAGCCGCGCGCCCAGCCGGTAGCCGCGGCGGGGTTCGAATTGCAGGTAGCGGGCCTGCACCAGTGCCGAGGCCAGGCGGTGGGTGGTGCTGAACGCCACACCGGTACGGTCGGCGATTTCCTGCACGGACTGGCAGCCGTCAGCAACGGCATCGACCACATCCAGTCCGCGAAACAGCGTCTGGCTGGCCAGGGTTCGAGTGGGGTTTGGCGTTCTTGACATGGCAGGAAGTGTAACGCCGCTGGCGGACAGCCCACCAGCGGCGCGACGCTGCAGCCTGGTCGTCAACGATACCCGGGCGGTGCTGCCTTACGCCTTCTTGAGCAGATCCAGCGCGACGTCGACGATCATGTCTTCCTGGCCGCCCACCATGCGGCGCTTGCCCAGTTCGACCAGGATGTCCACGGCCTTCAGGCCGTACTTGTTCGCGGCGATTTCGGAGTGGCGCAGGAAGCTGGAATAGACCCCGGCATAGCCGAGCGCCAGCGTTTCGCGATCGACGCGGACAGGGCGGTCCTGCAGCGGGCGCACGATATCGTCGGCGGCATCCATCAGCTTGTACAGGTCGGTGCCATGTTCCCAGCCCAGGCGTTCGATGGCGGCGATGAACACTTCCAGCGGCGCGTTGCCGGCGCCGGCGCCCATGCCGGCCAGCGATGCGTCGATGCGGTCGCAGCCTTCTTCCACGGCGACGATCGAGTTGGCCACGCCCAGCGACAGGTTGTGGTGCGCGTGGATGCCCGTATGCGTGCTCGGGTCGAGCACCGCCTTCAGCGCACGGAAGCGGTCGCGCACGTCCTGCATGCCCAGCGCGCCGCCCGAGTCCACCACGTAGATGGTGGTAGCGCCATACGATTCCATCTTCTTCGCCTCGACGGCGAGGTTTTCCGGCGTGGTCATGTGGCTCATCATGAGGAAGCCCACGGTGTCCATGCCGAGTTCGCGCGCGCGTTCGATGTGCTGGCGGGACACATCGGCTTCCGTGCAATGCGTGGCCACGCGCACGATGCGCGCGCCGGCCTTGTAGGCATTGTCGAGATCGTGGATCGTGCCGATGCCGGGCAGCAGCAGCGTGGCGATCTTCGCGTGTTCGATCTCGCCCGCGACCGCTTCGATCCATTCGAGATCGGTGTGGGCGCCGAAGCCGTAGTTGAAGCTGGAGCCTTGCAGGCCGTCGCCGTGGGCCACTTCGATCGAATCGACGCGTGCCTGGTCCAGCGCGCGGGCGATGTCCTTGACGTTCTGGATCGAGTACTGGTGGCGGATGGCGTGGCTGCCATCGCGCAGCGTCACGTCGGAGATATAGAGTTTCTTGCCGGGGTTGAAAGTCATGGCGCGTTTCCTCAGGCGTTCAGTGCGCATTGCGCCATGCGTTCGGCGGTGGCGAGCGCGGCGGAGGTCATGATGTCGAGATTGCCGGCGTAGGCGGGCAGGTAGTGCGCCGCGCCTTCCACCTCCAGGAACACCGAGGTCTTGAGGCCGCTGAAGCGGCCCAGGCCCGGGATGTTCAGCGGGGCATCGGCGGGGATCACGT
The DNA here is from genome assembly GCF_057798895.1 of Cupriavidus sp. 22TCCZM04-2. Taxonomy (NCBI): domain Bacteria; kingdom Pseudomonadati; phylum Pseudomonadota; class Betaproteobacteria; order Burkholderiales; family Burkholderiaceae; genus Cupriavidus; species Cupriavidus sp. 22TCCZM04-2. The sequence continues at coordinate 22,908 of NZ_JBYOJS010000021.1, forward strand.
CGAACTGGACGCGCTGCTTGAGCCGGTAGCCCGGCACATAAGCCTGCACGGCGGCGGCCATGTCGTTGATCGATGCTTCGACTTCGGTCTGGTTCGCGGCATCGCTGAGCACGTACACGGTGTCGCGCATGATCAGCGGCGGTTCCGCCGGGTTCAGCACGATGATGGCCTTGCCCTTGGTCGCGCCGCCGATGACCTCGATTGCCTTCGACGTGGTCTCGGTGAATTCGTCGATATTGGCGCGCGTGCCGGGGCCGGCCGACTTGCTGCTGATCGACGCGACGATTTCCGCATAGTGAACCTTCGCCACGCGCGACACCGCGGCGACCATCGGAATGGTGGCCTGTCCGCCGCACGTGACCATGTTCACGTTGCGGGCGTCCAGACGCGTTTCCAGGTTGACCACGGGCACGCAGTACGGACCGATGGCCGCCGGCGTCAGGTCGATCATGCGGATGTCCGGCTTCACCTCGCGCAGGCGCGCGTCATTCTTGATGTGGGCGCCCGCGCTGGTCGCGTCGAACACCACGTCGATGTCCCGGAACTCGGGTAGGTTCAGCAGGCCTTCGACGCCTTCATGCGTGGTGGCCACGCCCATGCGGGCGGCGCGCGCCAGGCCGTCCGACTCGGGGTCGATGCCGACCATGGCTCCCATTTCCAGGTGTTTGCCGTGGCGCAGGATCTTGATCATCAAGTCCGTGCCGATATTGCCCGATCCGATGATCGCGGCCTTCAGTTTCCGATTTGCCAATGGAGCCTCCGTCCTAGGGGCCGCCATGGCGGCGAACCCCATTTCTTTGAAGTGCTGTAAATCGCAGGCTAAGACATCGCCGATCCGGGCCGGGAATGCTCCTGCGCTGCGGGGCAAGATTACTCCTCGGTTTCTGAAATATCAACATGTAAGATGCATTCTCATATATTGAGATAAAAAGTGAAGGAAGCGCCGTGCTACAAGACTGCTCGAGTATCGGTCAGGTCATATAGGCGGTGCGGTGAGAGGTATTCGCTACTTCACGTCATCGAGGCACGCGTGCCGCAGCGGCGCCTTGTGTCGCCCATCGCATCGGTGACATCGAATCGAATAAATGCCTGCGCGCAAAAGTTTCACTTCGCCTGGCGTTGGCGTCGTGGAGAATGGCATCCACTGTGGCTGCGGCTGGGCCACAAGACGGGCATTCGGGCGGGGGGCTTTCAAGCCTCGCGAGCTGGCCTTTCATGCAGCGCTTGATCGCGCGCATCACCCGAACTGAGGCGGGTATCGCGCATTGGTGTCCGGTAAGACCAAGGGCCGTTCAACGGAGAACTTCATGGCACGCATCAAAGCTCTGAGCTTGCTTGTTGTCACGCTGGCGGCGTGCAGCAGCACGCCGCCGCAGTCTTCCAATCCACCGGCGAGTCCGCCGGCACAGGCCAACCCCGCCCCGGCGCAGACGCCGGCAAGCGCCGCGCCGGCCGATGCCAAGGCCGTCGACCCCGCGGCCATCCAGGCCCTGAAAGACATGGGCGCGTACCTGCAAACGCTGAAGCAGTTCGAAGTGATGATCGAACTGTCGGGCGAGCGCGTGCTGGCGGACGGCCAGAAGCTTCAGCACACCGCCACGGCGGATCTCGACGTGCAGCGGCCGAACAAGCTCCGTGCCGACATGCGCACCGTCAACGGGCGTCGCGAGCTGATCTATGACGGGAAGACCGTGACGCTCTACACGCCTGCGCAGAAGTACTACTCGCAGGTCAAGTTCGATGACAACCTGGGCGTTCTTGCCCAGCGCTTGCGCGAGCGCTTCGCCCTCGAAATCCCCTCGACCGACCTGTTCCTGTGGGGCACCGACGCCGCGCCGATGGACAATATGCAATCGGCGATGAACGCCGGGCAGGACATTGTCGGCGGCGAGGTCTGCGACCACTACGTGTTCCGGCAGGGAGAGATCGACTGGCAGATCTGGATCGCCACCGGGGCTCGCCCGCTGCCGCGCAAGCTGGTCATCACCAATCGCGCCGACGAGGCCCGGCCCCAGTCGGTCACGCTCTACAAGTGGAAGCCGAGTCCGAAGTTCGGCAACGATGTCTTCGCGTTCAAGCCGCCGAAGGATGCCAAGGTGGCCGAATTCGTTCCGGTCAAGGCCAGGTAAAGGAGCGATGCCATGACATACCTATCCTGCAAGCGATTCGTGGTGGGCCTGGCGGTCCTGGGGCTGGCGACGGCTGGCTGGACACTTCCGGCGCAGGCGCGGCCGGGCGGCGGCCTCGGAGGTGGCGGCGGTGGCGCTCATGCCGGCGGTGGACGCGGTGGCGGCGAGGCGCAGGCGCGCCAGGTCAACAACCAGCGTGCCGACGCGCGCACCAACAATGTTCGCAGCAGCAGCGTGAACAACGTCAATAACGTCAATGCCAACCGCAACGTCAACGTCAACTCCAACCGCAACGTCAACGTGAACGTCGACAACAACAACGGATGCTGCGGCGGCGGTTGGGACCATCCGGTGGCGGCGGCGGCGGCCGTGACGGCTACCGTGGCGGTCACGGCCGCGGCGATTGGATCGATGGTCCGAACCGTGCCGCCGGGCTGCGTGCCGGTGAACTATGGCGGCATGGTGTACCAGCAATGCGGTGCCACGTGGTACGCGCCGCAGGGGTCGCAGTACATGGTGGTCAACCCGCCGTACTGAGGAACCGGAGCAGGGCGAGGCCGCCAGTCCGTGTGCGCTGGCGCCCGCCTTTCACGACGGCCTATACTGCGAAGGCGAAATGCGTTTGCGAAACGCGCGCCCCCAGACCCATGGCTCCGGTGGCCGCCAGCTTCGATTCGATCAACAGGAGCCTCCATGCATTCACCCATGATCCGCGTGCTGGGCGCCGCAGCGACCGCGATGCTGCTGGCCGCGGCTTCATCGGCAGCGTTTGCTGCTCCGCCCGCGGATAGCCGGCCTCTGGTGCTGGATACCCACAGCGGCATCAGCGACGGCAAGCGCGGCGGCACCGAGCTTCAGACCGCACCGCTTTCGCTACGCGGCGCAGCGGGAGCGCAGCAGAACATCGCGCCGGAGACGCAGTATCCGCTCGTCGTCGCACCGTACATCGAGGTGCCCGGTGGCGGGCAGAGATCTCCGTATCCGTCGCCGCGTCCGCGGCCGACGCCACATATGCCGTAGAGCGGTACGTCGGATGACCGCTGCGCGGCCGTTATCCGGTTGCCGGGCTTTCCGGAAGCGGTTGCGGCTTGCGTGCCGGCACCTCCCACCATGACGGCAACATGTCCTGCACCTCCGCGCGCGAGTACCGGTCATCGATCAGCCACACCACGCCGCGGTCCTGCCGGGTGCGGATCACGCGGCCGGCCGCCTGGATGACCTTGCGCAGGCCCGGATACAGGTAGGCGTAGTCATAGCCATAGCCTTGGCCGAAGGCGGCTTCCATCCGCTCGCGCAGTTGTTCGTTGACCGGGTTCACCTGCGGCAGGCCCAGCGTGGCCACGAATGCGCCAATCAGCCGGTCGCCGGGAAGATCGACGCCTTCCGAGAAAACGCCGCCCAGCACCGCGAAGCCGATGCCTTGACCGCCCGGCGCGAACGCCTCCAGGAATGCCGCCTGCCCGGCCTCTGTCATGCCACGAGCCTGCGACCAACTCGGGATATCAGGATGATGCTGGGCCAGCATGGCGGCGGCCTGCCGGAGATAGTCATGGCTGCTGAAGAACGCCAGGTAGTTGCCGGGGCGTTTAGCGAACTGGTCTGCCATCAGCGCGACGATGGCCGGGAGCGAGCGCTGCCGGTGGCTATAGCGCGTGGAGATATGGCGCGCGACATGTACGTCGAGCTGTTCCGCCTGGAATGGCGACGGCACCTCTACCCACACCGCACTGCCCGGCACGCCCAGCAGGTTGCGGTAGTAGTCGGCCGGCTGCAGCGTGGCCGAGAACAGCGTGGTCGAATGCGCGCCCGCGAATCGCGGGGCGAGGTAAGGCGCGGGCAACAGGTTGCGCACGCACAGCGCAGCATCCATGCCGCCACGCTGGCGCGGCGTGCGCGTGATATCGAACAGCGAATGCTTGCCGCCGTATTCCGTCATCTGTTCGGACAGGCGCAGGAAATGCATCGCATCGAAATAGAAGCGCTCCAGCGTGGCGTCGTACCGCTGCGGCTGCGCGCTCATGTCGTCGATGATGGCGGTGCATAGCTGGGCCAGTGCCTCGATGAACGCGGCGGGCTCTTCATCGCGCGTTTCGTAGGCGGCCTCGCTGGATTTGGCAAGTGCGCTCCATTGCCGGTTGACCCGGTTCATCTCGCGCTTCAGCGTGCCCGGCGCCGACAGCCGCACGCCGCGGAAGACGGCATGGTCGAGCGTGACCGTGTACATGGCGCGGCCGCGTTCGACCAGGTTGTGCGCCTCGTCCACCAGCACGCTGACGCGCCATTCGTTCATCGCGGCCAGCGCATACAGCATCGCGCTGCGATCGAAGTAGTAGTTGTAGTCCGCCACCACCAGATCGCTCCAGCGGATCATCTCCTGCGCGAGGTAATACGGGCAGACCTCGTGCGCGCGGGCGATGTCCCGCACGCTTTGGCCGTCGAGCAGCGCTGCATGGCTGGCCGTGTCGCGCGCGGCGGGCAGGCGATCGTAGAAGCCCTTCGCCAGCGGGCAAGAATCTCCATGGCAGGCCAGGTCGGGATGCTCGCACGCCTTGTCGCGCGCCATCAGTTCGAGCACACGCAGCGGCGCATCGCCGGGCTGGCGGCGCAATTGCGCGGTGGCCTGCAGCGCCACCGCGCGGCCGGTGGAACGCGCGGACAGGAAGAAGATCTTGTCGAGGCGCTGCGTGGGCATGGCCTTCAGCGCCGGAAACACGGTGCCAATCGACTTTCCGATGCCGGTCGGTGCCTGCGCCAGCAGCGTGCGCGCGCTGGCGTTGGCCTTGTAGACCGATTCGGCCAGCAGGCGCTGCCCGTCGCGGAATGTGCCATGGGGAAAGGCCAGTGCTTGCAGCCCGGCATCGCGATCGCTGCGATGCGCGATTTCCCGTTCGGCCCATTGCATGAAGCGGCGGCAGCTGTCCTCGAAAAACGCGCGCAGCATCGCGGCGTCGCAGCGCTCCTTCAGCACGCGCTCGCGCTGGCTCAGGATGTCGAAATACACCAGCGCCACGTCGATCTGCGCAAGGTTGCGCGCCTCGCACAGCAGCCAGCCGTAGATCTTCGCCTGCGCCCAGTGCAAGGCCTGGTGGTTCTGCGGAATCTCGATCTTGTCGCCGCGCACGGTCTTGATTTCCTCGACGCGGTTGGCCACGGGATCGTAGCCATCGGCGCGCCCGCGCACGCGCAGGCCTTCGAACTGGCCCGACAGCGTGACTTCGGACTCATAGCCGGACCCGCGCCGGCTGGTAACGACGCCATGACCCGCGACGCCTTCCTGCCCGGTAGGCGAAGGCGTAAAGCGCAGGTCGAGGTCGCCCGCCTTGGCCGTGAATTCGCACAGCGTGCGTACGGCGACGGTATAGCGGGGCGGATCGGTTGGTGTGGCGGACAAGGCGCGGGACGGCGAGGATTGCGGGGCTGTATGAATATACAGTGATCCAGCGCCTTCGGAAATATGCAATCCGCGTGTTCCCGACTAGCGGCGCGGAAGCCTCCGCCGGCCGCTGGGAAACCACAATATAGTGATTTACCCTATGAACACTACATACAAATCATGTACTTACGTTCATTGTAATTACAGATTACGTATCTTATACTCCGCCCGGTTGCGCGACACCTTAATCAAAACGCCTCAATCGAAGGACACAAGGACAAGGAGACAACCGTCATGCAATCCACGAGCCCCGCCACGACGATGGCGATTCCGCGCAGCAGCGTGCGCTGGAAGATCTTCCTGATGATGCTGCTGCTGGTGGCCATCAACTACATCGACCGCGCCTCGCTGTCGGTGGCCATGCCGCTGATCGCGAAGGAGTTCGACCTGAGTCCGGCCATGCAGGGGCTGATCCTCAGTTCCTTCTTCTGGACCTACGCCTTCATGCAGGTGCCGGGCGGCATGCTGGCCGACAAGTACAAGCCGCGCATCGTGATCGCCTGCGCCACCGTGTTCTGGGGCTTCTTCCAGGCCATCGCGGCGGCCTGCACCAATGCCACCTCGCTGATGCTGACCCGGCTCGGGCTGGGCGCCGCCGAAGCGCCGATCTACCCGGCCGGCGGCAAGCTCAATGCCATCTGGATGACGAAGAACGAACGCGGCCGCGGCGCCACGCTGCTGGACGGCGGCGCACCGCTGGGCGCGGCGCTCGGCTCGCTCATCATCGCCGGGCTGATCAGCGAACTGGGATCGTGGCGCCTGTCGTTCGTCGTAGCGGGCGTGGGCACGGTACTGGCCGGCTTCGTGGCGTGGTGGTACATCCGCAATTCGCCGCGCGAACACAGCGGCGTCAATGAACAGGAAGCCCGTCATATCGAGGATGCGCTTGCACTGGAGCACAGCGAGGAGCCGGCCAACCTGAGCGGCCGTTCGCTCGACTTCTTCAAGTACCGCTCGGTGTGGTGCATGGCGGTCAGCTGGATGTGCTTCAACGCCGTGTTTTACGGCCTGCTGACCTGGATGCCGACCTACCTGAGCAAGGCACGCGGCTTCGACCTGAAGACCATGGGCGGCGCGAGCTTCATCATCTTCTTCGCTGGCTTTATCGGCGAACTGATCGGCGGCTGGATCGCCGACAAGTGGAAGGAAGCCGGCGGCCGTCCCAACGTCGTGATGCGCACGCTGTTCGGCATCGCCGCCGTAGTGGCCACGGTGTCGATCTTCTCGGTGGCCTATGTCACCGACCCGGTGCTGGTGGTCGTGCTGCTGTCCTCGACCCTGTTCTTCCTGCGCTGGTGCGGCCTGTTCTGGTCGGTGCCGTCGATGCTGGGCACGCGCAACAAGGTGGGCTTCCTCGGCGGCGTGATGAACCTGGGCGGCAATATCGCCGGCATCAGCGTGCCGATCATCGTCGGCCTGATCGTGCAGGCCACGGGCTCGTACTTCCTGGCGCTGATGTTCTTTGCTGCCTGCGGTGTCGGCCTGCTGCTTGCATCCACCAGCATCGACTACGAGAAAAAGATTCCGGTCTGACGGCAACACGGCAACACGGCAGGACAGCAGGAACCGGAACACTGCAATTCCCGCATGAACAACAAGGAAGCGCCGCCCGTCGCGGACGGCGCTTGTCAGCGCATTGGCAGGAATCCCCAAACAAGGAAAACATGAAGCTCAAACTAATCGCCATTTCGGCTGGTCTGCTCGCATCGGCTGGCGCTTATGCCCAATCCAGCGTGACGCTTTATGGCGTGGTTGATGTCGGTATCGAATACCTGAACAGCGTCCCGAATGCGGCCAAGAACAGTTCCAGCCTGGTGGCCATGCAATCGGGCAACCAGTCGGGTTCGCGCTGGGGCCTGCGCGGCGTAGAGGATCTGGGCGGCGGGCTGAAGGGCATCTATACGCTGGAGAGCGGTTTCAATATGGATGACGGCAAGATGGCCCAGGGCGGCCGGCTGTTTGGCCGCGCCGCATATGTCGGCTTGCAAAGCCGCTGGGGCCAACTGACCCTGGGACGCCACACGTCGCCGTTCTGGGACTTCTCTGGCGCATTCGATCCGATGGGCAACGCAGGCCGCTTCGCCATCGGCGCACAAGACCCGTTCATGCTTGGCCAGCGCGCGGACAACTCGGCCAAGTATGTCGGCACCTTTGGTGGCCTGACGGTGACCGGCCTGTACAGCTTCAACTACAACAACGCGGAAGTTCCGGGGAACTTCACCAACGGCCGGGAGTATTCGGTGTTGGCAACTTACGCCACCGGCCCGTTCTCGGTCGGTGTCGTGTACGACCAGACCAACCAGTCGTCCGCCGCCGCGCTGTCAAGCAACCAGCTGATCCGTCGCGCGGCGATTGCGGGCAACTATGCATTTGGCCCGGCCAAGCTCTATGCCGGCTACCGTTATGCGCGCTCGTTCAACGGCGCTTCGCTGCCGGGGACTGCCGGTGCGGCGAATACCTATGCCAACCTTGCGTGGGCTGGCCTGGGGTATCAGCTGACGCCGACCTTCTCGCTGACCGGCGCGGCGTACTATCAGAACCTCGCCAACGCGCACGTCGGCAACCCGTGGCAATTCGTTGCGACGGCCGACTATCTCCTGTCGAAGCGCACCGACGTGTACGCAACCATGGCTTACGCGGTGAACAGCAATCCGCGTTCGGGGCTGGGCGTGAACGGGTTCAACGATGTGCTGGGTGCATCGTCGAATGAGCAGGTGGTGCCAGGCAAGAATCAGTTCGGCGCCGTAGTTGGCGTTCGCCACAAGTTCTGAGCGATCGGCAGATTGCGCAATGAGCCCGGTTCTTCCGGGCTTTTTTGCGCCAACGCCGATCCGCGTGACCCTTAGCGCTCCTTACCTTCGTATGCTCTCATCCATTCGCTCAAAGATTCAGGCCATCTCCACTGGCATCGTCGTGACGGCCCTGGCACTGACGGCTGGCGTGACGTATGTCATCGTCCGCAACAGCAATCTCGAAACGATTCAGCAGAATCTCGACGCCATCGCGACCGGCCATAGCCTGGCGCTCGATGAGTGGGTGGCGGCCAAGGCCACGATGGTGAGCGCCGCGGCCGAACAGATTGCCCCGGGCGATCCGCAAGGCATCGTCCGCCAGTTGCAGAAGGCCGGCGCATTCCCGATTACCACGGCGGGCTGGAAGGACAAGTCCTTCGTAGCCAGCAAGGATCGCATGCCGGAAGGCTTCGATCCGACCGCGCGTCCCTGGTACCAGCAAACCGTGGCGGCGGGGAAGCCGATCGTCTCCACGCCCTATGCCGATGCCGCGAGCGGCAAGCCCTTCGTCTCCTTTGCGGCGCCGATCGTGCGCAATGGCGCATTGGACGGCGTGGTGTCGGCGGTCGTGTCGCTGGATGGCGTTCGCGCCGTCGTTGCCGCGGTGCATCCGACTCCGGCGAGCCTGGGCTTTGTGGTGGACAAGGACGGAACCATCCTGGCGCACCCGCAGGACAAGTACATCCGCAAGCCGGCGCTTGAGTTGGCGCCGGCGCTGACGCCGCAGACGATGGCGTCGCTGGCGACGGAGACCACGCCGCTAGAGGTCGAACTGGATGGCACGGCCAAGCTGCTGCGCGCCAAGCCGATACATGGCACCAACTGGCAACTGGTGGTGGCGCTGGACAAGGCCGAGGCCACGGCAGCCCTGGACAGCGTGGTCAAGGCCTCGGCCATCGCCATCGTGTTGTTGGCGGCCGTCGCAGCGGTGCTGAGCGGGGTGCTTACCGCGCGGGCATTCAGCCGGCTATCGGGCGTTCGGGATGCGATGAACGAGATCGGATCCGGTGATGGCGATTTGACGCACCGGCTCCCTGCTGCGGGCCGTGACGAGGTGACGCAGATTGCGGTCTCTTTCAATACCTTTGTCGAGAAACTCGGAGGCGTGTTGTTGCGGATTCGCCATGGCAGCGAGTCCGTGAAGATTGCGACCCGGGAGATCGAAGCCGGCAATCAGGACCTGTCGCGCCGGACCGAAATGGCGGCCAGCAATCTGGAGGAGACCGTCGCTTCGCTGTCCGAGCTGACGGGTTCCGTGAGGCGATCCGCCGAGGCGACGGTGCAGGCCACGCGTCTCGCCTCATCCGCGAGCGAGGCCGCTGCGCGGGGCGGTACGGTGGTGTCCGATGTGGTGGCGACCATGGCGGACATCGCGCAGTCTTCCGCGAAGATCGTGGAGATTATTGGCGTCATTGATGGCATCGCTTTCCAGACCAATATCCTGGCGCTGAATGCGTCGGTGGAAGCGGCGCGCGCCGGCGAGCATGGGAAGGGCTTTGCGGTCGTGGCGAATGAAGTGCGTGGGCTTTCTCATCGCTGCGCGACGGCTGCGAAAGAGATCAAGGCATTGATCGAGGCTTCCGATCTCAGCGTTCAGTCGGGCGCGCAACGCGTGCAGGCGGCGGGGGAGGCGATGAAGGAAATAGACGATGGCATTCGTCGTGTTACTTCGCTGATTGGGGAAATCAGCGCGTCAATGGGGGAACAGGCCACGGGGATCAGCCAGATCAACCAGGCTGTGGAGGAGATGGAGCAGGCAACGCAGCAGAACGCGGCGTTGGTGGAGCAGGCGACTGCGGCGTCATCGCTGTTGAATGAGCAGGCTCATACGTTGGCGGAGGCGGTGGGGGAGTTCAGGCTTGGGGATACCCGGTGATGACCGGTTCGTCGCCCTTGGCATGCGCCGCTGTTGCCGGCGTAGCCGGCGACACAGCAGCGCATGCCAAGAGCGAGAACCCCGTCATTGCCAGCGAGGGCTCGCAAAGATCCCTTACTTCGCCGTAGGCATCGCAAACTCCGCCCCCCGCGTCGAATCGTCCGGCCACCGCTGCATGACACTCTTCTGCCGCGTATAAAACCGCACGCCTTCCTCCCCATACGCGTGCATATCGCCGAACAGCGAGCGCTTCCAGCCGCCAAAGCCGTGCCAGGCCATCGGCACCGGGATCGGCACGTTGATGCCGACCATGCCAACCTCGATCCGGCGCGCGAACTCGCGCGCAACCTGGCCATCCCGCGTGTAGCAGGCCACGCCGTTGCCAAACTCATGGTCATTGACCAGCTTCACAGCCTGCGCGAAATCGTCCACCCGCACGCATGACAGCACGGGCCCGAAGATCTCCTCCTTGTAGATGCGCATGTCAGGCGTGACGTTGTCGAACAGCGTGCCACCGGTAAAGAAGCCTTGCTCGTGCCCCGGCACCTTGTAGTTGCGGCCATCGACCACCAGCTTCGCGCCTTCTTCCACGCCAAGAGCGATGTAGCTTTCGATGCGTTCGAGCGCCTGCCCAGTGACCACCGGTCCCATCTCGGCCGCCGCATCCATGCCGTTGCGGATCACCAACTCCCGCGCACGGGCTTCCAGCTTCGGCAGGATCTTGTCGGCCACGTCGCCTACCAGCACCGCGACCGAGATCGCCATGCAACGCTCGCCGGCAGAGCCGTAGGCCGCACCGATAAGACCATCCACGGCCTGATCGATATCGGCGTCCGGCATGACTACCATGTGGTTCTTGGCGCCGCCCAGCGCCTGCACGCGCTTGCCGAGCCGCGCGCCGGTCTCGTAGATGTAGTTCGCGATCGGCGTGGAGCCGACGAAGCTCACCGCCTTCACGTCGGCGTGGTGGAGCAACGCGTCGACCACCGTCTTGTCGCCCTGCACGACGTTGAACACGCCATCGGGCAGGCCCGCCTGCTTGAGCAGCGCGGCCATGAACAGCGATGCCGAAGGATCGCGCTCGCTCGGCTTCAGGATGAAGCAGTTGCCGGCCGCGATCGCCACCGGGAACATCCAGCACGGCACCATGCAAGGGAAGTTGAACGGCGTGATGCCGGCCACCACGCCCAACGGCTGGCGCAGCGTCCAGTTGTCCATGCCGGTCGAGACCTGGTCCGTGAAATCGCCCTTGAGCAGCTGCGGAATCCCGCAGGCGAATTCGATGATGTCGATGCCGCGGCTGACTTCGCCGGCGGCGTCGCTCAGTACCTTGCCGTGCTCGGCCGTGATGATGGCGGCCAGCTCGTCCTTGTGCTGGTTCATCAGCTCCAGGAACTTCAGCATGACGCGAGCGCGCCGGATCGGCGGCGTGTCGGCCCACTTGGGGAAGGCCGCCAGGCCGCTCGCCACCGCGGCATCGACGTCCTCGGCCGTGCCGAGCCGGACTTGCCGCGCCACCGCGCCAGTCGCCGGATTGAACACGGCCTGCGAGCGCGTGCCCGAACCCGCGAAGCGTTCGCCCGAAACAAAGTGGATCACGTCTGCGGAGTCGTTGTAAGGCGCGGTCATGGGAATCTCCTGTGCGGTCTGGCGAGCCTGCAAGGCCGCCCTGTCTGGGAATGAGGCGAGTGTAGGAAGGCGCGCGAGTCGCGGCTAGCACCCGCGGGCGAATTCACTGTTCAGGATTTTTAGATACTGGCATGCTATAGACACGAACTATAGGCATCTGAAGTGATGCGAAAGGAGTCTCGGGATGACAAAAGCCAACGTAGAGGAACTCTGGGAGCACCTGCACTGGCTGGTCGTACTTCAGCAGCAGGGCAGCTTCAGCAAGGCCGCCGCGCGGCTGGGCGTCAGCAAGGCGTCGATGAGCCAGCACATCGCTGACCTCGAAAAGGCTGCCGGCATCATGCTCGTGCAGCGCACGACGCGCAGCGCCACGCTGACGGATGCCGGCCGGCAACTGGTCGATTCCATGCGCGGCGCCTTCGAGCAGATCGCCACGGGCTACGCCAATGTCCGTGACCTGGCCGGCGCCCCGCGCGGCTTCTTACGCGTCACCGCGCCGGTGGCGTTTTCCAGGCAGCAACTGGTGCCGCTGCTGCCCGGATTCCTGCGCCGATATCCGCAGATCCAGGTCGAGCTGGACATGTCCGACCGCCTGCGCCCGCTCGCGCAGGAAGGCTTCGACATTGCCGTGCGGCATACCTCCGCGCCCCCCGAAACCCATGTCGCCTGGACGCTGGCCGCCACGCGCACGGTGCTGGTGGCCAGCCGTTCGTACCTCAGGACCCGAAGCGCGCCCGAATCGCCGCAGGCACTGGCCGAGCACGCCTGCCTGCACTACCCCCGCCGGCAAGGCACCGCCACATGGACCTTCGTGCCGGAATCGCCGGACGCGGGCGCGGGGCATGCCGATCCGGTCACGGTCCCCGTCGCCGGACAGCTGGCGGTCAATAACAGCGAAGCGTTGCGGGATGCCGCCATTGAAGGCCTGGGCATCGCGCTGCTGCCGGACTTCAGCGCGCAGTCAGCGCTGGAAAGCGGAAGGCTGGTCGAACTGCTGCCACAGTGGCGCGCGACCGGTGCATTCGGCGACTGGCTCTATGCCATCCGGCCGTACTCGGCGCACGCGTCCCGCGTCTCGCAGGTGTTGGTCGAGTACCTGAGGGAGTCGTTTTCTCAAGGCTTTGCGTTCCGCCCGCCGGCACAGGTCTGAGATCAATCGCAATGAGATATCCAAAGGTCACATTGCGGCCTTAACTTCAAAAAATATCAACTTATATCCAATTGATTCAGGAATTTCGATTACTTAAACTTTATTCAACCCAACCACAAAAGACCACGGCCGAAACAGAACGGTCGGGTACGGAGACAAATGCTCGGTTCGGAACTCGTCATTCGGGCGCTCGCACGCCGCGGTGTCAGCACCCTGTTCAGTCTGTCCGGCAACCAGATCATGCCGCTCTACGACGCGTGCATCGATGCCGGCATTCGCATCGTCCACGTCCGTCATGAAGCCGCGGCCGTTTTCATGGCCGATGCGTGGTCGCAAGTCACGGGCGAACTCGGCGTGGCGCTGCTGACCGCCGCGCCGGGTATCGCCAACGGCATTGCGCCACTGTTCTCCGCGTCGCAGGCCGAAAGCGCCGTGCTGGTGCTGTCCGGCGACTCGTCCGTGGCCGAAGACGGCATGGGTGCATTCCAGGAACTGGACCAGGCGGCCATGACCGCGCCACTGACCAAATGGTCAAAGCGCGTGACCGATGCCCGCTCGCTCGTATCCACGCTGGACACCGCCGTGTCGACCGCAATGGCTGATCGTCGCGGACCGGTTCACCTGGCACTCCCGTTTGACCTGATGACGCGCGAATCCGGCCTCGATGCCCTGCCACCGCAGATGCCCGATGCAAAACCGGCGGAGCCGGCCGAGAGCACCATCGAGACCATCGCGCAGTTGCTGGGCCAGGCACGCCGGCCGCTGATTCTTGCGGGACCCACGCTGTGCCGGGACCGCAATCGCCGGGCGCTGCCCGCACATAGCCAGGCCTTGGACGCGCCGATCGTGCCGATGGAAAGCCCGCGCGGATTGCGTGACCCGTCACTGGGCGCGATCGCCGAGGTCGTCGCGGACTCCGACCTGATCGTCCTGCTCGGCAAGCGCCTCGACTTCACGGTCGGATTTGGCCGCGAGAACATCTTTGGCAAGACGGCGCGGGTCGTGGCGATCGACCCCGACGTGGACATGCTGCGCCGCGCCGAAAGGCTGCTCGGCGACCGCCTTGCCGCGCGCTGCGTGGCGGATGTGTCCATCGCGCTTGAGCGGCTGGAGCAAGCATCGCGACCGCCCGGGCATGATCGCCTTGCGTGGATGGAGCGTGTTGACGCCGCGCGGCGCGAACGCGGGCAGGCGCCGGCCGGATCGAAACCGGCCATCCATCCGCGCGCCTTGTGCGAAACCGTCAATCAATTCCTCGGCGGTGTACCCGAACCCATCCTCGTCTGTGATGGCGGCGAGTTCGGCCAGTGGGCGCAGGCGTTCTGCACCGCGCCGACGCGGATCATCAACGGCGTGTCCGGCGCGATCGGCGGCGGCATCTGCTATGCCATCGCCGCGAAGATCGCCCGGCCCGAGGCCACGGTCGTCCTGCTGATGGGCGATGGCACCGCGGGCTTCCATCTTTCCGAATTCGATACCGCGGTACGCGAACAGGCCGGCGTCATTGGCGTGATCGGCAACGACCTGCGCTGGAACGCGGAACACGTCATCCAGCAACGCACCTACGGCGAAGACCGACTGATCGGCTGCGAGCTGAGCGCCGCGGCACGCTATGACGCGGCGGTGGCCGGGCTGGGCGGGTTCGGGGCGTTCGTCGAACGCATCGATGCGCTGGCGCCTGCATTGCAGGCAGCGCTCGACAGCGGCAAGCCCGCCTGCATCAACGTCCGCATGGAAGGCGTGCCGGCGCCGGTATTCGCGCGCAACCAGGCCGGCGCATCGGCGCATTGAACGACACGAAGGGGGAGACAGTGATGGAGGCGACCAAGGCCGCGCAGCGCATGCTCACGGTACGCATTGCACGCGGCACCGAAGCGGGAAGCTTCACCACCTACGAGGTGCCATGGCGTGAAAACCAGACCGTGCTGGATGTGGTCACCGAGGTGCAGCGCCGCCTCGACCCGACGCTGTCCTACCGCTTCGCGTGCCGCGTGGGCGTGTGTGGCTCCTGCGCGATGACCGTCAACGGCCGTCCGCGCTGGACCTGCCGCACGCACGTGAGCCGCGTGGAAGAGGACGGCGTGATCGTGATCGAGCCGCTGCGCAATATGCCGCGCATCAAGGATCTCGTGGTCGATATGTCGGAGTTCTTCGACAAGTGGAAGAAGGCCGGCAATACCTTCGTCGGCACGGCCACGCGCGACGATCCGCCGGCCGCAGTATCGCCGGCCAGCCGCAAGCGCAAGATGGCCGACGCCGCGATCGAATGCATCAACTGCGGGGTTTGCTATGCGGCCTGCGACGTGGTGTCGTGGGACAAGGAATACCTCGGCCCGGCCGCGCTGAATCGCGCCTGGACGCTGTTCAACGACGAGCGCCATGCCGACCCCAAGGACGTGCTGCGCAAGGCCACCTCCGGCAGCGGCTGCAATGCCTGTCACACGCAAGGCAACTGCATGACGCACTGCCCGGTCAGCCTGAGCCCGACGGGCAGCATCGCCGGCCTGAAGAAGAACGCGCTGCTGCAGTTCCTGAAGGGAGGCTGATCATGGAGCAGCGTCTCTTTGCCCTGCAGCGTCTGACGGCCATGATCATGGCGCCGTTCGTGCTGGTGCACCTGGGTGTCATCCTCTATGCGGTGCGCGGCGGCCTCACGGCGGCCGAGATCCTCTCGCGCACGCAGGGCAGCTGGATCTGGATTCCGTTCTACTCGCTGTTCGTGCTCAGCGTGGCGGTCCATGTGCCGATCGGCCTGCGCAACATCCTGATCGAATGGGCGCGGCTGAGCCGCAGCGGCGCATCGGTGGCGAGCCTGCTGTTCGGCCTGCTGCTGCTTGCCATGGGACTGCGCGCGGTGGCGGCAGTAGGAGGGTTCGGGTCATGAAGTCGCCACGCAATCATCGCGCTTACTGGGCTTTCCTGGGCCATCGGCTTTCCGGGCTGGCGCTCGGCATCTTTCTTCCTGCGCATTTCTATGTGCTCGGCCTTGCGCTGGACCAGCGTGCCCGCATGGACGCGTTCCTGAAGTTCGCCGACATGGGTGCGGTGAAGTTCGGCGAATGGGGGCTGGTGCTGCTGCTGTCCATTCATATGTGCTTCGGCCTGCGGCTGCTGGCGCTGGAACTGTTGCCGTGGAGTTCCACGCGCGACGCACGGCTGTCGTGGATCGGCTGGGGCGGCGCGCTGTCGCTGCTGGTCGGCGTGGTCTTTGCCCTGGGGGTAATCTGAATGCAAATCGAGAATCACAAGACAGACATCCTGATCCTCGGGACCGGCGGCGCGGGTCTGTTCGCGGCGCTGCATGCCAAAAAGGCCAACCCTGCGCTGAAAGTGTCGGTGGCGGTCAAGGGCCTGCTCGGCAAATGCGGCTGTACGCGCATGGTGCAGGGCGGCTACAACGTGGCGCTGTCCTCCGGCGATTCGGTCGAACGCCATTTCATGGACACGATCGAGGGCGGCAAGTGGCTGCCGCGGCAGGACCTGGCCTGGCGTCTCGTCGAAGGCGCGGTCGAGCGCGTGCGCGAACTTGAAAACGAGATCGGCTGCTTCTTCGACCGCAACCCCGACGGCACGCTGCACCAGAAGGCCTTCGCGGGGCAGAGCTTCGACCGGACTGTGCACAAGGCCGACCTGACCGGCATCGAGATTATCAACCGGCTGATGGAGCAGGTGCGCGCGCTCGATGTGGAAGAGCTGGAGGAGCACCGCGCGATCGAGCTGATTCCCGCCGCGGACGGCTCCGGCATCGCAGGCGTGCTGTTCATCGACATGCGTCGCGGCACCTATCGCTTCGTGCAGGCCAAGGCCGTGCTGCTGGCCACCGGCGCGGGTCCGACCATGTATCGCTATCACACGCCGTCGGGCGACAAGACCTGCGATGGCCTGGCCATGGCGATGCGCTACGGCCTTAGCCTGCGCGACATGGAAATGGTGCAGTTCCATCCGACCGGCCTGCTCGGCGGCCCCGATACGCGCATGACGGGGACGGTGCTCGAAGAAGGCCTGCGCGGGGCGGGCGGCTGGCTGCTCAACGGCGACGGCGACCGCTTCATGACCAACTACGACGCACGCGGCGAACGCGCGACGCGCGACGTGGTCAGCCGCGGTATCTATGCCGAAATGCGCGCCGGCCGGACGGGACCGATGGGCGGCGTCTACATACAGATGAGCCATCTCGGGCCGGAGAAGGTGGCCAAGACCTTCCCGGGCATGGTCAACCGCTGCAGCGACTGCGGCTTTGATCTTGCGGGCGGCAGGGTCGAGGTGGTGCCGACAGCGCACTACCTGATGGGCGGTGTCGAGTTCAATGTGGATTGCAGCACCGCGTCGCCGGGACTGTTCGCCGCTGGCGAGGACTGCGGCGGCGTCCACGGCGCAAACCGCCTCGGCGGCAACGGCGTGGCGAACTCGACGGTCTTCGGCGGCATCGCAGGCGACGCCATGGCGGCTTATGTCCCGGGCGTGAAGCAATGGAAGGAGCCGGACCGCCGCGTGATCGCCGATGGCATCGCGCGCGCCGAGTATCCGTTCTCGAAGCCGGCGGGCGCGATCCACGAACTGCGCGACGCGCTCGCGCAGACGATGTGGGACGACGTCGGCGTGCTGCGCCACGAGGCGGCGATGCAGCGCGGACTGAAATCGGTCGCGTCGCACCAGCGTGCGTTGATGGCCATCGGCGTGCCCGACGGCGACCGGCGCTACAACGTGACCTGGCATGACTGGCTGAACCTGCAAAGCCTGGTCGACATGTCGCGCGTCATTACGGTCTCCGCGCTGGCACGCGAGAACAGCCGCGGCGCGCATTTCCGCGAAGACTTCCCCGAGGCGGGCGACCTGCACGGCAGCCGCTACACCCGCGTGAGCGCCGATGGTGACGATCTCCGCCTCGAGATGGTCCCCGTCAAGTTCGATATTGTCCGGCCCGGCACGTCGCTGATTACTGGCGAGGCAGGCCAACCCCCGAAAGTTGCAGCATAAAGGACCGCTACGATGACCATTTCCATCGATCGGGTCGAGGAAGCCGCGTTCGAGATCATGAAGCGCGCCGCGATCGAGATCCCCAAGGACTACAAGCAAGGCATCCAGGCCTTGCAGAAGACCGAGACCGGCAAGCTGCCGCGCTTCGTCATCCACGCGATGCAGGACAACTGGGAAGCCGCCGACGAGGACCGCCGCCCGATGTGCGCGGACACCGGGCTGCCGCGCTACTACGTGAAGGTCGGCAATGAAGCGGCGGTCCAGCGCGGCTTTGTCGCGGTCGAGCGGGCACTGCGCAAGGCGACCGCCGACGCCACGCTGGCCGTGCCGCTGCGCCCGAACCGCGTGCATCCGCTCTGGCGCACCGACAACAACAACAACGTCGGCATCAACGCGCCGGAGATCGAATGGTCGTTCGAGCCGGATGCCGACTGGGTCGAGATCACCACGGTGCACAAGGGCGGCCTGTTTGGCACCGACTACCGCATGCTGTTCCCCGGTGACGGCATCGACGGCATCAAGCGCTTCGTGCTCGATACGCTGATCGCGTTCGGCAAGCGCGGCCTGGCGTGCCAGCCCGCCATCGTTGGCATCGGGCTGGGCGGCTCGAAGGATACGTGCATGCAGCTCGGCAAGCAGGCGGCTTGCCTGCGCGTGGTCGGCGACCGCAACCCCGATTCGAAGATCGCGGAACTGGAACTGGAACTGATGAAGCTCGGCAACTCGATCGGCATGGGGGCCATGGGGTTTGTCGGTTCTTCGATGGTGGTCGATTGCCACATCGAGGTTGGCCACACACACACGGGTGGCATGCCGATCAGTCTGCATACGTTCTGCCTGTCGTCGCGCCGCGCCACGGCACGCATCCACGCGGGCGGCGAAATCGAGTACCGCACCGACCCGCAGTGGTTCACCCCATACCTGCGCAGGGAGACAGTCGAATGGTAAGCCCGCAAGACGATGACCTGAAGGTCTTCCATATCAACCTGCCTGCCACTACGGAAGACATCGCCAGCCTGGAACTGGGCGCGGCGGTCTACCTGAATGGCGTGATCTACACCGCGCGAGAGGGCGTCTACAAGAAGGTGCTCGACGAGGGACTTGAGCCACCGGTCGAGCTGCGCGGGCTCAGCAACGTCAACTTCCACTGCTCGCCCGCTGCCGCGCCCGATGGCCATGGCGGCTACAACGTCGGCGCGGTAACCGCCACCGCGAGCTTCCGCTTCTCGAAGTGGATTCCGAAATGGATGAAGCAGACTGACTGCCGCATCTTCATCGGCAAGGGCGGCATGCCCGCCGACGACTACAAGCGCGTGCTCGCTCCCGGCGGCGCGGTCTACCTGACCACGGTCGGATACGGCACGGGCGCGCTGCTGGGCCGCGGCATCAAGCGCGTGCGCGATGTGTTCTGGCTGGACGAGCTTGGCATTGCGCAGGCCATGTGGATGTTCGAGGTCGAGAACTTCGGCCCGTTTATCGTCGAGAGCGATCTTGACGGCAACTCGCTCTTTGCGCAGCACGCCGAGATCATCAACGCCGGCATCGAAAAGCTCTACGCGGGACTCAAGCCGCCCGCGCTGCATCGCTACGGCGAGACCGACGACCGCAAGAACGAAGTGATGTAGCCCCGCACTCTCAACACACTGCAGCAAACCGGCAAGGAACGGACATGATCATCGATTTCCGACTGCGGCCGCCACTCGGCGGCTTCCTGAACACCCTGATGTATTCGGCCGGCGAGCGCCGCGACGGCTTCACGCGCACGGTCGGCTTCGAGCCGTCGCCGGCCGCGCAGCAGCAGTCGATGGGTCTGCTGATGCAGGAGATGGATGCGGCCGGCGTCGATCGGGGTGTCGTGGTGGGGCGCCTTGCCGGCACGCTGGGCAGCGTATCGAACGACGACGTGGCGCGCATCGTGCGCGATTACCCCGGGCGGTTCATCGGCGCGGCGTCCATCGATCCGACCGATCGCGTGGTTGCATGCAAGACCATTTCGAATGCCGTCGCCGGCGGCTTCAAGGCCATCAACATCGAACCGGGCTCGTACCCGATACCGATGTACGCCGACGACCGCCGCCTGTACCCGATCTACGCGCATTGCGAAGACCTGGACGTGCCGGTGATCCTGATGGTGGGCGGCACAGCGGGCCCGGACCTGAGCCACTCGGACCCGATACGCACGGACCGCGTGCTTACCGATTTCCCGAGGCTCAAGGTCGTGGTGGTGCACGGCGGCTGGCCGTGGGTCACGGAGATTCTCCACATCGCCTTTCGCCGGCCGAACCTGTACCTGTCGCCGGATATGTATTTTTCCAGGATGCCAGGCTGGGAGGAGTATGTGAAGGCGGCCGATACCTTCCTGGCGGACCGGATGCTGTACGCCAGCTCGTTCCCGTTCTGCCCGGTGCGCGACTACAAGCAGTGGTTCGAAACCTTGCCGATCCGTGCGGAGAACATGGAGAAGGTCATGGGCGGCAATGCGCGCCGCCTGCTGGGGCTTTAGGGCACGTGGCGTGCGTCCGTGCGGCACAATGACGGCGCACCGAACCCCTGATATCGAGTCGAATATGGACGTCAAGACGCTCTACACCCTGGTCGCCATCGCGGATCGCGGCAGCTTCGCCGAAGCGGGCAACGCGATCGGCCTGTCGCTGTCCGCCGTGAGCATGCAAATGCGCGCGCTGGAGGAAGAACTGGGCATGACCATCTTCGACCGCAGCCGCAGGCCGCCGATCCTCACGGATGCCGGGCTGGCCTTCACCAACCGGGCGCGCGACCTGCTGACCCACTGGGAAAGCATGAGCGCGGCGCTCAAGCGCGAAGCGGCGGGCGGCGTGCTCAAGCTCGGCTCCGTGCACACCTGCGTGTCCGGCCTGCTGCCGCTCGCGCTCAAGCGGCTGCAGCAGCAGGGGCACCGCCTCGACATCCACCTGACCACGGGCCTCACGCATGACCTGGAACGCGCCGTGCAACGGCGCCAGCTCGATGTCGCGGTAGTCACCGAGCCCGAAGTGCCGCGCCTGGACCTGGAGTTCACACCGTTCTTCAACGAGGAATTCGTCGTCATCACGCATGTCACCACGCGTGGCGACTCGGACAAGGGCGTGCTCGAAACGACGCCGTATGTGCGCTTCAATCGCACGGCGCGCGTGGGTTTCCTGGTCCAGGAAGAAATGGTGCGCCGGCAGATTGCGGTGCGGTCGACCATGGAGATCGACACGCTGGAAGGCGTCATCTGCATGGTTGCAAACGGCCTCGGCTCCTCGGTGGTGCCCGCGCGCGGCGTGGAGAACGAATTCCCGGCGTCGATCCGTACCATCCCGTTCGGATC
This sequence comes from Cupriavidus sp. 22TCCZM04-2, assembly GCF_057798895.1. Taxonomy (NCBI): domain Bacteria; kingdom Pseudomonadati; phylum Pseudomonadota; class Betaproteobacteria; order Burkholderiales; family Burkholderiaceae; genus Cupriavidus; species Cupriavidus sp. 22TCCZM04-2. Next base: position 44,225 of record NZ_JBYOJS010000021.1, read on the forward strand.
GCCGCCGTTGATGCGCCGCCTCGGCATCCTGGTGCCGCGCGACAACCCGCGCGCGCACCTGTCGCGGCTGCTGCTCGATGCGCTGACGGCCGTCACCGAGCCGGCCAGCGCGCCCGATGACACCCGGCCCCGCCTTGTGCGCAAGCGTTAGCGATGGCGACGGTGCGCTTTTCCGCTTGGACAGCGATGACGGTCGTCCTGCATCGAAGCGAATAGTCGAAGAAGAACAGGTCAGATCGATAGCCTGCATTTAATTTAAATGCAGGATGGATTTTTGTTTTCGAAAGTTAAATTTTATCAACCAGTTTAACTGGTGATGCTCACAAAAAGATTAGGTTTTTGTTTAAGGAAATTATTTATTAGCCTCGATTGAAGACAATGCGTTGCACACGATAGCCGCGCCGGACAGCGGCACCACAAAGGAGACAGCGATGACACGACTTGGCATTGGAAGCGCACTCAGGCATTGGCAGGGACACGCACGGCGGTGGCTGCATCGCTTGCGCGCGAATCCCATTCTCGAGGAACTGCGTGGCGGCGCGGAAGCCAGGCGTCACGCGGGTTCAACGGCGGTAGCCATGTTCGCCCTAGCCATCGCACCGATGTACATGACGCCGGCACATGCGGAGGAATGGCCGAACAAGCCGGTCCGCCTGGTCGTGCCCTTTGCATCGGGCGGCGCCACCGACCTGCTTGCACGTGCGCTGGCGCTGGAGCTGGGCAAGCAATGGAAGCAGCCCGTGGTGGTGGACAACCGTCCCGGCGCCGGTGGTGCCGTGGGCGCGGAGGTCGTCGCCAAGTCGGCCGCGGATGGCTACACGCTGCTGCTGGCCTCGGGCAGCATGTTCACGGTGAATCCGTACATCTACCACAAGCTGCCGTATTCCACGCAGAGCTTCGAGATGATCAGCAAGGTGGCCAGCGGCCCGATGGTCGTTACCGTCAACACCAAGGTCCCGGCCAAGACCGTGGCGGAACTCATCAGCTATGCGAAGGCCAATCCCGGCAAGCTTACCTTTGGCTCGGCGGGCAACGGCAGCCAGGTCCATATCGCGAGCGAGGCATTTGCCGAGGCCGCTGGCATGGAGGTCGTGCACGTGCCGTACAAGGGGGATGGCCCGGCCTATGCGGACCTGATGGCCGGCGTGATCGACATGACCGTGGGCAATATCAATGGCATCTCGCCGCTGCTAAAGGGAAGCCGTTTGCGTGCGCTGGCCGTGACGGGCAAGGAGCGCTCGCCGCTGCTGCCCGACGTGCCGACGGTGGCCGAAGCCGGACTGCCGGGTTTCAGCTTCTATGGCTGGTTCGCGCTGATGGCGCCCGCGGGCACCTCGAAAGACCTGACCGCAAAGATGTATGCGGATCTCGAACGTGCCGTCTCGGAGCCCAGCATGCAGCGCTACCTTGCCGCACAAGGCATGACGAAGACACTGTCGCCGAATGGCCGCCTTGTCGAGGAGATCGCGCAGGAATCGGGCCGCTGGAAGGTGCTGGTGGCAAGGCGGAAGATCTCGGCCAACTGAGCGTGGCGGTCCGATACAGAGCGTGCCCACAGTCGGCTGGCTGGTGGCGCCTGAGCCGCCGCCGTCCGGAAACGGAGACAAGCGTCATGGATCCAATGTTTCGCAGGCTCATGCGGTTTGCCTTGCCCGGCATGGCAATGGCCGGTGCTGTCACGGCGCTGCCTGCCTCCGCGCAAACCACGCAGCAGTACCCGAGCCGGCCGGTCACGATCATTGTGCCGTTCAGCGCAGGCGGTGATGCGGACCAGTCCGCGCGCAACCTGTCGGTCACGGCCTCCACCATGCTCGGGCAACCGGTCGTGGTGATGAACCGGCCCGGCGCCAACGGCGCCATCGGCTCGCAGGTGGCGAAGGACGCGGCGCCGGATGGCTATACGCTGCTGCTGGCCAGGGTTGGCTCGCAGGTGCTGCTTCCCGCGATCCAGGATTCGGGGCTTCAATATAAGTGGAACGACTTCACGTTTATCGGGCTGCTTGAACTGAACCCCGTGGTTTGCGTCGTGCATCCGGAATCGAAGTACAAGACCATCGCGGATCTTGCAGCCGAACTGCAGGCGCATCCCGGCAAGCTGAACTACAGCGCATCGGGCCCGGCCACCGTGCTGAACCTTGCGCCGCAGTTGCTGCTGCAAAGCCTGAACCTGAAGCCGGCCGATGCCGTCAGCGTGAACTACAAGGGCGGCAGCGAGGCGGCGCTCGCGGTGATCTCGAAGGAGGTCGATTTCAGCTGCCCCAACCTCAGCTCCGTGTCGGGCCAGCTGTCGGGCGGCAAGCTGCGTGCGCTGGTGACCACCACGCCGGAGCGGCTCAAGCAGCTTCCGGATGTGCCGACCGTGCGCGAGGCTGGCTTCCCGAAGCTTGAAGCGGTGATCGGCTGGAGCGCGCTGTACGGCCCGCCGAAGCTGTCGCCGGACATCGTCAGGAAGTGGGCCGGCGTACTGAAGGCGGCGGCGGGCGATGCTCGCTGGATTGCCGCTAACGCGACATATGGGGGCATACCACGCATCCTGACGCCCGAGGAGACCACCAGGTATGTTTCGGAAAGCTTCGCGACGTACCAGTCGCTGGCCCGCAGCGTAGGCATCAAGGTGCAGTAGCGTGACGACGACAACAACAAGAACGGGTTGAAGCATGGGTAGCGAGCATTACGCGGTCCTGGGGGCGACCATTGCCGCCGCCTACACGGTATTCGGTCTGACCGGTTTTGGCGCGGCGATGGTGGCGGTGCCCGTGCTGGTCCAGTTCATTCCGCTGCAGTTCGTGGTGCCCACGCTGTTGCTGCTGGACCTTGTCACGACCGCCATGGTCGGCTTGCGCAACCGCAAGTCCATTGCGCGCTCCGAGCTGCTGCGGCTGGTGCCGTCCATGGTCGCCGGGGTGGCACTGGGCACCACGGTGCTGGCCAGGGTCGAGTCGCGCTGGCTGCTGGTCGGCCTTGGCGTGTTCGTGCTGGGCATGACGGGCCGCGCGCTGCTTCGTCCTGCCGCCGCCAGCGCGCCGGCCGCCGGCACGGCATGGTCGGCGCCGGCGGGTATCGTTGGCGGTGTGTTCAGCGCGTTGTTCGGGACGGGCGGGCCGATCTACACCATGTACCTGTCCAGGCGCCTGCCGCACCTCGACGAATTCCGCGCCACGATCGCGGCGGTGATCCTGGTCAGTGCGGGCATGCGCCTGGTCGCGTTTGCCAGCAGCGGACTGCTGCAGCAGGCGGACCTGCTGCGCAGCGCGGCATTCGCGGTGCCGTTCAGCCTGGCCGGGTTGGCGGTGGGATCCCGGCTGCGCAAGCGTTTCCCTGCCGACGTTGTGCGGCGCGTGCTGATGCTGTTCCTGGCGGCCAGCGGTGTGTCGGTGCTTTGTCGGGGGTTGATGATGTAGGGATCTGAGAGGGAATTAGTTTGCTCACATGACATGGGAGGATGGTAAGGTACAACAGTTATGGATTTCCGTACCCAGTTAGTTCCGGATTGCGCGCATTTTTTCGTCCGCAAAGCCAATGCTGACAAGGCATATCCGTAACTGTTGAGTCTTGCCATGTGCGGCTTTTTTGCACCGCGATTTTGCGGGAATTCAAGCAAACTTTTGCGCTGCACATCTCAAATCGAGACCTGCTCGTTGCCTTTGTGAGGCCCACTACACGCAGATCACCACTGAACTTGGCTGCCCACACAAACGAACACGTAGGCGCCTGACGCGATGCTCTTGGTCGGTTTCACATTGAAGTCGCGAGCGAAGGGCGGCAGACGACCCCTCTGCGACGGTCAAGGGCACCTACATGTATGGCGGCGAACAGTCCGATAGCAGTCGTCCGCTACCTACCGTGCCGCTCATGGCAGATCGCCCGTTGTCTCCCGTCACGGACCAGATTTGGCGGAGGCCAGCGTTCCACGCCGACCGACGTTGCGCATGCATGGCTCCTCGAATGGGTGCAAAAAAAAAGGAATCCCCTATCGACGCAGCGATGCCTCCAGGCTTATGAGGTTCTGCGGGGCGACGCGGATCAGGCCGCCGCGCGGGCTGTCGATATCGGCGATCAGCGCCATCGGTCAGCTTCCGCCATTGGCCAGAGGAAGGTCGAACGTCAGCAACTGGCCCGATAAGCGACTCCCGAGATCGAAGGAAGCGCTTGTGTGAGAGACAGGGTTGAGTGTTTGCCCGTAACCCCGGAAATCTGATCTGACCGCAGCATCCCGTCCTCGGATCGGAATGCCTGCGTCAAGTCCGATTAGCGCATCAATCCAACCAGCGCGAGCGCGATGCCTGGCACGAGGATCACCAGCACGAGTGCGACGACATTGGCGGCCAAAAAGGGGATGGTTCCTTTGAAGATGGTGCTGATCGACAGCTCAGGCAGCATGGTTCTCACCATGAAGATGTTCATCCCCACTGGTGGATGGATCATGCCGATCTCCATCATCATCGCCACGTAGATCCCGAACCAGATCATGTTCGCGCCAAGCGGCTGCACGATCGCGGCGAACACAGGGATAGTCAGCAGCATCATGGCCAGCGCCTCCATCAGCGATCCGAGCACGATGTAGATGCCGGTGATCACGAGGATGACACCCAGTAGCGGCAGGTGCATCGCCTGAATCCAGTCGACAAGCGTTCCCGTGAGGCCGGACAGGGTGATGAAGTTGGCGAACACCATGCCGCCGAACGCGATCGAGAAGATCATGGCCGTGGTCTTGCCCGCTTCCACCAGTGACTCGAGCAGCGTGGCGAAGGTCAGCTTGCGCCGGATGCCGGCAAATACCAGCGCGCCAGTCGCGCCAATGCTGGAGGCTTCGGTCGCGGTGAAGATGCCGCTGTACAGGCCGCCAACCACCAGCAGGAACAGCACCAGCACGCCCCAGATCTTGCCGGCCTTGCGAAAGCGGACCGCCCACGAGGCCCGTTCTCCCGGCGGCCCCTTAGTCGGGTCCCGCCTTACCGTCCACCAGATCGACAGCAGGAAGAGCGTGCCAAGCAGCAGGCCGGGCCCGATCCCAGCGATGAACAGTTTGCCGATGTCCTGGTCGGTCAGCACACCGTAGATCAGCAGCGGGAAGCTTGGTGGAATCAGCGCGCCCAGCGTACCGCCTGAACTGACGCATCCTGCTGCGAGGCTGTCGGCGTAACGATGGCGGCGCATCGGCGGCATGGCGACCTTGGTCATCGTGGCCGCCGTGGCGATGGAGCTGCCAGACATGGAGGCGAAGCCCGCGCAAGCCAGCACGGTCGCATGGGCCAGTCCGCCGCGGAAATGGCCAATCCACGCATTGGCCGCGTCGTATAGCTCTTCCGCGAGGTCGGCCTTGTAGATGAACGTCCCCATCAGGATGAACATCGGCAGCACCGACAGGTTTTCGTTGGCCGCGAGATCGGCGATGGTCATGCCGGCCATCGCCAGCGCCGGTTCAACACCGCGTGTGAGGGCGAAGAATCCCACGCCGACGCTCAGCATGGCGAAGCCGAGCGGCACGCCTGCGAATGCGAACAGCAGGACGGTGAGAAAGCCTAGCAGTGCGAGCGTCATGATGCCTCCCGGTGACGCGGAAACGATCTGAGGTGCTGGAACGCGAGCAGGATCAGGACCAGCAGCGTGACTGCAGCCAGCGCACTCATGAAATAGCTCAGGGGCGCGAGCGGCCATTCGAGCACGGTGGTGGTGATCTGGTTCTCGGCCAGGTCAACGCCGTCGGCGGCCAGTTGCCGCGCCATGATCGCCACGGCTGCGATGCTGACTAGCAGGACAAACGCCTGCTGCAGCCACGTGCCCAGGTCGCCAAGCCTGTCCTGCAGGATGTTCACGGTAATGTGCTGCCGCCCCAACGTGACCAGCGGGAAGGCCGAGAAGATCAGGATGGCCATGGCGAATCGCACCATTTCGGCGGCGCCGCGGATCGGTGACGAAAGCCAGTAGCGCAGGAAAACATCGCCGAACGTCAGCATCATGATGAAGCACAGCGCCAGTGCCACGATGGTTCCAAGCGCGCGTTGCAGCCAGCGGGCCGCCCACCCGCGCGGCGGGGCGGCGGTGGCCGAGCCCATCTCCGCAACCGTCGGGGTTGCGGCGGAATCCGGATGTTTCATTGGGCCTCCTTCAACGCTTGCTCGCGATAGAAGCGAAGGGCGCCCTGTCCCTCAACATTGCGCCGCGCCGCGGCGGCAAGCCACTGCGCTTCCATCGGACGCGCGAGGTCGGTCAGCTCGGCCAGGAAAGCGGGGGGCGGCGTGACAAGCGCCAGTCCGCCAGCCACTGCGTCGGCACGCGCCTGCGTGTTTGCCTGGTCGATGACGCGCATGCGCCGTGCAAAGGCCTCTCCGGACAACGCGGTGATGGCGCTGCGGTCTGCCACCGAGATCGAATCCCAGGCCGCCTTATTGACGAAGAAGGAAAAGCTTGGCGCGGTAATGCCGCCTGGAATGACGGTCTCGGCCCGCGCATAGCGCACTACGTTGAAGCGTGCGGCGTCCAGGTCGGGAATGCCCGCGAATCCGTCGACCGTGCCGCCGGCCACCAGCTCGCTCATCTTCGCCGCGGGCGTGGCCACGACGCCCGCGCCGGCATGATCCATCAGGTTCGCCGCGACGCCAGGGAGCGCCCACAGTTTGACGCCCCGCATCGCCTGGCGGGAGGTGATGGGCTGCTTGAGGCTGTAGAGCTGGCCCGCCGGGAAGACCACCAGCGCGAGCAGGTGCACGTCACGATACTCGCCGGCCTGACTGAAGTACTTCTCATGCGTGCGCCACAGTGCCACCGACATGCCGGCCGCCGTGGTCGAGCCGAGCGGCAGGTGCGCAAGCTGGGGCAGGGTGACGCGATTCTGGATCAGGCCGTTGAAGATATAGGCGCCGTCGACAATGCGCTTGCGGACCACGTCCCACTGCTGCTGCGGGGAACCGACGCTCGTCGGCGGATAGACGATCCTGACGCGGCCTTCGGTCGCCCGCTCCACCTCCTGCGCCCACGGCTTCATGATCGCGACGTTGAAGATGTGCTGGGGCGGCAGAAAGGCACTGACAACCAGGGTGGTGATTGGGGGCGTGGTGGCGCGCGCCGTGGCAGGCAGCGCAAATGAAAGCGCCGGCAGCAGTGCCGCCGCTATCCATGCGATCCATCTCGGCATGGTGTCTCCTGTTTCTCGGTTCTTGTGTCGTGGCCGGTGCGAGAAAAAAGGGTGGGGGCGCCGGCCAGTCGCGGCGGCCGCGCAAGGCAGCCGTCACAGGATCAAACTTAGCGGCTGGCGCAGCCGATGTCCCGGGTTTTTACTGCGGGTTTCACGTGGTGAAACCCGCAGGTATGCCGGGCGGCGCAGGCAAGTCGGAGCGCGCCGGGGCGAGAAGCAAAGAGGGCAGGCGCGCGGGGTCCGCGCTAGGGGCGAGCCGACATCTTCCCGGCGATGGCGTCGGCCGTGTGCCGCAGCGGGTCCAGGCACTGCGTCACCATCTGCTCCGGCGTGCGCACGCCTCGAATCCAGACGATGTTGACGCATCCATACACGCGCCCCTTGTCTCCCATGATTGGCACGGCCAGTGCATCCAGGCGGTCGTCCGCCTCGGTGCGCGGCTTGTCATAGTCGCCACCGAACCCCTGCTCGCGCACGCCGTAGCCGCGCTGCTGCGTGCGCTCGATCGACCGGGCCACGTACGCCGGATCACGCGCGACAGCGTCCCCGCCCCGGCGGCTGCGGCGCAAGGCCGCGAGGATCATCTCGCGTTCCTTCTGCGGGCAAAAGGCCAGATAGGCCTGTCCCACCGCCGAACGAAGCATGTTGACCTGGAAGCCGATGTTGTCGCGCCGGATCGTAAAGTACGACTCGGCGCGGTTGGTTTCACACAGCACCATGGCGTTGCCGCGCCGGATCGCGAGATCCGAGGGCCACAGGATCTCGGCCTGAAGCCGGTCGAGCTCCGGAGCGGCGAACTGTGCCAGCCGGTCGGTCACGTCGGATTGCCGCCGGCTTGCGGGCGGCGGACTGCCGGGGCAGTAGTGCCCGTCAGCGATGCGCCGCCAGATCAGCGCGCGGCGCTCCAGGGTCACCAGAATGCGCAGCAGCGTCGCCTTCGGCAGCCCCGTTTCATCATGCAGCGCCTGCAGGCTGGCGCCACCGGTCCTGCGCACCTCGTCCAGCACGGCCAGTCCCCGATCCAGCGCCGTGATTGTCTTGACCTTCGGGTCCCACATGCATCGTCTCCCGCACGGGACTCGGCTTCCCGTGTATTTCACTGAGTGAAACTCTAGCAGAAGCCGCTTGAGAAGCCCACTCGCAGGAAATATTGTTCTGGCCATGGCGGCGACGCAGCAAACGTGTCTGACCGCTTCACTACGAAGCCACAAGAGGAGACGTCGAGATGGGAGCGCAACGCATACGCAATGTCCTTTGGATCATGTGTGATCAACTGCGCTGGGACTACCTGTCCTGCTACGGCCATCCCCGCTTGCATACTCCCAACGTCGACCGCCTCGCGAGCCGTGGCGTGCGCTTTACCAATGCGTTCGTGCAGGGGCCCGTGTGTGGGCCGTCGCGCATGTCCTACTACACGGGGCGGTACGTGACGAGCCATGGCGCCGTGTGGAACTTCGTACCGATGCCGGTTGGCGAGATGACGCTCGGTGACTTCCTGCGGCCCCATGGCGTACGCGTCGCCGTAGCGGGCAAGACGCACGTGGAGGCGGACCGGGCGGGCATCAGGCGACTCGGTATCGATCCGCGCAGCGCTGAGGGCGCGCTGGTGGCGGAAGGCGGATTCGAGCCGTTCGACCGCGACGATGGCATCTGGCCACCGGGCTTTGCCGATGAGAGCCACCAATACACCGCCTATCTGCGCGAGCGTGGCTACGACGGGGCGAATCCGTGGCACGACCATGCCAACTCGGCCGCCGGTGAGAACGGAGAGATCCTGTCCGGCTGGGACATGCGCTACGCCCGGTTGCCTGCGCGGGTCCGCGAGCAGGATTCGGAAACGCCGTACATGACGCGCCGCGCGATCGACTTCATCGAGCAGAGCGGCGACCAGCCCTGGGTGTTGCACCTGTCATACATCAAGCCACACTGGCCCTACGTCGCGCCGGCGCCGTATCACGCGATGTACGGCCCTGATGACGTGCTGCCGGTCAAACAGCACCAGAGCGAGCTGGACCATGCGCATCCCGTGCTGCAAGGCTTTCGCAACTGCGAGGTCAGCCGCAATTTCTCCCGGGCGGAGGTGCGGGACACGGTCATTCCCACTTACATGGGCCTGATCAAGCAGATCGACGACCAGCTCGGCGTGCTATTCGACTACCTTGAACGCAGTGGTCGCTTCGACGACACCATGGTGATCTTCTCCAGCGACCATGGCGACTACCTTGGCGACCACTACCTCGGCGAGAAGGAGCTCTTCCACGACAGCGTGGCCAAGGTTCCGCTGATCATCTGCGACCCGCGCGCGGACGCTGCGCGAGGCCACGTGGAAGCACGGCTGGTCGAGGCCATCGATCTGGTGCCGACCATTCTCGATGCCTATGGGTTGCCCATTCCCGACCACGTCGTGGAAGGCCGATCGCTGGCGCCGCTGCTGCGCGGCGAGACGCCGAGCGAATGGCGCGATGCGGTGTTTTCCGAGAACGACTACGCCTTCCGCGATTTCGTGCGCGAAGCGGTCGGACGCCCGGCGCACGGCTGCCATATGACGATGGTGCGCGACCACGACTGGAAATTCGTGCACTTCGAAGGCCTGCGTCCGCAGTTGTTCGACTTGCGCAATGACCCGGACGAGTTCGTTGACCTGGGCGCCGATCCTGCCTATGCAGAGATACGCGAGCGCTTCCAGGCGCGCCTGTTCGACTGGCTGCGCGACCGCCGTATCCATCCGACAGTCAGCCATGCCGCCATGGCCGGATGGACGCGCAAGGAAGAGGAGGTCGGCATCCATATCGGCCGCTGGTAGCGCGGTTGCAGTACCCCGTAGCGGCCACCGGAGAGCCGCCGGGAATCACGAAACTCTCAGGAGACAACATGAAACCCACAAGTCACGCACTGGCGCTCGCCTGTCAGATCGCCTGCGTGTTTGCCGTCGTGCCGGCGGCTTCGGCACAAGCCGACTGGCCCAGCAGGCCGATCCGGATCGTCGTAGCGTTTCCCGCAGGTTCGCCCGGAGACATCGCATCGCGGCTGGTTGCCAACAAGCTTGGCCAGTCGCTCGGGCAGCCAGTGGTGGTAGAGAACCGGCCGGGGGCCGGCGGCAATATCGGCGCCGACGTGGTAGCCAAATCGCCCGCCGACGGCTACACGCTCCTGCAAGGCCCGGACACGATCCTGACGGTCAACCCGACGCTATACCGCAAGCTCAGCTTCAAGCCCGGCGACCTTGTTCCCGTGATCACGCTTGCGCGCTTCAACCAGATGTTGGTCTGTGCGCCGTCCTCGGGTATCCAGTCCCTTTCGGACCTGGCGAAGAAGGCCAGGTCGGCGCCGGAAGGGCTGAACTATGCATCGGGCGGCCCCGGCGTGCCGGGCCACCTGGCGATGGAGATGTACCTGACGCAGGCCGGCATCAGGATGACGCATGTGCCGTACAAGGGACCGTCGCCGGCCATGCAGGATGTGCTGGCCGGACAGGTCCCCTGCGGATATCTGGCGTCGCCGGTGGTCACGCCGATGGTCAAGGCCGGCAAGCTTGTGGGACTGGCGGTATCGGGTTCTACACGCTCGGTGCTGGCGCCGCAGGTACCCACCATGGCCGAGGCCGGCGTGACCGGCTACGACGCGAGCTTCAGCGAACTGCTGCTCGCGCCGAAGGGCACGCCGGACGCCATCGTGCGCCGCCTGAATGAAGAGATCGGCCGCATCGTGAGGCTGCCGGAGGTGCGCGCGAAGCTGCTTGCCAATGACCTCGCACCCGCCCCCGACCAGCCCGCCGCATTGGCCGGGCAGATTGACGCCGACACCGCCAAGTGGCAGGCCGTGATCCGCCGCGTCGGTGTGTATCTGGACTGATCCGGCCACCCGACAGACAACCAACCGCAATTCGCCGGCGGTGCATCCGCCCAACTCAGGAGACATCCATGACGACATCCACGCCCCGAACCGTTTTCGGTTCTCTCGACAACTACCGCAAGGGCAGCATCGAAGTGACCCAGGGCGACGCCCGTCACTATGTGTTTTCCAACATCTTCGAAGTGGCCGCAGGCTCAGCGCCGTACGAGCGCGTGGTAGTCGGCAAGAACTTGGAATACGTGGTGGAAGCCGCGCGTGCCGAAGGGCAATCCGCATGGTTCACCTGCTCGCACGATGAATTCGTGATCTCGATGGACGGCGAGGTACGCGTGGACTTCGTCAAGCTGGACGCGTCTCCCGCCGCCGCGGATGGTGCCGTGCTGGCCGAGCCCACGGGGCGCAACATGGGCCACGTGGTGCTGGGCAAGGGCCATCAGAGCCTGCTGCCGGCAGGCTGCGCCTATCGCTTCAACGCGCAGCAGCCATGCGCACTGCTCTTGCAATCCAGGCTCGGTGCGCTGTCCGTGGAGAAGTGGGCGGACATCTGCCTCCATTGAACCAAGGCCCGATCGCACGTTCCACCAAAATCATTAGGAGACTTACCATGGCCATGCTCGACGTTGCCGACAAGCCGAAAACTTCCGCCTTCGCCGCCAATAAAGTCCAGTCCGGCGCGCCCGATCCGGTCAGCGGCTACCGCGATTTCAACCTTGGCGCCTTCCGCTTTTCGCGCGACGCTTACTTCGCCACCGTGCAGTGGCCCGCGCGCGGCCAGCTCCGTACCCACGCCATTCCTGCCGACGCCTTCCTGCGCGCCATGATGCGCGACGTCGCCTGGGGCTTCTTCTACGGCTGGGTCAACTTCGACCACGTCTTCGGCACGCGCAACCACTACGGCAAGGTCGACGTCTACGCGGGCGCCTTCAACGGCGTGATGAAGGAAGCGGGCGTGGACTATACCGAGACCTTCGAGACCCCGGTCATCATGGCGACATTCAAGGCCATCCTGCACGACTGGACCAACGAAGGCTTCGATCCTTTCGCCGCGCCCGAGGAAACCGGCACAGCCTTCGGCCCCAAGCACGGCGACAACATCGCTGCGATCGAGCGCACGCGCATCGCCACGCGCCGCATGCCTGGCCTGCCGGACGACTCGCCCCTGCGCGATGACCTGCCCGTCAACCGTGCCTTCCTAGACGTGGCACAAGATGAGCCCGAGATCCACGTCGAACCCGGCTTCGAAGGTCAGCTCCACGCGTTCAACCTGTTCAAGTACCTTTCCCGCTCGGACGTGACGTGGAACCCGTCGGTCACGTCGGTCTGCGGCCAGAGCCTGTTTTGCCCGACTACCGAAGAGTTCATCCTGCCGGTCTTCCACGGCAACGACCGCGTGGAGTGGTTCCTGCAACTGTCCGACGAGATCATCTGGGACATCGGCGACAAGAACACCGGCGCTCCGCGCGCCCGCGTCACCATGCGCGCCGGCGACATCTGCGCAATGCCGGCCGACATCCGCCACCAGGGCTACTCGACCAAGCGCTCGATGCTGCTGGTGTGGGAGAACGCCACGCCGAACCTGCCCAAGCGGTACGAAAGCGGGGAACTGAAGCCGTATCCGGTGGAGTTCTGATCGTCCGCTCCGTGCCTTGCGCCTCACATACTCCTGGAACATCGTCATGCTGAACAAGCTCTTCATCAACGGCCGCTTCGTCGATGCGCTGGCCGGCGGCACCATCGACGTACTGAATCCGCACGACGGCAGCCTCATCACCGCCATCGCTGCGGCCGAGGCAGCCGACGTGGATCTTGCCGTCGAGGCTGCCGCCAAGGCGTTCCCCGCCTGGTCCCGCATGGCCGCCGCCGAGCGCGGACGCCTGCTGCTGAAGCTCGCCGATGCCATCGAAGCCAACGCCGAGGAACTCGCGCAGCTCGAATCGCTCGACACCGGCCACCCGATCCGCGATTCGCGTGGTCTGGACGTGCCGCGCACCGCCGCCTGTTTCCGCTACTTTGGCGGCATGGCCGACAAGCTGCAGGGCTCGGTCATCCCGGTAGAGACCGGCTTCCTGAACTATGTGCAGCGCACCCCCATCGGGGTGGTCGGCCAGATCGTGCCGTGGAACTTCCCGCTGATGTTCACGAGCTGGAAAATGGGCCCGGCACTGGCGGCAGGCAATACGGTGGTGATAAAGCCGTCCGAGCTGACGCCGCTGTCGTCGCTGCGGATTGCCGAGCTGATGGCCGAGGTGGGCTTTCCGGCGGGCGTGGTCAACATGGTGCCGGGCTACGGACACACGGCGGGCCAGCGGCTGGCCGAGCATCCCGGGGTCGGCAAGATCGCCTTTACCGGGTCGACCGCCACTGGCAGGCGCATCGTGGAGGCGTCGAAGGGCAATCTGAAGCGTGTGCAGCTCGAGCTGGGCGGCAAGGGCGCCAACATCGTCTTCGGGGATGCCAACCTCGACGCGGCCATCAACGGCGCCGCCTGGGCGATCTTCCACAACCAGGGGCAGGCGTGCATCGCGGGCTCGCGGCTGGTGCTGCATGAACGCATCGCCGACGAGTTCCTCGACCGCTTTGGCAAGCTAGCGGCGTCCATCCGGCTGGGCAATCCGCTCGATCCGGAAACCGAGATGGGGCCGCTGACCTCGGCCCAGCATCGCGACAAGGTGTTGTCCTATACCAGTGTGGCGCGAGAGCAGGGTGGGCGAGTGCTGACCGGCGGCCGGGCGCCGACGCTTGCGGGGCTCGAGAAGGGTTACTACGTCGAGCCGACCATCGTCGAGGCAAAGCCGCACGACCGCGTGGCGCAGGAGGAGGTGTTCGGCCCCTTCGTCACCGTGCTGCGCTTCGGCAATGACGAGGAGGCGTTGTCCATCGCCAACGCAACCGAGTACGGACTCGGCAGCGGCCTGTGGACGCGCGACCTGGGCCGCGCGCACAAGATGGCCGACAGCATCCATGCCGGCATGTGCTGGATCAACTGCTACAAGCGGGTGAACCCCGGCAGCCCGTTTGGCGGGCTTGGGCAATCCGGCTACGGTCGCGAAATGGGCTTCGAGGCCATGCACGACTACACGGAAGCGCGGTCGGTATGGGTCAACGTGGACGCTACGATACCGCCGCATTTCAAGCGCTGATGCACTGGGCGGGTCAATGAGTCAGGGAGGGGGGATGGAATCCTTTGTCTACCAGGCCACACCGTCGCGGGTGGTCTTTGGGCCGGGCCGACTGAATGCGCTGCCCGATGAGGTGAAGCGGCTCGGCGCGCAGCGCGCGCTGGTGCTCACCACGCCGGAGCAGCGGCCGCTCGGCCAGCACGTGGCCGCGCTGCTCGGCGAGTGCTCGGCGGGCGTCTACAGCGAGGCGGTGATGCACGTGCCCGTCGAGGTGGCGCAGGCCGCGCGCGATGAGGCGGCGCGGTTGGGCGCCGACTGCTACGTGGCGGTAGGCGGCGGTTCGACTATCGGCCTCGGCAAGGCCATCGCTCTGGTCTCGGGGCAGCCCATTATCGCTGTGCCGACCACCTACGCCGGGTCGGAGGTGACGCCGATCTACGGGCTGACTGAAGGGCGCCTGAAGAAGACCGGTCGCGACCTGCGCGTGCTGCCACGCACGGTCGTCTATGATCCCCAACTGACCCTGAGCCTGCCCGCCGGGATCTCGGCCGCCTCCGGCATGAACGCGATGGCGCATGCGGTCGAGGCGATGTATGCCGAGGATGCCAACCCGATCATCAGCCTGATGGCCGAGGAGTCGATCCGCGCGCTGGCAGGATCGTTGCCCGCCGTTGTGCAACGGCTGGACGACATCGAAGCCCGCAGCCGTGCCCAGTACGGCGCGTGGCTCGCGGGCGTCTGCCTGGGCACGGTCGGCATGGCGATCCATCACAAGCTCTGCCACACGCTGGGCGGCACCTTCAACCTGCCGCATGCGCAGACGCACGCCACCATGCTGCCGCATACCGCACACTACAACCACGCCGCGGCGCCGCGCGCGCTGGAACGCGTGGCGCGGGCGCTGGGTGGCGAACGGGCGCGGGACGCCGGCCCGCTGCTGTTCCGGCTGAACCAGTCGCTGGGTATCGCCACGGCGCTGACCGCCATCGGGATGCCGGAGGACGGGCTGGACGAGGCCGCCACGCTGGCCTGCACCAATCCGTACTTCAACCCCAGGGCCGTCGAGCGCGACGCGGTACGGGCGCTGCTCGAACGCGCCTGGCGCGGCGAAATGCCGGCCTGAATGCGGCAATCACACCTCAGGAGAGCCAACATGGAGCGAAGCCCCCACGCTGCCGCCGACGCCGCACTGACCGAGCAGGTCATCGCCCGTTTCAGCGACACACCCGACCCTCGCCTGCGCGCGCTGATGCAGGGGCTGGTTCGCCATCTGCACGCGTACGTGCGCGAACTCGAGCCGACAGAGGCGGAGTGGTTCGCCGCCATCCAGTTCCTGACTGATACCGGCAAGATGTGCGACGGACTGGTCCGCCAGGAGTTCATCCTGTTGTCGGACACGCTGGGCGTGTCGATGCTCGTCGATGCGATCAACCATCGCCAGTCCACTGGCACCACCGAAACCACCGTGTTCGGCCCGTTCTATATTGCCGGCATGCCTGACCGTGCCTTTGGCGAGAACATGGCGGTCACGCCCGGTACACCCGCGCTGGTCCACGGCCGTGTTTGCTCCGCCGATGGCACGCCGCTGCGCAATGCGGTGCTCGACATCTGGCAAACCGCGGAGAACGGCATGTATTCCGGCCAGGATTCCGCCCAACCCGCGGGCAACCTGCGCGGCCGCTACCGCACTGACGACGAGGGTTACTACGCGATCCGCACCATCGTGCCGGTGAGCTACCCGATACCGACCGACGGCCCTGTCGGCCGCATGCTCGACGCCACCAGGCGCCATCCTTGGCGGCCGGCACACCTGCATTTCATGATCGACGCGCCCGGCCATCGCCGGCTGGTCACGCACCTGTTCAACCAGGGCGATCCATACCTGAACTCGGACGCGGTGTTTGGGGTCAAGGAATCCCTGCAGGTAGCGTACGAGGAGCGCCCCGCGGATGATCCATTGGCACGGCGTTTCGGCTTCGATGGGCCGTTCCGTGAAGCGCGCTACGACTTCGTCCTCGAACCGACCTCGCAAGGCTGATCGCCATGTCCCGCTTCTATGCCATCTTCGCCACTGACAAGCCCGGCATGCTGGCCGTCCGCGAGCGTGAGCGCCCCGCGCATCGCGCCTATCTGCGCAACGCCGCAGCCGCGCAAGGCGTGTTCGTGCGACTGGGCGGCCCGACACTGGACGCACAGGCCGACACGATGAACGGCACGCTGCTGGTCATCGAGGCCGAGCACATCGACGATGTCCAACGCTTCGTCAGCGACGATCCTTATATGCACGCCGGCATCTTCGAACGTGTGGAGATCCGACCGTGGAACTGGAGTCTGGGTCTGCCCGGGCGCGAGGGGTGACGATATGGACACCACCGTGCTGTGCCATCTCGATGACGTGCCCGACGGCGGCGCCCGCGTGATCGACCGTGACCCGGGAGTCATCGTGGTTCGCCGGGGGCAACAGGTCTGGGCCTACATCAATCGATGCCCTCACTTCTCCATTCCGCTGGACTTCGAGCCGGGTACCATCTGCACGTATGAGGCCGAAGTACTGATGTGCGCCCATCATTCCGCGCTGTTCCGGTTTACCGACGGCGTTTGCATCGACGGTCCGTGCCGTGACGCGACGCTGTCATCGCTGGCCGTGCAGGTGATCGACGGGCGGGTGTGCCTGTGCTAGTCGCCGCGCACCATGGCTACTCCTTCACGGCATGTTTCCTGTCGCTATGGGCGTGTGACATGGCATACCGATGGATGAGGGCCGGATGATGGCCCGACCGAAATGGCAGCAGCAGGGGAGCGAGCCCGACTACCGGTTCTCGCTTGCGAACGAGCGTACCTTCCTCGCGTGGATCAGGACCGCACTCGCGATCCTGGCCGGGGGTGTTCTGCTGGATCAGTTCGCCGGACATGTTGAACCGAAGATCCTGCTGGCAACGGTTGCGCTCGCATTGTCAGCGCTGGCAGCGGTGATTGCCAGTTGCGCATACTCGCGCTGGAAGGGCAACGAGATCGCCATGCGCAATGCTGGCCCGCTGCCGGCATCCCGTGGAATTCCATTGCTGGGTGCCGCGATCGTCTGCGTTGCGTTGGTTCTCTCTCTCGGGCTCTTGCTGAAGTTTCATTGATGCGCGATCCAGGGGTTCAACCTGAACGTACGGCGTTGGCCTGGCACCGCACGGCGCTAGCCATGCTGGTCAATGGCGCGCTGTTGGTCCGCGCAGCGGCAGAGGCTCGATCGCCGCTGGCCTGGGTGGTCGCTCTCCTGGTCGTGGTTTCCGCCTTGGGGTTGTTTGTCCTCGGATGGCTCAGAGGCCGAGCCATCCTGTTGGCTGCGGCATCCTCTTCATCGCCGCATGCCGCAGCGATCGCCGCGCTGGTCGGTGCCGTTTGGCTTGCCTGCGCAGCGGTGATGTTAAGCGGCTTCCTCGAGATCTTCGGGTAGTCGCGAGCGGTGAAGAGTCCAATCCGGCGCATACAATGCGCGCATGACTTCGATCCCAGGCCGGAGGCCTCCCTCCTTCAACTTCGCTCATCGAACGGTGCCACGGTCCGCAACCATGCCATTAGCCTGGGGCGGGAAGGCTGAGATGCGCGTGCTCTGCTATCAGTCGCGTGATGTCGGCCTGCTTCGATCGTCGCTTCCCGACCCTGAAGAGACCCTCGGTTTTCCCGAAAGCGACCAGTGGACGATGTCGCAATCCGTGCGCAATGCTCGGAATATATTGAAAACCGACTACTCAACCTCCAGCGCCGTCAGAGTCGCAGGGGGAGACTGACTTTGTTGCCGCCTAGCTATGAGCGGGAAATATGATTGCGTCGTTTGGCGACCGCTTTCCGAACCAACGGAAGTTATGCGAGCGGGCACACTACTACGTCTGCCGGCTTCTGAGTTTGCGGTGCATTGAGTAGGACATCGACTGGGTGATTGACCTACTCTGCCGAGCATCCATCTGGAATTTCCGCTTATTGCTGCTCACCTTGCCGAGCGCATTTGGCTTATGGCAGACTGACCCTAAAGCTTGCCAACAAGATTATGCCAATAACGACCAATGCGGCCACTGAGGAAAAGTCAGCGCCGCGTCAGCGGTGGTTGACTCGCGAAAGAATTGTTCTTTACAGCGCTGCGCTGCTGGCCTGTCAGGTCATTCTGATCGGAATCTGGGCGATGGCCCACTGGGCGTGGCATATCCCCAGCGTTCCGCCCCCAGGCATCGATTTCCGGGTTTATTGGAGTGCCTCATACATCTCTCTTCATGAGGGGGCCATCCAAGCGTTCAATCCGCAGCAGTTGGCCGCTGTAGAAGCCAGATTGCTGCCCGATACCCCATTGGGAGAAATGTATGCGCCATGGGTTTATCCGCCCACGTTTCAGATATTGATCTACCCTCTGGCGCTGCTGCCGTACCTTGCGTCGTATTTGTTGTTCGCAGGTTTCGGGCTCGCGTGCTGCATGGCTGTGTGCGCGCCGGCAGTGAGAGCGGGAGCATTGCCGTGGGTCTGGGTTGCGGCTTTTCCAGGTATCTGGGTAGCCACTGTATGCGGCCAGAACTCTCTTCTGACGTTGGCGCTGGCGGCCGGCGCACTGGGACTGCTGGAGCGTCGCCCCGTCTTGGCCGGTGTGTGCGCCGGCATGCTCGCGATCAAGCCGCAGCTGGCGGTGCTCTTTCCTTTAATGTTTCTTTGTGGCCGACATTACCGAGCATTTGGCGCGATGGCAGTAACAGGTGTCCTGTTCTGTATGGTGAGCGGACTGGTGTTCGGACTACCGCTCTGGCTCAAGTTCTTCAACATGCTTGCGTGGTTCAATACAGTCATTGTGCAGAACGGCGAGGGCGATATCTGGAATGCCATGCCTACTGCGTTTGCACTCGCACGACGAATGGGAGCAAGCCTGTCGGTCGCCTACGCAATCCATGCGGCGGTCGCGGTGCCCGCTGTGTTGGCGACCTTGTTCCTGTGGATACGGAGGGCCCGCATCGAGTTGCGCTGCGCAGCGATCGTCGTCGCGACAATGCTCTTCCAGCCTTACCTTGTTTACTATGATCTTGCGTGGTTGATCTTGCCGATCATTTATCTGGGCGTTGACGGCAAAATGCACGGCGCATGGACTCGCGTCGAGTGCTTGACAATTGGCCTCGCGTGGCTCTTGCCAATAGCATCGTTTCTGGCCGTATTCAAGCCGTCGATCGGACAGTGGGGTGCCCTCCTGTTGCCAATACTGCTGATCGTTGTAGTGCGCCGCGCTCTGCCTTCCCGTGCAATTAATACGAGCTTCTGAGGCACGAGCACGCATGTGCCGCACAGCAGGTTGGCATCTCTGCGTCCGCTAAATCAAATGGTGCAGCGCCGAATCGGTGCAACAACTGAGAATTCGCTTCCAGTCACAAGCAGAACTGGCTCTGCATTGTCGACAATTTACGTAGCCATATCGAACGCTCCTTGCTGGCCGGGTGCGGCACGACGTTAGCACAACCAAGTGCTCCTCCTGAACTGGTCCGCGTAGGGCAGAAGATGCCCGATGCGGTTCTCTGGAATGTGTGAATCCACATTGACGACTATTGGACAAAAGGCCGGGAAGAGTCCCATTGCTCAGACGATCGGAGAACCCGGCATCGACCGGTTGACTCCGCAATCCCTTGCCGTCATTCGGGTCGACGCGATGGCAATGGCCGTTCTCGACAGTTCAAGGCTAATCGCTCCCGCCTCATCGGCCCGTCCTTGCAGGCGCGTTCTTCGCGTTATTAGGAATCAAACCACAGTTAGGTATCCGAGTCCCACTTGTTCTGATATGCGGTCGTCATTGGTGTGCGCTCGCGTCCGCCGTCGCGTTTTCGCCGCATCAGCTTTTCAGAGTGTGTGAGTCGCCGATAACGCAAATTTGTGGCCGCTCGTGCCAACGGTCTATGGCGTACTGCGAATATGCGGCGTGTCGTATGTAACGACTTATGCACTTCACGTCACGGCGGCGTTGTTCGTCGTCGGCTGGGTCACTTGGTTTTGGTCAAGGCCCGCGCGCTACACGCTCAAGGCGGCGGCGTTCGTCTGCGGGACTCTTTTCATGCAGCCATATATGGGCTTCTACGACCTTGCCTGGTTGGCAATTGTTATTGCGTTTCTCGCTGTGGATATGCGGGAGCACGGCTCGCGTCCCGTAGACCATGCATTGCTCGTCGTCACGTGGCTAATGCCATTGCAGGCATTAGCCGCATTGCGGTTTCCTACCCTTCTTCAATGGACGCCTGCCGTCCTCATCATGCTCTTGGCCGTCATCATTCGGCGACACCTAGGCGCCGATGGACAAGTCTCAGTAGGTTGCCGTTAGCAAGGTAGGACCGGTCTGGACAAGTGTAGGCTTGTTTCGCGCGGCTTGTAGCCGCTTCCCCGTGCAGCGAGCGGCGGTCGTGCGGGTTCGGGAGCGCTCGCGGAATCGCTTCCGTGCGTCACCTCCGCAGCTTTGTCGGACAGCGCCCGATACCGACGTGGACCAAGCGCGCACAGGCTGTCAGCATAAGCATGCAGGAGACAGCCATGCCAGGGAAGAGCATCCATATCATGCCTACGCGGCGTCTTATCGTGCCCGTCGTGCTTGGCGCATTGGCTGGGCTGGCAGGAGTTGCCGGCGACGCGCGCGCGGACGTCGCCGCGGGCCAGTCCAAGGCACAGGTCTGCTTCGCCTGCCACGGACCTCAAGGCAACTCTACCAACCCCGCCTATCCGGTGCTGGCCGGCCAGACGGCACGGTACCTCTACCTGCAGTTGCGCGACTTCAAGGAAAAGCGGCGCATCGACCCGGCCATGTCACCGATGGCAGCGCCGTTGTCGCGCGAAGACATGCAGGACCTGGCGAACTACTTCGCGGCGCAGAAGCCGGTGCCCTCGAGCTACAAGGTCGAAGCCGCGCGCGTGGATGCCGGGGGCAAAAAGGCTGATGAAGTGCTTTGCATGACATGCCACTTGGGCGGCTTCTCCGGGCAGAACGAGATTCCCCGCGTCGCCGGCCAAAAGTACGCGTACATCGTCAAGCAGCTCGAGGATTTTCGTGCGAAGCGGCGCACCAACGATGCCGGCAACATGACCAGCGTGTCACGCAACCTGACCGACGACGACATCAAGAACCTGGCCAGCTACATCACCAACCTGAACTGAGCAGCCGCCTGGAAAGGCCGCACGCATCAAGCCTTGGGCGCAGCAGCTTTCGGAACACGCTGGGAGAAGCCCCTGCGTGAATAGCCGGACTGCAATGCTGGCTGCGCACTTCTCGTTGCAAGGCTGTTGCTCAGTGGCTCTCTGTAACCCAACGTTAGGTTCTCTGCAAGCTCCCGAGCGAACGGCATCCGCCGTTCCGCCAGGTCCAGCATCCGCCGGACCATCATCGCGTCCTTCAGTGGCTCCATCACGAGCTGGATGGTGCCGCCGCAAGGCAGCCCCATGCGTCGCGCTTCTTCCGCGTTGACACCGTAGGACCTCCGGCGTGCTTCCCGTCAGCCGCGCCGTCCGGCCGCGATAGATCAGGTCGTCCTCGATGCAGCCGCCAGAGACCGAGCCCGAGACCCGGCCATCGTCCCGCAGCGCGAGCATGGCGCCGACCGGGCGGGGGCTGAGCCCCAGGTGCGGGTCACCGTCACCAGCGTCACGCCGAATCCAGCATCGACAGCGCCTCGCGTCCTTCAGTACCTGCAGGTCGATGCTGTCCATGATGTGCTCCGCGAATGGCGTGTCTATTTTTCCGCGAGACGGCCCAGCGTCTCAGGTACGATTGCTGCCCCTGCCAGGTAGACCAGCGTGGCCACTGCGACGAAGATGCTAAGGACTACCGGAAGGTCGGCTGGTGTGCGTGCAGCGAGTGAGGCCAGGGTCGGCATCATTCCACCAATGGCGAAACCGATGTTCCACGAGAGTCCCGTGCCCGAGGCGCGGATGCTGGTGGGGAATCGTTCGTTCAGGAAGATCAGGATCGGCGCAAAGCCGGCGCACCCGAGCATGCTGAGGGCCGTCGCGTAGAGGCCACGGAGAACGGCGGTCGGTGCGGCCGGCATCCACTGGTAGAGCAGCGGCATCAGCACCACGCTCACCGCGCCGATCAGCAGGAAGGCGCGCTTGCGCCCGATCATCGTGCTCAGGTGGCCCGCTGCTACCGACGCCACAATCACGCCGACGCTGCTCAGCATCAGGGTCGCCGCAGCCTCCCCGGGGGATGCCTTCACCACGACCTTAAGGAAGGTCGGCAGGTAGCCGGACGTCAGGTAGTAGGCGGTGCCGCCGCCCACTGTGAGGAGAATGTTGACCAGCAGCACGCCGCGATATTCGCGCGAGAACAGCGTGCGCAGGGGATGCGTCTGCGGCTTTGCTTGGCCGCTTGCCGCTGTTGCCGCTGTTGCCGCTGTTGCCGCTTTTGCCGCTTGCAACTGCTTCCACAGCGGCGACTCCTCCAGCGAACTGAAGATGACCAGCCCGAGCACCGAGCTGACGATGCCGGCGAAGAACATGCAGCGCCATCCCCAATTCTCGAAGGCGTCGCCGGGAAAGAGGGCCGTCATCGCCATATACGTGATCGACGCCAGCAGCGCCCCAATGCCCGCGCCGCCACCGCCCACCAGCCCCGACACCGCGCCGCGCCATGACGGCGGTACCGATTCCGTGCCGATGGTATGCGTCGACGCTACCACCCCACCGACGAACACCCCCTGCACCAGGCGCAGCAGGATGAACAGCGCCGGCGCAAAGAGGCCGATCTGGCCGACCGTCGGCAGTAGCCCGAATGCCGCTGTCGACAGGCCCACTCCGGTCACGGCAACCACCATCGCCCCCTTGCGGCCATGTCGGTCCGCGTAGGAGCCGAAGATGGCGGAGCCCAGTGGCCGCATGAGCAGCGTGACCGCGAATGATGCATACACCGCTGCCAGCGACAGCATTGCATGCTGGGACGGAAAGAACAGCTTGCCGATCACGGGTGCCACGAACAGCAGGATGAACAGGTCGAACAGATCGAGCGCCCATCCCATGCATGAGGCCGTCACCGCTCCCAGCACCTGCCGGTTGCTCGCAGCCGGTGACACCACGATCCCCGAGCCGCCCGGTTTCGTCTTGTCGTTTGCCAGCATTTCCATCGTTGTCTCCTTGTTTCTTTGAACAAGCGGCTCCCCGCGATGCCCGCCAAAGGGCATCGCCGCGAGTCCTTCTTACCTTTGGGGCGGCCAGTTCAGCCGCGCCCGCGCATACGGTCAGCTACCGCGAAATACAGGCTTGCGCTTCTCGTGGAATGCTTCCACGCCCTCGCGAAAGTCGTTCGAGCTACGCAGGCGGCTGTAGCAGTGCCCTTCGAGTTCGATGGCGATCGACAGCGGCGCGTCCTCGGTGTCATTCAGCAACTTCTTGGCGGTGCGCTGGGCCAGCGGCGAGAATGCACGCAGTTCGTCGGCCAGCGCGTCAGTGGCGGCTTCCAGTTCGGCATCGGCCACGCAGTCCACAACGAGGCCCCAGTCGTAGGCCTGCCGGCCGGCAATGCGGCGCGAGCGCATGACGATGTCCTTGGTGCGGCCGACGCCCACCATCTTCTGCAGCCGCGCGGAGCCGCCCGAGCCCGGAATCTGGCCGAGCTTCTGTTCCGGCAGCGCGTACTCGGTGGTGTGGGTGGCGATGCGGAAGTCGCACGCCAGCGAGAGTTCGAAGCCAACGCCGAAGCAGTAGCCCCGGTTGGCGGCAATCACCGGCTTGCTGCAACGCGCCGGCGCCGCAATGTTCCACGCCAGCTTCGATACGTGCTCGGGCGATGCCTCCAGGAATCCCTTGATATCGCCCCCGCTCGAGAAATGTTCACCTTGCGCGCGCAGGACGATGACGCGCACGCGGTCGTCGGCGTCCAGCGTCTCGAACACGGCGCGCATCTGGTCGCGGGCAGCCATCGAGATCACGTTGTAGGGCGGGCGGTGCAGGATGATGTCGGCCCGCTCGCGCGCAGGGTCGATCTCGACGGAAAAGCCGTCGAGGTCCTGGAGCCGCTGCTGGTCGGGATGGGTCAATGCGAAGGTTTGTGTCACGTCGTTACTCCTTTGTCGGGACGTTGGAAGAAGGGCAGGAAAGCGAGGTGTATTCGCCGGCCGACAGTTTGCGGCGCAGGATCTTGCCGACCGGCGACTTCGGGAGTTCGGCCACGAACACGTAGTCACGCGGGCGCTTGAAATTGACGAGTTCGGAGCCGCGGCAGTAGGTGTCGAGTGCCAGGGCGTCCACGCAACCGCGCGGCTTGACGAAGGCCACTACCTTCTGGCCCCAGCGGGGATCCGGCAGCCCGGCCACGGCCACCTCGTCCACGGCCGGATGCAGGGAGAGAACCGACTCGATGTCGGCGGGAGCGATGTTTTCGCCGCCGCTGATGATCATGTCGTCCACTCTGCCGGTCACGAAGAGATCGCCGTCGGCGTCGAAGTAGCCGATGTCGCCGGTGAAGTACCAACCTTCGTGCAGCGACTTTGCATTGGCGTCGTCGCGGTTCCAGTAGCCTTCGAACGCTTCATCGCCGCGCAGGTCGGCGATGATCTGACCCTCTTCGCCGGGAGCGGTCACCGCCTCAGGCGAAGTGGCGTCCAGCCGTACCACGCGCAGCCGTGTATTGAGGCCGGCGCGACCGGCGCTGCCCGGCTTGCGCCCCGCGCGCTGCTCGATGCTGAATGTGTACACCTCGGATGAACCGTAGTGATTGACGAACAACTCCGGGCGGAATGCTTGTTCGAGCCGTGACAGCAAACCGTCGCTCATCGCCGCGCCGGCGAAGCCAAGCTTGGCGACCGTGCGGACACCCATGCTGTCGAAGCCCGGGTCGGCCAGCAGGTCGTGGTACAGCGTAGGTACAAGATAAAGGCAGCTCACGCGATGGTCGGTGATGGCCTGCAGCGCCTGCGATGGGCTCCAGCGCCGCACGCAGACGAACAGGCCGTCCACCAGCGCCATGGCAAGCAGCGAGCGCACGCCCATCGTGTGGTACAGCGGCATCACGCCGAGCGTGCGCTCGCCGCGCCGATACAGGTTCTGCGCGACGTGAGCCAGGGCGGCGGCGCGCTCCTGCCGGTGGCGGCGCGGCACGCCCTTCGGGCTGCCGGTGGTGCCGGAGGTGTACAGCATCAGCGAGATGTCGTCGGCTGTTGCCAATGTGCTGTCGAGCCGGGGTGTGACGTCGAGCAGGGTGTCGAATGACAGCGAGCCGCCTGGCGCATGGTCCAGTGCGATGCAGGGTATCTCCTGCGCGGCGGAGCTCTCCAGCACGGCGTCGGCGCTGACGGGCTCGAACACCAGCGCCCGGGCGCCGGCATGGCGCACGCAATAGTCCAGCTCGTCCGGCTTGGCGCGCCAGTTCAGCGGGACGATGACCACACCGGCGAACTGGCAGGCCCAGTGCAGCGTAGCCGCCTCCCAGCGGTTCTGCAGGATGGCCAGGAGGCGATCACCGGGGCGCAGGCCGAGGTCGTGCAGGCCGGCGGTCACGCAGCGAATGCGCGCGAACCATTGCTCGTAGGTCAGCAGCAGGTCGCCGTCGACGATGGCGGGGGCGCTGGGGCTGCGCTCCACGCTTTGCAGGAAAGTGCGGCCTAGATCAAGCATCGCGGGTCTCCCCGACTGTCGCCGCTTCCACGTGGCGTGCCCGCGCCCGGCTGGCCGCGACATCAAGGACGGCGGCGACGACCGGCGTGTAGCCCGTACAGCGGCACAGGTGGCCGGACAGCATGTCGCGCACCTGCGCCTCAGTCGGCTCGGGCACCCGTTCCAGGTAGTCCACGCACGACATCAGGATGCCTGCCGTGCAGAAGCCGCATTGCAGGGCGTGGTGGCGTCGGAAGGCTTCCTGCAGGTCGCTCAGGCCTTCGCGCGGCGCGAGGCCCTCGACGGTGTCGATGGCGCGGCCGTCGGCCTGTACGGCCAGCATCAGGCAGGATCGCGCGGCTACGCCGTCGACGCGCACCGTGCAGGCGCCGCAGACGCCGTGCTCGCAGCCGACGTGCGTGCCGGTGGCGCCGAGTTCATGACGCAGGAAGTCCGACAGCAGCTCGCGCGGAGCGCACAGGCCGCTGCGCTCGCTGCCGTTCAGGATCAGGGTGACGCGACGGCGCTCGTCGCGCCGCATCACTGAGAGCGTGCCGGCTGGCGCGCCACGTAGGGTCTTGCTCATCTTGCCTCCTCGATTACGCGCATGCCCAATTGCCGCACCAGGTGGCGGCGGTACTGCGCGCTAACATGGGCGTCGTCCTGCGCGCCCAGCTTCCAACTGAAATCGTTGATGGCCTCGGCCAGCGCCTTGCCTTCCAGGTGTGGCCAGCTCTCCAGTACTGGCCGGTCGGCCACGCCGCCCACGGCCAGTGAGATGGCGTCGTCCGTGACGATCGCAGCGCACGCGACCAGCGCGAAGTCGCCATGCCGGGCCGAGAACTCCATGAAGCCGTAGCGCGCGCCAGGCCGCCTCAGCGGGAAGCGCACGGCTTCCACCAGTTCGTCTGGCTCGCGCGCGGTCATCAGCATTCCCTGGAAGAACCCGGCGGCCGGCAGCACGCGGCGGCGGCGCAAGGAGCGCAGCACGACCTCGCCACCGAGTGCCGTGAGCACCAGCGGCAGTTCTGCGCTGGGGTCGGCGTGCGCGACGGAGCCGCACACCGTGCCCCGGTTGCGGATCTGGAAATGGGAGATGTGCGGGAAGGCGAGCGCGAGCACCGGTACCTCGTCGGAGAGCGATGCGCGCCATTCGACGCTGCCCTGCGTCACTGCGGCGCCCACCACAAGATGGCCGTCTTCTACGCGCACGGTATTGAGGTCGGCGGTGCGAGAGATGTCGACCAGCAGTTGCGGCTGCGCGAGCCGCATATTGAGGACGGCCATCAGCGACTGGCCACCGGCCAGAATGCGGGCGTCCTCGCCGGCACGGGCCAGTGTCTCCAGCGCGTGCTGTGTGGATTCGGCGCGCAGGTAGTCGAACGCGGCGGGTTTCATCGACGAACTCCCAAGAGCGCCAGCATGCGAGCGATCCATCCGGGACTGCGCACCGGCTTGCCGCCTGCCTGCCGGCCGAGCGATTCGAACAACTGGCGCAGCACCACTTTGGCCGCGCCTTCGAGCATGCGGCCGCCGACGGCCGCGACCTTGCCGGACACCTCGGCCTCGTAGTCGTACGCGAGACGGGTGCCGTCGCCGTGCGGGGTCAGCTCTACCATTCCGGAGCCGCGTGCGCTGCCGAGCGAGGACAGGCCGGCGCCTGCCAGCCTTAGCCGGTGCGGCGGCTCCAGGTCGGACAGCGCGATCTCGGCTTCGTAGCGCGCCTTGACCATGCCCACGCCCACGGTTACGTCGGCGCGGTAACGGTTATCGCCGATGCGTTCGAGCGCGTGGCAGCCGGGCACGACCTGGGCCAGCGCTTTCGGGTCGAGCAGGACGGCGAAGACGGCTTCAGGTGTGGCATCGAGATCCACCGTCCCGCGTGCGCACAGGGCCTTCGCGGCCTTGCCGCCTTTGCCGTTTGCAGGCGCTGCGTCTTTCGCCGCTTCGGCCAGTTCGGGGCGCGACGGCGGCGGATCGTCAAAGCCGATCATCGCCATCACCTTGGCGGGCGTAAGTGGCAGGCGGATGTCGCGCACGCCGAGTGCGTCCGCCACGGCGTTAGCGACGCAGGGCGGTGTGCTCATATTGTTGCCCTCGCCGAGCCCCTTGGCCCCGAGCGGCGTGAACGGGCTCGGCGTTTCCAGATGAACGATGACCGGGTCGGGCACTTCGCACGTGGTGGGCAGCAGGTAGTCGGCCAGCGTGCCGGACTGGAAGCTGCCATCGGGGCCATAGCGGAACTCCTCCATCAGCGCCGCGCCGAGTCCCTGCGCGAAGGCGCCGCGGATCTGGCCGTCGGCCAGTGCCGGATTGAGCAGCTTGCCGGCATCGTGCGCGGTGACGTAGCGGTCGATGCGCACGCGGCCGGTGGCACGGTCGATCTCCACGCCGCACAGGTCAAAGGCGAAGCCGTAGCAGGCGGACGTGTTGACGCGATCCTGTTCGTCCGGCGCGTCGAGGTTGGGCGGCGACCAGAACACGGTCTCACGCAGGCCGGGTTCCTCACCGGCAGGCAGGAGTTGCGGCGACCAGTGCGGCGCGTTGCTGGCGGCGCGGGCGAAGGGGAGTGCGGTGTCTGGCGAAGCGCTCTTGCGGGCAATGCGGCCGTTGGTGAAGACCAGTTCGGCCGGGTCGCAACGGAGGTGGGAAGCCACGATGCGCGCCAGCTTGTCGCGCACGCGCGTAGCGGCCAGGTGCACGGTTCCGGCCACGGCGCCGGCGAACCGACTGGAGTAGTTGCCTGCGGCGACGGACCACGCGTCCTTGTGGGTATCGAATTCGACGTTGACCGCCACGTCAGCGGGATCGATGCCGAGTACATCGGCCACGACCTGTGCACATACGGTCATGTGGCCCTGTCCCGCTGGCGTGGAGGCGACGGTCACTACCACGCCGCCGAGCAGGTCGACGCTGACTGTTGCGCTGGCGATAGCGCCGTTCTTTGGCCCAGCCTTGCGGCGTGCCTCGGCCGGTGTGGCGGTGGTGATGTAGCCCATGTTCGATACCGACGGCTCGACGATGGCAGCAAAGCCGATGCCGTACAGCCGGCCCTCGGCGCGCGCGGCATCGCGGCGGCGCTTCAGTTCATCGTAAGCCCCGGCTTCCAGGGCGCGTGACATCGCCAATTGGTAGTTGCCGGAATCGAGCAACGCGCCGGCCGCCGCGCGATACGGAAAGCCGTCGGCGGGCACGAAGTTACGGCGGTAGACGTCGAGCGGATCGAGGCCGAGCTCCACAGAGATTCGCTGTACCAGCCGCTCCAGCGCGAAGTACACCTGGGGCCCGCCGAAGCCTCGCACAAGGCCAGTCGGTGTCTTGTTGGTCAACACCACGCGATTGCGCACCAGCAGGTTGGGGATCGCGTAGGCGCCGGTCAGCAGGCCATGCATGCGATAGAAGGTAGCGGGCTCCGGCGCGCGCAGGTAGCCGCCGCAGTCCTCGAGCTGATCGTACGATAGTGCAACGATGCGGCCATCGGCCTCCACGGCAGCTTCCACGGTGGAGAGCCGCGCGGTGGCCGAGGTGGCGGCGCTCAGATGCTCGAGCCGGTCCTCCACCCACTTCACCGGCGCGCCGGCCTTGCGCGAGGCGAGGCACATCAGCACCACGTAGGGAAACACCGCCTGCTTGACGCCGAAGCTGCCGCCAGAGTCGCGCGGAGCGACGTGGCGCAGGCGGTTGGCGGGCACCTGCAGAGCCATCGCCATGACGGCATGCAGCGAGAATGGCCCCATGAAGTTGGAGGTGACCTGATAGCCCTCGTCGCCCGGCAAGTGTTCGGCAATTACCACGCCACACTCGATCGGTGTGCAGGTGTTGCGCGGGTAGTGGGCGGTCAGCGTCACGCGGTGCGGCGCGGCGGCGAACGCGGCCTTGGGGTCGCCGTAGCAGAAATGGCGATCGCTGGCGACGTTGCTGCCGAGGCGGGGGTGCAGCACGGGGGCGTCGCCTGCCACGGCAGCCTCGATCGACACCACCGGTGGCAGCGCGCGGTAATCCACGCGCACGAGGTCGAGCGCATCCTCGGCCAGCGCGCGGCTTTCGGCCACGACTACGGCCACCGGTTCGCCTACGTAGCGCACGCGATCCATTGCCAGCGCCCACTGCTCCATCGGCGCCTTCACGCCCACCACGAAGGGCCGGGAGCAGGCGGGCAGGTCAGCGGCCGTCAGCACCGCGCGCACGCCCGGTGCCTTAAGTGCCGCCGCGAAGTCGATGGCGCCGAGTTCGGCGTGCGCGTGCGGCGAGCGGAGGATGGCGGCGTGCAGGGTACCGGGCCGGACGCCGAGGTCGTCGGCATAGCGGCCGCGGCCGGTCAGGATGGCGGCGTCCTCGACGCGCGCCATTGGGCGACCGACGTGGGGTGCCGGCCGAGTCTCCTGTACCGTGCCGGTCGTTTCGCCGGCATCGAATCTTTTCATTTGCGACTCCGTTTCACGCGACGGAACCGGGCCGGAAAGCGGCCAGGACCGTGCAACGTCAAACAGAGATTAGTGAGATCGAGATATAAGTACTAATATTGTTTTTTGATAAACAAAATCATTATTTCTGATAGAAGTGGCCGTCACTTTGGCCGCGACTTTGTCTCTAATAATCCATAATTTAAGTTTTTTTCCGCACTCACATGATGAATCGCATCACAGTAAATGATGACGTGATGCATCTTTATTGATACCTATCCGAAGATGGACCTCAGACAAATTCAGTACTTCATTGCGCTGTTCGAGGACGGTTCCGTCACACGGGCGGCGAAGCGGCTCAACATCGTGCAGCCGGCGCTCAGCATGCAGATCGCCCGGCTGGAAGAGGAATTTGGGCAGAAGTTATTCGAGCGTATCCCACATGGAATGGCGCCTACGGCTGCTGGCCGGATGATGTACCGCCTCTTCCTGCCCATCGTGCGCGACCTCGCGAGCGCGCGGCAGCAGATGATGCAGCGCGAGGAGCAGATGGCCGGCCGCATCGCGCTGGGCATGGTCGCCTCTGAGACAGAGAGCGTGCTGGTGGGATCGCTAGCGCGCTTCAACGTGCGCTATCCGAATGTGGAGGTATCCGTGGCGGACGGTTTCAGCGCCGCGCTGATCGATCTTGTGTCCGCCGGCCAGCTCGACGCGGCGGTGGTCCACCGGCAGCGCGGCCGGCCAGCACTACAGGTGCAGCCATTGCATGACGAGGAGATGGTGTTGGTGACCAGTGCCGCGCATGGTCCAGAACTACCGGAATCGGTAGAGATGGCGAAGCTGCCGGGGTTGGAGTTGGTGCTACCGACCAAGCGCCATGGCCTGCGCGTGGTGCTGGATACGGCCACGCAGGCGCACGATGTCACCCTTGCGCCGAAGTTCGAGGTCGACATCCTCGGCACCATCGTACAATTCGTGCAAGCCACGCGCTTTGCTACCGTGCTGCCGCGCATCGTGGTGCAGCGGGCCGTGGAAGACGGCCGGCTACGCATGCATGCCATTGTTGCTCCGCGCATCGTGCGACACCTGGTCTGCGTCAGCCATCCGCAGCGGCCGCTGAGTACGGCCACGGAAGCGTTGATCACCATCGTGGCCGAGGAAATCCGGCGAGTTTCCGGCGGCGGCTACCCGTGAGACTCACGTCGCATGGCGTCATTCAATCGCTGGAACTCGGGATCCAATCAAGACCCCGTCCCTTCTTTCCGGAGCTGGAGCGGCAAGTGGCATCGCGCTCATGAACGCGATTAGCGGATTTGCTGGATTCTTCGCCCCGTGGCTCGTGGGCGTTGCGCGCAGCCAGTCGAGTGATTTCAACCCGGCGATTTACTGCCTTGCGGCAAGTGCGGCGATGGCTGCAATCCTGGCGGCATTATTGCCGTACGGTCGAAAGTGAATGTGGTACCTCTCGAGGTGGCATGAGTATCGAGCCTGCGTGTCCGGAGTAGAGAGGTCAGCCGACGTTCGAATGACTTGGCAAGGCTGGGGGCCGAGGGCCGAAATTGGCCGATTATGGCCCTCGGCGCTCATCCGGAACCATCCGGTGCGTCAATCCGTAACTGTTGTACGTTGCCACACACCCCTTCTCGTCTAAAGATTATCGATTGTCAGCTTTACGGCCGACCGGCGCCTTACGACTGTGGATGCAACGGTCGGTGCAACGGGTTGATGGAATCGTTCAGTCGGTGTATCGAAGTTCAGTGTGGCGGAAGCCGTGAATTCCGAACTTGCTTGCGCGGCGCCCAATCTGGCATCGGATAACCCGCGCAAGATAGTCGGACTTAGTCAACTCCAAACTCAGTGCTTCTGCGCGTGTTTGGTGTTCCGATGCATGCGATTGTCTTGTGCCTTTTCGTGGCTCGAGCCTTCCAGGCTTCTCCGGTCCTCAGCACGCTGTAGGCCCTTGTCGCGGTCGCTGGAAAACGAGCCATTGGAATTTGTCATGGCCTCTTTGCTTGCGTGGCTAGGAGCCGCGCTACCGAAGTTGCCACCACCGCCTCCACCACCGCCACGCGCAGAAGCAGTAAGACTCAAGCCAAGCAGCAGACTTCCGACGGCAACTACCAGTGTTTTCTTGAACATCACGTCCCCTTAAAAATGTCGAGAGTAATCCTCACTCACCCCTAATATAGCCTGAGACGGGTTGGCGCCGCGTAACAAACAGTAAGGTAAAGCACTTGGCCGGAAAGCCTGCAAGCCGCTCAACGAGAGGCGACCAGGGAATACAGGAGCCGATAGCTAAACTGGCAAGGAACCGTAGACCGGGGCGGCATCATGTCACCGGTTGGGTCCGAAACCGCATGGACGATACGGTAGAGGCAATACTGCACGGCTCGCTAGAGCAGCTCGCCGACATGTGCGCTTGGTTGAGTGAAGGTACGTCGGCAGCGCTTGTGGAACAGCTTGAAGTGATAGAAGTGATGCCACACCTTGCGTGCTTTGACCGCTTCGAACGCATACAACCCTGTAGCTGGCATGCACAACTACAGCAAACACGGTCAGAACGTGATTGCCTACAGGAAATCTGTTTGTGTCTGCTGGCTCACATAAGCCATTGCCATGAGATGCGCCCATGGAGATACTTTGATGCAAAACAAGACGAGGGCATCATGTGTAGGCGCATCGCACAATTCAGCTCGTTCGCCATATGGGAAGCCGAACTGGGGGTCCAATGCGTCTACTCGGGAACCTGGCAGAGCTATAACATCGCCCCCGATGACAGTCCCGTTGTGCTACATAAGCTACATGTGAACGCGTCACAACTGCCGAGTCCGTCCATTGGGGTTATAAGCCATGTTTGCCCTATCCTACGCATTCGGTTTCCAACGCTCGGGTAGACCGGGTAGCCAAGAATGACTACTTCAAGGCACTTTGGCGGAAGCGGCAGCGGGTAATTGTCCCGGTGGACGGCTGGTACGAATGGCCAACGATACAAGGCATCAAGCGGCCACAATTTATAAGTCGCAGGGATGGACCGTGCTTCCTCGCAGCCTTGGCATATTGGGAACCTGGCGCCACGGTTCAGCCTGATGGCGCGGGCTTCGTCATCATTACCGATGATGCTAAAGGGGGGCTGACCGATGTCCATGATGGCCGGCCAATCGTACTGTCGGGGGTGGACGCCTTAGCATGGCTAGACCCGGAGTTAATCCCCCGGGGGGCGTCGGTATTGATGCACCACTGCCTTCCCATCGATGCCTTCCAGTGGTGGGAGGTGGGCCTGGCAATCGGGAACCTGCAGAGTGAGGGCAAGGACCTGATACAGAACGTTGTCACTGCGTGAGAGCTATCGGCAGGCGGACAAAGTAAAACGGGTGGCGTTGCGTTTCAAATTTGAACAGACCAAGCGTCTAGTAATTCTTTCGAACTCGCTATACGCTTCCTCAAGATTGTTGGGTTTTCTCGAAAAATTCGATAACTTCCATTCCAAAAAAACAGAAAGGACAATTTGTGAGCCCGTTGAGGTCCCTGCCTCACGGGCTCATTTTTTTCTCACTTCATCGCCTTTGTAATATGCGAGGTATGTGTGTCACTTCAAAACGGCCCTGCCTATTTCTGTTCTGGCGACAGATATCGCATGCCCCCTTCCAGTTGCGAAGCGGTAGTCCCCCCGCCTGTTGGCAAGGCGACAAGCGCATTATTCCAGAGGGCTCTTTTCACGCCTATAGTCAGCATTGCTGAAATTTTCTTGACTACTTGCTGGGCTTTTTCTTGTCTGGTTGGGAATTAGGGGCCGGAGGCTGGGCAATAAGCAGAGGCTGGGCCGCTGGGCTAGGCGTCGTTGCTGGTGTCTTTTCTGGGGCAGGCGCTTGGGGGACTTGACCGTTCTCATAACCCGTTGAAACAGACTCCAGGTAGCCGGGTGGAAACTTCTGTTCCGTTGTTGCCGCCGGCTCGCCATGCGCGACAGCGCAGCATGTAAGGGCGCTTATGGCAATAACTTGCCGCCAAGCAGTCTGCAGAAGGGGGGCGGTGAGCCTCATGAGCAACTCCTTATCGGGGGGCAGCCCTAATTCGCTTAGCAATTCAAGCTTGTGCTCGACTGTAATGCGACAACGAGTTCTGGCGTTATGTCAGGCCGGGATGTGGAGTCGACCGTAGCGAGAGTCGTGCCAGGCCT
This sequence comes from Cupriavidus sp. 22TCCZM04-2, assembly GCF_057798895.1. NCBI lineage: Bacteria > Pseudomonadati > Pseudomonadota > Betaproteobacteria > Burkholderiales > Burkholderiaceae > Cupriavidus > Cupriavidus sp. 22TCCZM04-2. The sequence goes on from NZ_JBYOJS010000021.1 coordinate 78,488, forward strand.
GCTGTGAGGCAAGAAGCCGGCATGAATAGGCAGGCCAATTAAATTGAATTGTATTAAAACGTTTCACTTTCAATATGTCGCAATCGGCACAGGCCTGCAGCGGCTGACACCATGGCGACCAACCAGGAAGGCGGACCAATTTTCAGTGCGTTAGTACGAACGAGGACATGCCGGCCATCGTTGTCCATTCGCTAAAATCTGTTGCAAACCTGTGACAAGGAATTTTTTTGTCAGAATGAATGAATCTGAAATTCACCGGGACGATCCACGGTCGCTCGTCGCTTCCCGCCTGAAAAGCGACCAACGTACGGCGGACGCGGGTAGGCACCTGCATGTGTTGTGCACATCGCGACAACTCCACAAGGCACTGTGCGGTATCGCCGTCGTGCAACTCGTGCAGCGCCTCGCCGGCTGCCTATACTTCCAAACGGACTAAGGCGTACGCTGCCCCAGTCCCGGGGAAGTTGCCGTCCCGCCTCTCGGCGACGCTGCCCCAAGGGGGATAAAAATGGCAAAAGCAAATCCCGCAGGTGCTATAGGGCGATTGGTTGCCCCTTTGATTTTTGCACTCGCATTGCCCGTCTTCGCTCCGGTCATGAGCTATGCCCAAACACCGCAAAACGTAAAGCAAGCCATGGCATCACTGAAGGCTAAGACGGCCAAATTGGGCGCACCGGGGATTAGGGGGGAAGATGCTGTTGCAGGAAAACCGGCGCCAGCTTTGTACTTTGGCGCGACCAAAATGAACAACAACTTTGCCGTTGTCGATGAAGTCAAGAAGGAGCATGGCGGCACGGCAACATTGTTCGTCAAAAGCGGCGATGATTTCGTGCGCGTAGCGACGAATGTACTGAAGGACGATGGGTCGAGGGCGATCGGCACTGTCCTTGACCCGAAGGGAAAGGCCATGGCGGCAATACGCGGCGGTGGCGCCTACTACGGTGACGCTGACATCCTCGGTAAGCCATACACCACTGGATATGAGCCAATTCACGACGCCAGTGGAGGTGTCATTGGCGTTTACTATGTAGGGTATCCAAAGACGCAATGAGTTACGCCACTCCCAGATGCGTCACTCGGCGGTGACGCATCTACGGGCAGGGCCTCGCGCGGCAGTCAGGAAGCACAACATGTCTTCGGAATCGACTGGGCCTCTGACGAGGCGCAGTCGTATGACGGCCGCCCTTCTATCCTTCTCAGCCGCCTGCAAGTTGCTCCTCTCCAATGGCCGCTATCAGGCGACTCGACCATCGCTTCCCGGTAATCGCCCCAGGAAGGTATGACGAAAGTCGCTTCCCGACCACCCTCCGCGGGAATTGCAGCCGTACAGCTTCATGTGTCCAAAGCTGCCCTGAAGGGTACCGTTCGCATTGGTTTCCACCCATGCTCGCCCAGGAGCATTTCCTTTAGTGGACTAAATCAGACGTGATTTCAGCCAGCGAATTGCATCCCTGCCGTGGCGACGGTCGAAGGAGCCGGAAGCCGCCCCGCCTTTGCCACGCCTCGCAGAGTTCGATGCAGAACTTGATTGATACAAGTCAACAAGCAAGGATCTGCCGCTTCTATCATGAAACAAAGGTCGATGGCTGTGGCGCCGCGCACCGCGGCCTTCCTGTGCATGCCGGGTGCCATCGGACTGGCGTTTCCTCTTGGTTTTGCCTCTTCTGCAATCGACACATCTCCGAAGCGTTGGCAAGCGGTACCCTGTGTCCCGATTGCAAGGGAGAGTCATCATGGATGACGAGATCGGAAAGAAGATCCTGGCGCTACTGGAGCATCACCGGGTCATGACGATTGCCACGATCAGGCCGGATGGCTGGCCGCAAGCGACCACTGTGGGCTACGTCAGCAAAGGCCTTGTCCTCTACTTCCTATGCGGCCTGGAAAGCCAGAAAGCAGCAAATCTAGCTCAGGACGACCGGGTATCCCTGACCATCGATGACGATACCTCAGACTTGATGGCGATCACGGGACTGTCCATGGCAGCGCGCGCGAAGCCCGTCCTCGACCCGGTCGAGGCGGACGACGTACTGCACATGCTTCCCCTTAAGTATCCACAGCAAACCAAGTTGCCAGTACCAATGCCTACCCGGAACGAGGTGAGGATATTCCGAGTGACGCCCACTGTCATTTCTGTCCTTGACTACTCGAAAGGCTTTGGACACACGGACCTGGTCGTGCCAATCCTTGACTAAGACAACATAGACGTCGGCAATCCGCCGCGCAGTTCTGCTACCGAGACGGCTCCGTCAAATGAAAAACTCGCGCGTCATAGTCACTCATTACGGTGGCCCTGATTCGCTTCAGGTGATAGATGAAGAGTGCCCTGAGCCAAAGAACGGTGAGGTGCGAGTAAGGGTGCTGGCAGCGGGTGTGTGCCAGCCCGACCTGATGATGCGCGAAGGCTTTCATCCCGAAACGCCTCCTCTGCCATTCACACCGGGGTGGGATCTGGTTGGACTGGTGGATCGACTTGGCGCCGGAGTTTCCGAGGTCGGTTCAGATCAGTTGGTGGCCGCGCTGCCCATCACTGGCGCGTATTCCGAGTTCGTCTGTCTGCCGCAGCGTGAACTTATTCCCGTGCCTTTCGGACTGGACGCCGCCGAGGCTGTCAGCCTAGTGCTGAACTACGTCACGGCCTACCAGATGTTACATCGGTCTGCGAAAGTCAAAGCGGGCCAGAGCGTGTTGATTCATGGCGCGACAGGCGGCGTCGGCTCGGCACTGATGCAACTCGGGGGACTTGCCGGTCTCAAGATGTACGGGACTTGCTCATCGCAACATACGCCTGTGATTTCTGCTTTGGGCGGGATCCCGATTGATTACAAACAGGTTGATTTTGTGAATGAAATTCACCGCCTCACGGGATCGGGTGTGGACGTCGTTTTTGATGGCATCGGCGGACCCAATATTTGGCGTTCGCGCGAGGCGCTGCGTCCCGGCGGGACGGTAGTGGCTTATGGACTCTCTGCCTCGCTGCGAGGAGGGCGAGTGGCGTCAGGTCGCTCAGGTCGCAGGAATCGCTTCCAACGACTCGCCATCTTCGGTTTGTTCATTGCCGCGAGCTACATTCTCCCGGGTCGGAAGCGCGTCGTTCCCTATAGCATTCAGTGGCTCAAGCGAATGCGGCCAGCATTATTTCGCCAAGACCTGATCACCTTATTCGATTTGCTTCAACAGAAGAGAATCAAGCCGCTGATTGCGGAAAGGTTTTCTCTGGCCGAGGCAAGACGGGCGCATCAGTTGCTTGGAGAGCAGGGTGTTACAGGCAAAGTCGTTTTGGTGGCAAAAGGCCTTGTCGCAACTGCGAACTGCAAAGATGGCCGCAGAGAAGATACTCTCGTCCACACCGAGAACGCCCGATCATGAGATCAGCCAACGTTCGATCGCTTTCGCGATAACTGATGTCCGTGGGAATGCTCGCGGGCCGATCCGGTGTCCATCGTCACTGACCGACCGTCCCTGCCATTAGTGGGCTCGTCCAGCCAACGGCGGGTGTTGGGCCACAGCAGCCACCGGTGATTGCCACCACCAGTCTGCTGCGTGCTCATGCGTGGCGTCGGAATCGTTATGCGCGAGACCAACTCATCCGTTCCCTCACGGCCTTGGCCAGGCTGGCATAGTGGCGCCGCACGACATCGGATGTCTCCACTTCGCGCGTCGTAACCAGCGCGTCGATGCTCAGGCCATCGACCGGATCGAACGCCAGTACATCCATGCCCGGGATCTTATTGATATTGATGACGTGGGACGGTTTTCGATGCGATTCCTTGATCTGCACGAGCAAGTCGGTGCCGCCCGCCAGAACGCTGGCCCGACCGCCGCAACGGTGCAGCAGCGCCGACGCCTCTGCAAGCGTTGCAGGTTCGAGGTATTCAAACGCACTCATCTTCGTTCCTGTTTGGATGAGTTGGCGGTCCGTCGTCGGTACCGCCGGTAAGACGGTGACGTCTTCAGAACTTGTGGCGCACGCCCACGCCAAACGTATCGCCGTGCTCGATGCCGGTGATCTTGTCGTAGTAGTAAGCGGCGTAGAGGTCGGTCCTCTTCGACAGGTTGTAGTCGTAGGCAACGGCAAAGGTGTTGCGCTTGAAATCGCCCAGCGAATTGTCGGTCTTGTCGTAAGCGTACGAAGCCAGCAGGCTGCCGGCGCCGATGGGCACCGACGCGCCGAACTGGCCGTTGACGTGCTTGATGTTGCCGGACGCCGCCGTGGTTGCGCGGGTCTTGATGTACTGGCCCTGGGCAAACAGCTTGACCACCTTGAAGTCATAGGACAGGCCCACCTGGGCGGCGTCCTGGCGCGATAGACCGGCGCTGGCCAAGTCGGTCGGCGCATTGTTGAAGCGAACTTGCTGGTATGCCACCGTCGCGGCGAACGGGCCGCCAAAGTACAGGACGTTGCCACCCCACTTGTTCTTGCCCGCGGCGCCCGGCTGTTCGCCGAATCCATAGATGAAGTTGGCGGTCAGGCCGCCGAAGTTCGGCGTGCTGTACAACACCGAGTTGTTCCACCCCGAATCGCCGATGATGCCGGGATCGGTCACCGCGCCGCTGGTCGCGCCGAAGTAAGTGTGGAAGATGGTCGGTGAGAACACGTACGAATCGACCAGCGGGTTGAACAGGATGGTCGAGATGAAGTACGGCGCGGTGTTGCGGCCCAGCTTGAACGTGCCCGCGGTATCGTTCTGCAGGCCGACGTAGGCGCCGCGGCTAAACATCGAGTCGCCGTTGAAGCGCCCGCCGCTGCCGCTGTCGGTGCGGAAGAAGCCGTCCAGGTCGAAGATGGCCTTGGTGCCGCTGCCCAGGTCTTCCGCGCCCTTAATACCCCAGTAGGACGTCTGCATCCCGCCCGAGTCGGCGACCCAGGCGCGCTCGCCGACGCCCGGGCTCTTGACGCCGCCAACGAACATGTCAGCCTGGCCGTACAGCGTGACGCTGGACTGTGCCATGGCCGCGCCGGAAAGAAGGGTAGCCGCTACCGCCGCCAGCTTCAGTGCCGGCTTGTACTGCTTCTGCATGTTTAGACCTCTGTGAATTAATCTTGCTGGAACGTTGTGTAATGGGAACCCTGTCGGGTTCCATTTATGTCTTCGTGCTTTTATTCGTGCCACCCGGCGTGGGCTCGGTGTGGTGGTGCTTGGGTGCCGGTGGCATCGGGTATATCGATTTTTGTTTTATAGGTGACGCTTTCTTTCCGGGCGTGTACTAATCCCCGAGTGCCCGCATCTTCAGCAGCGCAACGGCTTCGCGCGCCTGGGCGCCCAATTCGGCCAGGTCCACGCCCGGCAGCGCATCGTCCTCGGCGATCACGCGACCGCCTACCAGTAGTGCTCGCAGCGTTGGCCGGCCACCGCTGGCCACCGGGGCAATGGCCGGATCGTGTAGTCCGAAGAAACGCGGATCGTCGAGTCGGTAGACCGCGAGATCAGCAGCCTGCCCCGGCGCAAGGGTGCCGACGCCCTCCAGCCCCAGTACTGCCGCACCGCCGGCGCTGCCCCAGCGCACCACGTCCTCCACGCGCGCGGCATCGGCGCCACCTTCGCCCTGGCCGCCCTCGGCATGCGAGCGCGCCAGTTCACCGCGCCTGGCACGCTGCATCAGCCATGCGGCATGGGCTTCGGAAATCATGTCCGCCGCCTCGTTGGAGGCCGCACCATCCACACCGATGGACACCGGCACACCGGCTGCCTCCAGTGCCGGAATGTCGGCGATGCCGCTGCCGAGCCGTCCATTGCTCTGCGGGCAGTGCGCAATGCCCGTCTCGGTTTCGCCCAGCATCCGGATTTCCGCCGGAGCGAGCTTGACGAGATGCGCGAACCAGACATCCGGCCCCAGCCACTCATGCTCGCCGCAGAACGCGACTGGCAGCGTGCCGTGCAGGGCGCTGGCGGCGTTTTGGTATTCCACAGTTTCAGACAGGTGGCTGTGCAGCCGGATGCCAAGGCGACGTGCCGTGCGCGCGCATGTACGCAGTTGCTCCGGTGACATCGAATACAGCGGCGTCGTGGGCGCCATGACTACGCGGCGCATCGCCCCGGGCCCGGACTGGTGATAGCGCGCGGCCAGCCGTTCGCAGTCTGCCAGGTAGGCATCGAGCGTTTCCGGGCGCAACGCCTGCGGCAAGGCACTCTCGAGCCCGCGCGATTGCGTCGCGCCGCCGCGGCAGAGCACGAAACGCAGCCCCAGTGCATCGGCTTCCTCAAACAGGATCGCCGAGCCGTCGAACGGCATGCCGGGGTAATACAGATAGTTGTGGTCCGCCACCGTACCGCAGCCGCTGCGCACCAGCTCGACCAGGCCGATGCGGGCGGCCAGACGGAAGGCATGTTCGTCGAACGCCGCGCGGAACCGGTAGGGAGTGGCGCCCAGCCAGGGCGTCAGCGTCAGGTTCAGCCCTTGCGGCTCGCCCTTGAGCAACGACTGAAACAGATGGTGGTGCGTGTTGACCCAGGCGGGATAGACGACGCAATCCGTCGCATCGATGACGCGTTCACCGGGTAGCGGCCTCAGATGGCCGATCGCGTCTATCCTGCCATTCACGATGCGCAGATCTGGCCCGGGACTGCGCTCGGGCCGGCCCGGGCTGCCGTCCTGCCCGGTGAGTATGGCGGCAGCGTTGCGGATCAGCAGGGATGCGTGTTGTTCAGAAGGGGTCGTCATGCCAGTTCACTTTCATGCCAGTGGGACAGCGCAAGCCGCGACAGTGCAACCATGGCCACAAACAGGGCGATACCCGTCACCGTGATCAGGAACAGCGCGGCAAACAGCCGGGGAATGTTGAGGGCGAAGCCCGCCTGCAGGATCTGGTACGCCAGCCCGGCACCGGTGCCGCCCGTGCCGGCCACGAACTCCGCCACCACCGCGCCGATCAACGCCAGACCGCACGAGATGCGCAGTCCACCAAAGAAGTACGGCAGTGCGCTCGGAATACGCAGGCGCACCAGCGTGTCCCAACGGCTCGCGCGATTGATGCGGAACAGGTTGGCGAGTCCCGGGTTGACGCTGCGCAAGCCGAGCACCGTGTTCGAGATGATCGGAAACACGGCCACCAGCGTCGCGCAGATGACGAGCGCCAGCGTCGGCTCCTTGACCCAGATGATGATCAGCGGCGCGATCGCCACCACCGGGGTGACCTGCAGCAGGATTGCATAGGGAAACAGGCTCGCCTCGATCAGCCGGCTCTGCACGAACAGGAATGCAGCGACCGTGCCGCATACCACGGCCAGCGCAAACGCCAGCAACGTGATGCGCAGCGTCACCCACAGGGAACCGAACAACAGGGACCAGTCTTCAGCCAGCGTCTTGCCGATGGCCACGGGCGACGGCACCAGATAGGACGGCACGTCGAATGCCATGCAGACGGACTGCCAGGCGAACAGCAGGACGATGCCCACGGCCAGCGGCGCTGCCACGCGCTGTACGGCCGGACGGGACAACAACGGAGGGTTCATGATGGGTTCTCCAGGGATCAGTCGGCCGCCGGCGCACCGGTATTGGCCTGTGTCAGCAAAGCCGACAGTTGTGCGCAGTACTGCATGAAGGCCGGCGACACGCGGAAGGCATCGTCGCGCACGGCTGGGCCTTCGATCGGCACGTCAGCAATGACCCGACCCGGGCGAGCCGCCATGACGATCACGCGGCTCGACAGATAGACCGCCTCGTAGATGCTGTGCGTGACAAACACCACTGTCAGCCCGCGCTCGGCCCACAGTGCGCGCAGGTCGGCATCGAGCTTGTTGCGCGTAAACTCGTCCAGCGCGCCAAAGGGCTCATCCATCAGCAGAAGGTCGGGTTGTACGGCCAGAGCGCGCGCGATCGACACACGCATCTGCATGCCGCCGGACAATTCGCGCGGGTACGCCTTTCCGAAGTGACCGAGGCCAACGAGCGCGAGGGCGCGCCGTACGCGCTCGTCGGCCTCCGCGCGCGGCATGCGGGCCAGATCGAGCGGCAGGCGCGCGTTGTCCGCCACGCTCGCCCATGGCATCAACGTTGCCTCCTGGAACACCATCGCGAACGTACGCCCTGGCGTGCCGATTCCCGCGGCGAGCGCAGGGCGGCCCCACCAGCGCACATGGCCAGCCGACGGTTGTTCAAGTCCGGCAAACAACTTGAGCAGCGTGCTCTTGCCGCAGCCGGACGGCCCGAGCAGTGAGACGAACTCGCCCGGCTGGATGGCTAGCCTGACCCGCTCGAGGGCCACGGTGCCGTTCGGATACGTCTTCTCGACCTGGTTGGCGAACAACGCCGGGGCATCGGCGGCACGCACGCCATCCAGCGGCGGCTGGCTTCCACCCCCTTGCGGGACGGCAGCAGTGCGACTGCTACGAAAGACGAGCGACATGGCGGCCTCCCCAATAGAACACAGATTCAGCAAGCAATGCGGTCTTCATGGCATCACCTTCAGGTCCTTGACAAACTGCGTGGTGTAGGCGCGCTTCCAGTCCACATCGGCCTTGAGCAACCCTACCTCGACCATGAAATCACGCGTCTTACGCCAGCGCGCGTCGGTCATCACGCCGATGCCCTGCGTGGCGGCGTCTCCGCCGGTGATCATGCGGAACTGCTTGAGCTTCTCGAGGCCATAGGCGATCTGGTCGTCCTTCATGTTCGGGTTGTCACGCTTGATGAGCGCGTTGGCGGGCGCCGGGTCGGCCAGGTAGCTCTTCCAGCCTTCCATCGAGGCACGCACGAAACGGGTGACCAGGTCCGGCCTTTCCTTGACGGTCTTCTCCATCGTCACGATGGTGGTGCCGTAGGGCGGGTAGCCATCATCGGCAAACAGGAAGAAGCGCGACTTCACGCCCGCCTTGTCGGCGCTGAACAGTTCCGACGACGCGTAGGCCTGCTGCGCGGCATTGGGATCGGCAAAGAATGGCTGCAGGTTGAACGTGTAGACGCGCGACTGCGATTCATCGAGCTTGTACTTGCCTCGCAGCCACGGCCACCAGGTCGTGCGTCCGGAGGTGGAGACCAGGATGGTGCGTGTCTTCAGGTCCGCCAGGCTCTTCACGTCTTCATGCGTCATCATGCCTTGCGGATCGGTCTGCATCGAGGCGCCGACCGTGGTGACAGGCACACCCTGCTCGACACTCTTGAGTACCTGCAGGTCATAGCCCATGAGGAAGTCTGCCTGGCCGCTGGCCAGGATCTGCATGCCGTTGACTTGCGGCCCGCCCATGCGGATCTGCACATCGAGGCCGTATTTCCTGTAGAGGCCGGTGGCAACGGCCTGGTAGAAGCCGCCGTGTTCGGCCTGGGCGTACCAGGAGGTGAGGAAAATGACCTTGTCGAGTGCAAAGGCGCTGGCGGACCAGCAGGTGGCGGCAATGGCTGCCAACCCGAGCAGGCGGCGGAGCAAGAGGCGAGGTGTCATGGCGGGGCGTGGTTTGAGCTGTCGTTCAACACGCCTGCGGTCGCGCCATGATGAGAGCCCGAGCGGTTCCATGGATGCCGGGCATGCGTCATGAAGGCACGGCCTCGGCCCGGACTACCGGACGCAGGCGCGGCTTTCAAGAGCAATTTCCGGCTGTCGCGCCGATGATCCGAAAAGCCGTCCGGCTCCTGGCGCGACAGTGAACGCTTCTACTCTCGCCCGTACTTCCGCAACTTCCATGCCATCTGCGGCGGTGCGAGAGGCCTGTGCATGGTTGCCGCCCCGGCCATGTCGGCACGCCATCGCTGTGCACGACATGCACGTTGGCGGTGCATCGGGATTTCCACTGGTGCGTCCACCGCGCAATTCCCCCTCTCCTGACTGGCCTCACCGCCTGGCGTGGACTTTGCATTGTCGCTGGCGAGAGTAGAAGCGTTCACCAGTCGCGCATGTGGTGCCGGCTGGCCGGGAATTGCTCTTGAAGTCGGAACAGGTCGGGCCGCAACGGCTTGGCTTGCTTACCTTCGGAGCTTCAAGACTGCACTGCCCGGATCGACTGCTCATGCTTCCGCGCGTTGCCTGCCGCTCCGGGTCCGACTCCCATCGACCTTCTTTCGCACGGAGCACACATGACTACGCTGACCGCCTCTCCTCATACGCTGACCGAACTCGACAAGGAAGCCCGCATGGGCGGCCGGGGTTCCGAGACCCATGCGCGTGAAGTCCGCCGTATCGACCTTTCCGACTTCGAGGCGCGCCGCCCGGAGATCACCGAAGCGCTGTGGGCAGCCGCCACCGATGTCGGCTTCTTCCAGCTCGTCAACCACGGCATCGACCTGGCGCAGGTCCAGGGAGCGTTCGAGATGGCACAGCGCTTCTTCGCCCTGCCGGACGCCGTCAAGGCGCAGTACCCCTTGCAGCGGGCACTGAACAGCGGCTGGGAGAGCAAGGCGCAGGTGCGACCGTCCACGGGCACACACGACCAGAAGGAGTCGTACCAGATCACGCTGCCGCACATGGCGCCGCTGTGGCCGACCGAAGACGAGCTGCCGGCGTTTCGCGCTGTCATGCTGACGTTCGAGGCGCAATGCTGGCAGGTCGGCATGCGCGTGCTGTCTTGCTTTGCCGAGAAGCTCGGCTTCGCGCGCGACTTCTTCACCCGCGCGCACGACCCGTCCCGACCCACCTACCAGAGCACGCTGCGCCTGCTGCACTACTTCCCGAGCGATCCCTCGGTGCCATCTGGACTGTGGCGCGCCGGCGCGCATACGGATTTCGACTGCCTGACGCTACTGTTCCAGCGCGCGGGCCAGGGCGGCCTGCAACTGTGTCCGGGCAAGGAGATGGAGGGCCAGGAATGGACCAGCATCGAGCCGGCGGATGACATCATCACCTGCAATATCGGGGACATGCTGATGCGCTGGAGCGATGACCAGTTGCCCTCCAATTTCCACCGCGTGCGCAACCCGCAGCCGCACGAATACCAGGGCTCGCGCTACAGCGTGGCCTTTTTCTGCCAGGCCAACCGCGACGTGATGATCGAAAGCCCGTCCGGCAAATACGCGCTGATCAGCGCGGAAGACTATCTGCGCCAGCGTGTAGCCGCCAACTTCCAGGCGACGATGTAAGGATCCGGGCAGCCACTGACGCAGCCGGTTCAGATGGGTAACTTCAACGATCGCCCGCTGACTGGGATAGCCGTCGGGACGGCGCCTGCGGAAGTCACCGCCCGCCGTGCGCTGCCTTCCGCATTGCTTCCAATATTCTCAACTTCTGAGTAAGTGATTAGGCTTTGTACCGGGGGATCCGCCACGGAAGATCATCACTCGCTATGTCAAGCGACTGACGGCAACCAAAGCACGAGTGAGCTACCACGCCTAGGAACGTGGCGACGCGCGAGCAGCTCACCGGTTTCAAGCGGCGTATAGGCTAAGCCATGGCGCGGTTTGCCTGACCGAGATCCACGCCATGACATCGTCAAACTGTATCAACCCGGAGATATCCGATACGTCAATTTTGGCCTGCAACGGAAGATTAGAAGCATAGGAAAGCAAAGGTAAGAAGGGCGACTGGGGAGCGATATTGCGGCCCGACGCCGAACACATTCCTCTTGGACCGGCTCCGCAGGGCGAGGAGCGGCCCCATGCCGGTTGCATCATTTGCACCATCACGGGTGGCCCCACAGTCCTGCGCTTATCACTTGTCTGATCCGCTCCCACTGCCATCATGTCCGAGCGAGCGCGGTAGATTCCAGTTGTAGCGAAGGGAGAGGTAACGCAGCGCGAAGCACGCCATCAAGGCGGTCCAGGTTCGCCCACTGGACACCCATCCCAGGCGCTCGCCGGACACCTCGATGACGGCACCCACCAGAGCCGCCGACGCATAGACCTCGCGCCGAAGGATCATAGGCACCCGATTGAGTAGCACGTCACGCGCCACACCACCACCCACGGCGGTAACTACGCCGAGAATCACCGCCACCTCGGCGTTATGGCCGAAAATCAAGGCCTTCTGCGCGCCGGTCACTGCAAACAATCCGAGTCCCAGAGAATCGAACAAGGTCACCGGGTGTGCAAGGCGCACGACCAGCGCACGCGCAGCGAGCACCACCCATGACGCTGCCATAGCTACGGCGAGATAACGCCAATCGGTTAGTCCCGCGGGCGGCACGGCGCCGATGCACAGATCGCGCAGCACGCCTCCGCCGCAAGCGACCGCAAAGGCAATGGCGATGACACCGAACCAGTCGAGGCCGCGGTCTCTGGCCGCGACCGCGCCGCTGAAGGCAAAGGCAAATGTGCCGGCCAGATCGAGAAACGTGAACAGACGGTGGTCATTCAAGCCGGCAATGGCCAATTCGTGGACGTTCATACACTGGGACACAACCACGCGCTGGCGGCTGTCAGCATAGCCGCCAAGCCGGTCTCGAGCGTCGGATGGATCTGCGGCGCGAACTTCGGTGAGTGGTTGCTAGGGATTCTGTTGATGGTCCTCTCCTGTTTGGCCTTCTCGTACACCTCCGGGTTGGTACCGCCGACGAACCAGAATACATAGGGCACGCCCCAAGTGCGACCGAAGATGCTGAAGTCTTCGCTGGCCGATGCCGGACCGGGTGCCTGCGACGCCTTCTCGCCAAACTGGCGGCCGAAGGCCTGCGCCACCTTTTCCGTAGCGGCCAGATCGTTATCGGTCAACGGGTAGCTGTTGATCGTGGTTAACTCGGGCGGACGCTCGGCACCGGAGGCATCGCACTCGGCGCAACAGATGCGGCGGATCGAATTGAGCATGTATTCGCGCGTGTCCTCACTGAAGGTGCGCATGTTCAGCTTGATGGTGGCGTCGTCGGGGATGATGTTCTCCTTGGTACCGGCCTGCAGCGAGCCGATAGTGAGCACCGCCGGTTCGGTCGGCGCGATTTCCCTAGAGACAATGGTCTGCAGGCGCAACGTGGTCGCTGCTGCCATGATGACCGGATCGATCGAGGTTTGCGGCTGAGAGCCGTGCGAACCGCGCCCGAACAGCTTGATTTTCAGGCTATCTCCGGCGGACAGCGTAATGCCGGGACGGTAGTTGACGGTGCCTGCCGCGCCGACCATCACGTGCTGCCCGAGGATAATTTCGGGCTTCGGAAAGCGACCCTCGCCCCATTCGCCCACCATAGAGGATGCGCCCTCGGCCGTTTCCTCGCCGGGCTGGAATACGATCAACAGCGTGCCGCTCCAGGCGGTGCGACTTGCAGACAAGATACGGGCGGCACCGATCATCCAGGTCACGTGCATGTCATGGCCGCATGAATGCGCGACGCCGACTTCTACGCCTTCATCGTCGCGCGCGATCACAGTACTGGCATACGGCAGGCCGGTGTCCTCTGCCATTGGTAGGGCATCCATGTCGGCGCGTAGCATCACGGTCGGGCCTGTGCCATTCTTCATCACGCAGACCACGCCAGTCACGCCGACGTTGCGCGTCACCTCGTAGCCCAGACCTTCCATGGCATCGGCGACGATTTTCGCGGTGCGAACTTCCTGCATCGACAACTCTGGGTGCTGGTGGAGGTCCTTGTAGAACGCCTCGAGTTCGGCCACCAGGGCGGGATCGGCGCGGTCGAGGACTTCAGTGAGAGGATTCATGATGACTCCAGAAGTGTCGAGTTGAACAGGGGACTCAGGCCGCACCTTCAACCCCATAGGCACCGCGAGCACGATCAAGGTTGGCCATCGCCACCGCCACCGTCAGGACGTCGAAACCCCGCGTAACGATGGCGGTTTCGCGCACGAACAGATTGTTCTGGCGGCCGGCGAAGGTGAGCACGCCGTCGAGCCAGTATATGCTTTCGCAACTAGCTCCAAACACGGTGAAAATGGCCCACAAAAACACTAGCAAAGTTCACGGCTCGCTGACCGCGTAATTCACTGCATTCGCAAATGTGTCGAAAGGAGCGCATGCTTACCCTATGGCAAAGACCTCCCGCAGGAGACCCACGCGAGAACGGGATGTGCTGGGTCGTCCATCACTCTGTGGGATGCTCCAGCCGGCTGATGATGGGGCGGCGTTTCTCGACGAAGGACCGCTTCTAAAGTGGAATTGCCATGTGAATGTCTCGGCAGCGCATGGGACGAGAGTCTCCTGATGGCCCGAGCCCGGCCATCGTCTCATGTTCACGGCGCCGCGCTGGCCCAAGTGGCAACAGAAAACCCTGAGCGGCCTCGTGAGCTTCGCGGCGGTTGCGGCTGTTATTAAGGAGCAACACCCACGGGCCCGTATGCGTGCCCAAAGATGCGGGCGCAGGTCATACCGCCGCGTCGTACTGATGGATCTGCGCAGCTAGTCGTTGCAGCAACCGGTTCGCGGCAGGCGAAAGCTGGCGGCCCACGCGCGTGATCAGTTGAGCCTCCGGACTTTGCAGCAACCGGTTCTCGACCGGGATTGCCATCAATTGGCCGGCTTCCAGCTCAGGGGCAACCGCGATCCGCGCCAGAAACGTGAAGCCGAGATTATTGGTGACGAACAGCTTGAGCAAGGTGACCGAATTCGTTGTCAATGCTGGCGTCAGCCGGACGCGGTCGAGCAGCATCGCCGCCTCCACCAGCCGCCGCGTGCCGTGCTCCGGATGCGTCAATGCCAGCGGATAAGGAAGCAAGTCCTGCAGCGTGACCGATCCGAACTTGCCGGCGAGCGGGAAATCCGGCGCAACGATCGCGTGCATCGGTTGACGCGATTCAGAGCGGCTGACGACCTTGGGGTCGGGCGACGGGTTGAACGCCAGCCCGATGTCGGCCTCGTCCTCGGCCACGCGGCGCACCACTTCGTTGGTGCTGCACAGGTCCACTGTGAGCGAGATTTCCGGGTGGCTTTCGCGGAACTGCCGTATCGGGCCGCCGACCATCGTCGACGCGAAGCCTTCACCCATGACGACGGTGACCTTGCCGCGGCGCAGTCCCCGCAATTCCTGGATCTTGGAAACGAGGTCGGCCTGGTGGGCACGCTGTAGTGAAAAGTACTCGAGCAACAGCGCGCCAGCGTCGGTTGGCTTGACCCCTCGCTTGTTGCGCTCGATGAGCGGCGTGGCGAGTTCCTCCTCGAGCAATGCGATCTGCCGACTCACGGCAGAGGGCGCGATGTCGAGGAAGTCGGCCGCCGCGCGCACTGTGCCGCAGCGCACCGCTTCATACAGGTAAGCAATACGGCTTTCGGTGTAGGGCGCTGTCATGCGGTCGTTCCAGACGAGGCGTGTAGGCGCCCATTCTGGCACGCCAGCGGAATCGGGAGTATCGGTCTTTCCTCTACCGCTCCGATTGAAACATCAGCAGGTGCATGCCATCGTCTATCGGCAGCCAGCAGGGCACGACCTTCATGCCGATGCAAACCTCATGCAGCGAACAATTGACCAGGTTGGCAATCACATTGACGCCGACATCGAGGGTCACCGACGCGACCACATAGGGCTCGTGCCCACGAAACGGCGCGGCGCCGCGCCGCACTACGGTCCATGAAAAAACTTCGCCGCGACCCGAGACTTCGCGCCATTCGATGTCGGTCCTGCGGCCGGTGAAGATGCTGGTTGGGCGCGGGTAATGCTGATACTTGCCGGTCGCCCGGCAATACTGGATGACCAGCTTCTTCTCGCGTGTCGCCGCCCAGAATGGCTGCGTGAAGCTGGATGGCTTGATCGCGCGCTTGACAGCAAACGTATCATCGGGAAGTTCGGGAATAGCTGTTTCCATGGTCCGCCTTGTGTAGGGATCATGCGTTGGGAGCAAGGACCAGGGCGCTGCTCGTGCCCCAGTTGCGCGAGTAATTGATCCAGCCGATGCCGCTCACCAGCGCATTGGCGGTGTTCCTGACCTGACGCGCGCCGCCTTCGCCCATCAACTGCCTCACTGCCTCGATCAGGTTGTGCGAACAGCATGCCGCTTGCCCCGCCGAGATCTGGCCGCCGCCGGTATTCAAGGGTAGGTCACCATCGAAGGCAAAGTTCATGTCGCGGATGAACTGCACGCCCTGACCCGGCCCACAGAATCCAAACGCCTCGAGCTGCAGCATGATCGCGATGATGAAATCGTCGTAGGGGTGAAACGATGCAATGTCCTTGAGCGCGAGTCCCGCCTGGGCGAGGGCGCGTTTGCCGCAAACCTCGTGGCCACTTCGGGTGACATCGACGAAGTTCTCCCCGCCCTGGAAGTTGGTCCGCTCGCCGTAGCCGATCGGTATGACGAACTTGTCGATGCCCTTTTCCCTGGCGCGTCGCCTGCTCGTCATCAGCAGGCCGGAGGCGGCGTCGCAGCGCATGACGCAATCGAGCAGACGTATCGGGTCGGCAATCATGCGCGAGTTGAGGTAGTCATCGATCGTGATCGGCTTGCGCAGCTTCTCGCAGGCGTTCTCGTTCAACACGGCATGGGCGCGCTGGGTGACCGCGAGCTTGCCCAGCATCTCGTAGTCAAGTCCATACTGATGCTCGTAGCGCCGCGTCAGCAAGCCGAAAGCATCGGGGGGGCCGAAGACACCGTACGGATCGGCCCACTCGCGGCGGAAGCTGCGGTCACCCCGGTTGTTTTCCGCCACGCCAGTGTCGGCGAACAGCAGCAAGGCCGTGGTGCACAGGCCGGCATCGATTGCCGCCGCGGCACGTGCGACGCTGCCGGTGGCTGAACAGCCGCCGATATGCACCTGGTCGCAGTAGTCGAGTTCCAGGCCGAGCTGGTCGGCCGTGACCTGTGCCCAGAAGCTCTCACCGGCCGCCGTCAGCCCGAATCCGGCCATGACCAGGCCGTCGATCTCCCCCTTCTCGAAGCCGCTGCGCTCGAGCAGGGCTTCGAGGACCTCGGCATCAAGCTCCCAGACGTCGCGATCGCTTTTTTCCATTACCTTGGTTTCGGCAAAAGCGACGATCGCCGAATCGCGCAGGCGGTTCACAGCGTTTCTCCCCCTCCCGGCGCCTTGATGGGCACCGCCTTCTTGTTCAGGAACTCGCTCAGGCGTGCGGTCGTTTCGGAGCTGAGGGTATATTCACTGACCAGTCGCTCGACGAAGATGCCATCGTCGTAAGACATATCAGCGATGCGCGGCAGGGCATTGGTGACGGCGAAGTTGGTCAGCGGCGCGTTGGCGCAGATGCGCCGGGCCAATGCGACTGCCTTCTCCAGCGCCTGTCCCTTAGGCACCACATACTGCACCGCGTTGAAGCGCAGCGCCTCCTCGGCGTTCAGCACGCGTCCCGTCAACATCAAATCCGTCATGAGGGCGGTCCCGATCAGCCGGCTGATCCGCACCGAGCCGGCGCCGCCGACGAAGATGCCACGTTGGCCCTCGGGCAGGGCGAAGAACGCCGTTTCGTCGGCGACCCGGATATGGGTGCTGGCCGCGGCCTCGAAGCCACCACCGATGGTGGCGCCATGCAAGGCAGAGACGAACGGTATCCTGCCCCGGGCAATCAGCTCGGTGTCGTAATTGCGGGGATACGGCAGCTTGTGCTCCTTGCCGCTTTCCCACATCGCCGCGGCGTAGGCGAGATCCAGCCCGCCGCTGAAGCACTCCCCATGACCAAACAGAACGCCACACCTGGCTTCTTCACCCGCGCGCATCACCGCCGTGTGCAACTGCTTATGCAATTCGTCGTTGAAGGCATTGCGCTTGGCCGGGCGGTTGAGACCGATCAGGGCAACGTCGCCATCGAGTTCATAACTTACTACTTCATTACTCATCTCTTTCTCCTTCCTTGTTTCGTTCATTTCACGAGGGCAACAGCCAGGTCATCCCTGCGCCATTGCATCGAGGTGGGCAAGTAGATTTCGTTTGAGCAACTTGCCGGTGTCGGTCATCGGCAAGGAGGGCAACACGCGAAACAGTGCCGGTTGCTTGTAGGGGGCCAGTTGCTCGCGCAGGTAGCCGCGCAGTACTTGCTCATCAAAGCCCACGCCGTCGCGGAGCTCGAGGAAGGCGATCACCTTCTCGTTCCCATCAGGCTCTCGCTGCCCGACGACCGCCGAGCGCTGCACGCTGGGATGCTGATTGAGCACAGCTTCGACTTCTGCCGGATATACGTTGAAGCCGGAGCGGATGATCAGCTCCTTCGTTCGGCCGACGATGAACAGCGCGCCGTCCTCGCCCAGCCGCCCAAGGTCACCGGTGGCATACCAGCCGCCGGGACGGAACGCCTGCCGGGTAGCCTCGGGATCTCGAAAGTAGCCGGGCGTCAAATACGGGCCGGCAAGCCAGATCTCCCCGGTCTCTCCTGTCGCTACATCGCGATGGCCGGCGTCCACGATGCGCATGGACATGCCTTCCAGTAGATAGCCAGCGGCGGTGTCCTGGCGCCGCACGTTGCTCGTGGTGGCGCAGCCGACCGGCGATTCCGAACTCGCATAACCGTGGTGCAGCGGCAGGCCGAAACAAGCCTCCACGCGCTCCTTCAGCGCGAGATCGAGCGGACTGCTCCCTGTGTAGAGGTAGCGCAGATGCGGCGCTGATGGCCGGGCGATGCCATGGCTCTCGAGGTGGGCAAGGAGGCGTGAGTACAGCGCCGGCGGACCTTGCAGTTGACTGACCCGATGGTGGGCGAGTGCGTCGAGCACGTCGGCGGCTGAGAAGGTCTGCCGCAGGACCAATGTTGCGCCCGAATGGAGCGACGAGGCCAGCACGGCGGCGAGGCCAAAGATATGGGTCATCGGCACGAACAGGCACAAGCGATCGTCGCGCCCGAGGCCGCGGGATTTGCAGGAGACGCGCGCGGCATGCAGCACGGCCGCGTGAGTCACCATGACGCCCTTGGGCCTGCCGGTGGTGCCGGAGGTGGAGATGATTGCCGCGACGCGTTCGGCTTCGCTGCCCTGTTCGGCGACCGCCTCAAGGTTCACGTCGCTGTGCATGAGTCCGTCGAGCGTCGATGAACGGGCGTGGTGGCGCCGGGCATGGGTCATTGCCACCGCGGAGACCCCCGTGGTGAAGTAGGCCAGCCGCGCATCGACCAATTGCGCAAAAGCGTCGACTTCGCCGGCGGCCATGCGGGCATTGACTCCGCAGGACCAGGCGCCGACGCGGCTGCAAGCGAGCAGCAAGGCGATATGCTCGGTGCAGTTTTCCGTCACGATTACCACCCGATCGCCGGAGCGCACGCCCAGGGCGAGCAGTTCCGCCTCCAGGGCGCTGGCCATGGCGCCGACCTCGGCATAGGTCACAGTGCGATCGGGCAGATGGATGAATTCGCGGTCGGGCTCACTCGCGAGCCACGGCTCGAGGAGTTCGTGGATGCGGCTTGGATTCATCAAGGGTTCTCCAGAAGGAAACAGATTCGGGCGCGATGCCTTGCCTGGATCGGCAATGCGCCCTGGCGGACCAGCGCCATCAGCCGAACACATTCAATGCATGCCGCGCGATGGCAATCTTGAGAACGTCGGTCGGTCCATCGGTGATCAACATGCTGCGCTGATCACGCCAGAATTTCTCGATCGGCAGTTCGGTCGAGAGCCCGATGCCGCCGTGGAGTTGCATGCATCGATCCGCAGCTTCAAAGGACTTGCTGTCACCGAAGTTCTTCACCATGTAGGCTTCCGTGCGAATGTCCTCGCCGCGATCGTGTTTCCACGCTGCGTGCCTGACCATCAGTTCGAGCTGATGCCACTCCAGGTAGGAATCGGCAATCGACCATTGCACGCCTTGCCGTTCAGCAAGCGGCTTGCCGAAGGTCACCCGCTCGTTCGCGTAGCCCGCGGCCAGCTCGAGACAGCGCTCCATCACCCCGCAGGCCTTGGCGCCGTGACGCACGCGAAGTACGGTGAGCACTTTCTGTGCGTGCTTGAAGCCTTCACCTTCGGCGCCGATGCGATTTTCCACCGGCACTCTGACATCGTCGAAGGCGATTTCCCAAGGCGTGTCGTCGACCAGCATCTTCTGTGCGCGCAGCAGTTTGACCCCGGGAGCTTTCATGTCGACGATGAAGGCGGAGATCCCCCCGTGCGAGCCCTTTGTGCGGTCGGTCGCGGCCATCAGTTGCGCATAATCGGCATCAGCCGCGCCGGTGATGAAGCGCTTGAAACCGTTGATCACGTAATGATCGCCGTCGCGCACGGCGGTGGTCTTCATGCCGCCGGGGTCAGAACCCGCATCGGGCTCGGTCTGGGCAAAGCACCATTTCAATTCGCCGCGCAGTGTCGGCAAGAGAAAGCGCTCCTTTTGCGCAGGGTCGAGTTCATAGAGCACGGGGTACACGGTCGCGCCGAACGGATTGATCGCCCGTACCGGCAGGGCCACCGTGCGGGCGAGTTCCGACCACACGACGGTTTTGGCGAGCAAGCCAAAGCCCAGTCCGCCGTATTCGACGGGCACGTCGAACTTGTCAAGTCCCAGCTCTTTCCCGAACGCCTCGACGCGGGTACGCAGTTCGGGAATCAGCTTGTCGTCCTTGCGCGCTGTGAGTTCGGCCGGGATGAGCTCCTGATTCACAAAGCGGCGCAGCGAATCCTTCAGCATGCGCAGTTCTTCCGGTAACGCAAAATTCATTATTTCGTCTCCGTCCATACCCATTTCTTTTTTGGCGCCCCCGCGTGCGCGCATGCCGACGGCATATACGCGGCTGTCATTGGCCGCGCGCGCAGCGCTCAGCGCGATGAATTCGACTGGATGTACTGGTTGAAGAAGGTCTCCATCCCCGGCGGCGACCTTTTCAGTTCCACAATGACGCGCTCTCCGTCGGCACCAAGGACGAAATGCGCCGGCGCCAGCGCCGCCTTTTCGTACTGCGCCATGAATTGCGGATCCTTCGCCATCCTTTCCACTGCGCTACGCAGTTCAGCGACGGCGGCGTCGGGGGCATTGGGCGGCATGAAGATCACGCGCGCCATGCGCGAGATGCTGTTCAGGAACTGCAGCGCTTCCCACTTCGCACCGCCAGGGTTCACATTGGCGCCGTGGATTTCGCGATAGAGCTCCAGGAAGGTAGGCACATCGGGAAGATGGGGACTGCGGTTGCCATCGCCGCGCTCGAACTGGAAGAGCGGAATCGCCAGACCCCTGCCCACCAAGCTGTTTTTGGCAAAGGAGTTGTAGCCGGGCAAGGAATTGCTGACCAACTGGATGTCGCCCTGGAGCATCGCCACTTCGGCCTCGCGCGTCCCCTTGTAGCCGGTGATGGTCCGGTATTTGGCGCCTAGCAGGTCAAGGGCCAGACTCTGGCGCAACGCCGACCAGTCCGAACCATTCGAAAGTACCGCGGCACGAAACGGATTGACGTGGGCAATGTCGGCAGGCTTGGCGATGCCCGGGGCGGTGTCACGCCGAATGTAAAGCAGGTTGGTCTGCTCCATGCCGGCAATGAACTTGAAGTCGTTGAATTGGACCCGCAAGTTCGGATGATGCAGGATCTGCTGCATCGGGTCCCAGGTAAAGAAGCCGATGTTGAACTTATTGGTCTCGGAGACGTCGCCGAGTTGGTTGACGCCGATCATGCCGCCGGCGCCGGATACATTGCGAACGACGACCGCGCTGGTGCCTTTCAGAAAGCGCGGCAGATGTTGCGCAAAAACGCGCCCCTCCAGGTCGGTGGGGCCGCCCACCGGGAAATTGACAATCACGTTGACCACGCGGCCGGCAAATTCCTGCGCATGGGCAACACCCGTTCCAGAGAGCATCGCCAGGACGCAGGCAATGCTGCGAAGCTTAGACATCAGACGCATTTCTTAAACTCCTGATAGCCGACATGAAGTGAGTCGCGACGCCGGTAGCTCCGCTGATCGAGTCTGCGGGCGTCGCAGGCACAACGAATCGCTTGGCGCGATCCAGCTCCTGTCCGTTTCGCGGTCAAGTCACGAACGGCCTACCCGTGTCGTCGGCGTGGCGGCGGTCTGGACCCACACGCTCTTCGTCTGCGTGTATTCGTACAGCGCCTCGACGCCGCTCGTGCGCCCGTAGCCGCTGTTCTTGTAGCCGCCAAATGGCGAGGCAACATGCACGGAGCGGTAGCCGTTGATCCAGAATGTGCCGGCGTCCACCTGGGCCGCCACACGGTGCGCGCGGGCAACGTCATTGGTCCACACTGCACCGGCCAGGCCGAATTCGCTGTCATTGGCGATCGCGATCGCTTCCTCCTCCGTGTCGAACGGAATCGCGGCGATCACGGGTCCGAAGATCTCGGTGCGGGCGACTTGCATCGAGTTCGAGACGCCGGCGAACAGCGTCGGCTTGACGTAATAGCCGCCCGACTCGAAATCCGTGGTGCCGGCCGCGAGCTGGGCGCCTTCTGCGACGCCCGCGACGATCATCCGCTTGATGTGCTCGTACTGGCCGCGGTTGCTGATCGGCCCAATCTCCGTCGACGATTCGAGCGGATGCCCGATGCGCAGCCGGCGCGCGCCCTCTGCCACCTTGTCGACCAGTTCGTCGTAGATTCGGCGCTGCACAAGCAGGCGCGATCCGGCGGTGCAGCTCTGGCCCGTGCCCGAGTAAACGGCTGCCTGGGCGCCAATTGCGGCCATGTCGAGGTTTGCGTCTTCGAAGACGATATTCGCGGACTTGCCGCCGAGTTCAAGGATGCACGGGATCAGGTGCCGCGCAGCAGATTCGGCGATCTTTGCGCCCGTTGCGGGCGAGCCGATGAAGACGACCTTACGCACGATGCTGTTCGCGATGGCTGTCTGGGCTGTCGTGTGACCGTAGCCGGCCAGCACATTGACCAACCCGGCGGGCAGGCCGGCCTGTTCAGCCAGCGCGGCAACCGCCAGCGACGTGAACGGCGTCAGCTCCGACGGCTTGAGCAGCGCTGCATTGCCGACGGCGATGGTCGGCGCGACTTGCCAGCCGAACGACAGGATGGGGATATTCCACGGCGTGACATGGAGGATGGTCCCGTAAGGCTCGCGGCGCGTGTAGTTGAGGTGGGTGGTCGGCACGGCGATGACGTCGCCGTGGAACTTGTCAGCCCAGCCCGCGTAGAACTCGAACATCTCGGCCACCATCTCGGCCTCGCGTCGGCTGTCGCGGATCGGCTTGCCGGTCGAGATCGATTCGAGGCGGGCCAAGGCTTCGCCGTGCTCCCTGATTTTGGCGGCCACCGCGAACAGCGTGCGCCCACGCACGGCGTGGGTCATGCCCCACCAGATTTTCTGCGCCTCGTGCGCGGCCGCGCAGGCCAGCGCGGCCACGTCGGCACCGGCGTCGCGATAGGTGACGCTCCTCTCTCCGGTCGCAGGGTCGAACAACTGGATCTCGTCGCCGGTGCCCGGGATCAGCATCCCGCCCACATACGAACCGATGTCCTTGGCACCTGGAAAGAATTCGGCAAAGGCCGCCACCAGGAATCCTGCTTTCGATTGCTCCATCGTGAATGCTCCAGTCAGTGGTGTTCGTCCGGGTCAGTATGGTTGGACGGTGGAGGCTGTTCAATGGCACACGATCAGCAATCGTGTTCTGAAAAAGAGAACAGCATTTCGTTGCGCCATCTACTTGTCGGCCGAAGCGGTAAGACGTGGCTTCAATGGAGCACGGTACCGAGCGAGCCGGCGAATCGCTTCCCTACACATGTCTGCTGCTTTGCATTTCATGACAGGCCCGCCTCCGCGAACCCCGCCCTCCTGCAATCAATGCGATGCATGATGGCCTGTCGGCCGATGCATGGCCTGAGCCTCCGGCCCCTACGCAGCCCGACCGAATTTAGCCGCAACTTCGGTATGGCGTGGGGCATGGGCGTGGCTGGATAGATCGTGCTGGAAGCGCTTACCGCGGGAGAGATTGCGCCGGTTTCCCTTCAGGTGCGGTCCATCGCTGCACCGGGTCCTGGCCGAACCGAGCTGCCGGTAGGGACCCCGCGCTTCTCAAGTTTCGCGACAACGCCCTGTTGCTTATCATAAAGATGGCAGGCCTGGGCAAGTGATGACTTGGCCAGGCGAATATGCGCTCAAACGACCATCCTGTTCTCCGGGGGGCTGAGCAGCCGCTCTCGGGTCGAATAGCGGCAATGGGAGGTGAACTGCAATGAGTCACGCTATCGCTGTTCACACGCCTGACAGCAATGTGCCTATCGTAGCGGTCGGTGCATCGGCGGGTGGTATCGGTGCGCTACAGACCCTGTTTGCCTCCTTTACTGGCACACCGCCTTACGCGATGGTCGTGTTGCAGCACTTGCCACCCGCTCATACCAATCGCCTGGCGGATGTGCTGCGTAAATGGACAAAGATTCCCGTGATCGAAGCGCGGGATGATGCGCGTCCCTCGCCTGGATACATCTATATCCCGTCACCTGACAGCATCCTGACGCTGGAGGAGGGGGTTTTCCGCACACGGCCGGCACAAGGCGGCGCTCGCCGCCCGGGCATCGATATGATCGATGCATTCCTTGAAAGCGTCGCGGCGCAGGGCCGTCCGCGGGCGGTTGCGGTGATACTTTCTGGCATGGGCATGGATGGTACTGCGGGCGCGGTAAGTCTCCGGCAGGCCGGCGGCATCGTCATCGTCCAGGATCCCCTGACGGCGCAGCATGACGCCATGCCCATGGCAGTGATTCGGCGACGCATTCACGATCATGTGTTGCCCGTCACTGCTATGGCGGGGCAGTTGCTTGCCTGCTTTGAAGAGGGATACACACGACCGGCTGCCTCGGAACTCTGGGAATCCACGGTTGCCAGAACGCTCGATCGGATCCTGGCACTGATTCGCCGCGAAGTTGGTTTTGATCTCAGCGGCTATCGGCCGTCGCCATTGCTATGGCGTATCCAGCAACGTATGGACGTGCGGCTCGTCTATTCCTTTGAGGACTACGCCTGGCTCGTCGAGGACGACCCCATCGAGCTTGAGGCATTGGTCCGTGGCCTGCCCATTCATGTCACGGAGTTCTTTCGTGACGCTGAAGCCTGGAGCGCTTTGAAGCATGACATGCTCGAGCCGATGGTGAAAGAGAACGACGGTACGCCGCTGAGACTCTGGACAACTGCTTGCTCGACTGGCGAAGAAGCTTACTCGTTGGCGATACTGCTGGACGAAATCGTCCAGGAAAGCGGACACGCAGTCGATTACCAGATATTCGCGACCGACGCGGCGCCAGAAGCGGTCGCCATGGCGAGCCACGGTGGCTTCAGGGCTGAGTCCTTCGCCAAAATGGACCCGGGTCGGGTCTCTCGCTATTTCTATGCGGTAGATGGTCGCTATCGCATCAAACGCTTCGTGCGCGAACGCATGGTGTTCGCCGTCCAGGACGTGATATCGGACCCGCCTATCGCCGGGGTCGATGTCGTGACCTGCCGCAACCTTTTGATTTATCTGGAACCTGCCACCACCAAGGACGTGCTGCGCACACTCAACAGCGCTTTACGTATCGGAGGCGGCCTCTTCGTCGGGGCGAGCGAAGCGTATCCGGTGGATAGCGTTGGCTTCGTGCCAGTCTCGAGAAGGTGGAATATCCACAGGAAAGTGGACGACATTGGAGAGGGCAAGCGCAGCCTGGCGCCAAGCAGCGCCAGCATTGCAAGGTCAACGGTTCGCACGGCGGCGCAGTCGCCTCATCTTCCGGCGGTACTGATTGACGAACAATGCAATCTTCTACGCCTGTATGGAGATACGGCGGGAATTTTGAGTTTTCCCGCTGGGGAGCCGACCCTGAATCTTCTGCGGCTTGTAAGCCGTGCCTGCGCAGCGGAGCTCAGGATCGCGGTCCAAAGGGCGTTGGCTTGCGCACAACCGCAGGCGTTCCTGGGTATGTTCGAGATGGCAGGCAAGACTGCCTCTGTCAGGGTCAGCGTGACCCCCCTGGAACCCTCAACCGACGGAAGGCTGAACCGATTGCTGGTCTCGTTCAGTACCGAGGATGCGGTCGGCAATGATGTGGATCCGCTCGCAGCCAGCAAGGAGCTTTGCGATATCCATGGTCAAAGGATGGATTGGGAAGAGGACCTGCGCATTTCTCGCGAAGAGCTGGAGGCCTCGCGCGAAGAACTGCAAGCGCTTAACGAAGAGCTGAAGGCCGCAAACGCGGATCTGAACGCCAGCAACCAGGACCTCAACGACGCGAATTCCGATCTGAAGGCGAGAGTCGCCGAAATCAGGATGCAAAGCGATGTGCTGTCTTCGGGCGCTGTCATGACGGTCTTTCTTGATCGGGACCTGAAGGTGCGCTGGTTCACGCCGGCCATCTCCGAGGCCATACCGCTCATGCCGAATGATGTTGGCCGAAGCGTTTCCGACCTGCGCCGGTCGTTTCGCGATGACGTCTTCATTTCGGATATTCGGGCCGTTCTGGCAACAGGAATCCAAAGCGATGCCATCGTCGGACGAGGCCAGGATCGCTGGCTTCTGAGGCGCATCTATCCTCATCGCTCATCCGAGGGCGTCATACTAGGCGTAGCTATCACGTTCGCCGATGTCACGGACCGAACACGCGCCGAACACGGGCTCCAACGCAGCAAGATCTGGCTTTCTGCACAAAAGGAAGCATTTCAGTCGGCCATGAACGGCGACTCGCTGGAATGCTCGCTTGGCATCCTCATCCAGAGTCTGCTGGACCAGGCGGAAGATCGTCGACGGTGCGCGTTCTACATCGCCCGGGGTGATACGTTGCACCATGTAGCCGGTATGCCGGCTGACTACGCGAAATGCGTGGACGGATTCCTGATTTCGCCTGAATCGCTGGCATGCGGTCTCGCCGTTGCCACGGGTACCCCAGTCATTACGCGTGATGTACTCGACGAACCCCGGTGGCAGCCATGGACATGGTTGGCAGACCAGTTCCACTACCGCGGCTGCTGGTCCTTCCCCGTGGAGACCTCCGCAGGCAACCTGGTGGGTTCACTGGCGATGTACTTCGAACAGCCGCGGGAACCGTCGGAGATCGACATCGAGCTGGCGGCGGCATTCACCCAAACCGCAGGAATTATTATTTCGCGGCATGCGTCAAGTTGAAGAATCATGCTTCCCCGGCGGCAGTGCGCCTTGGACACGGGGTATCACCATGGACAGGATTGCTTGCGTGGCGCTGCCGGACATTGCGTCGAGGCAGGCATTGCAACAATCCGCGGCCTCGTCTGACGCCTGATGCGTCGGCGCGCGCCCATCCTTCCGCTATTCGTTTTCAAGATATCAGGTGTTGGATTTCTTGATTTTACGATGGCGCGGGCGCTTTCTACACTGCTCCGAACAAAAGAAGCATACGGAGACAGACAGCGTGAATACCTCACTTTCGCCGCCTGGCGCGAAGCCCTGGCCGCGGGCAGCCTCTACCATCCCCACACGCTCGACAATGTCCGCGTCCACGTGAGCGGCCCCCCGGTGCTACTGCGACCACCTTTGCTGCAATAGGCGGAGCGCCGGGCAATTCCAACAGATAACGGGGCCGGCGCGCGACCAGCGTGCCGGCAAGCCGTGCGGCCTACCCGGCAGCACGCTGTCCCGATGCCATCGCGCCCGCATGACCCGCCGCCAGCTCCGGCGCGGGCCCATGCGATCGCTGCGGCAGCACATAGAGGAGACACCTGTATGAGCTTGTTCCGAACCAAGAACATAGATGCCATGCTGGCGGACAGCCACGCTGGCGGCCTGAAGAAAGTGCTTGGGCCGATCGATCTCGTGATGATGGGCATCGGCGCCATCATCGGCACCGGCATCTTCGTGCTGACCGGCACCGGCGCGCTGACCGCCGGCCCGGCGCTGACGGTGTCTTTCGTCATCGCGGCCATGGCCTGCGGCTTCGCCGCGCTTTGCTATGCCGAGTTTGCTTCCGCCATCCCGGTGTCGGGATCGATCTATACCTACAGCTATGCCACGCTGGGCGAGATCATCGCCTGGATGATCGGCTGGGACCTTCTGCTCGAATACGGCCTGGCCACCTCGGCGGTGTCGGTGGGCTGGTCTGGCTATTTTCAGTCGCTCGTCGCCGGCTTCGGCCTGAAGCTGCCGGTGGCACTCACGGCCGCGCCAGGCGCGGTGCCCGGTGTCGAGACCATGGTCAACCTGCCGGCCATGCTGATCATGCTGGCGATCACCTGGGTGGTGTCGTACGGCGTGAAGGAATCGACGCGGCTGAACAATGTGATGGTGGCGATCAAGATCAGCGTGGTGCTGCTGTTCATCGCCGTGGGCGTGTGGCACGTGAAACCGGCGAA
>NZ_JBYOJS010000022.1:0-23947 GCF_057798895.1 Cupriavidus sp. 22TCCZM04-2
AGAAGCCGGCCTCGTCGTCCCACGGGATCATGTGGCCGGCATCGGCGACGTGGCTCACCAGCACGCCCGCCAGCAGCGTGCGGATTTCCTGCTCGTCTTCGTCGCGCACCACGTCGCCACGGCCGGCGCGCATCAGCAGCGTCGGCACGGACACGTGCGGCAGGTCGGCGTGGATGTCGTCTTCATGGAAGCCGTTGAAGCTCGCTAGGATTGCGCGCTCGTCGCAGGTGTGCAGCCACTCGGCGCGCAAGCGCAGTTGCTCGTCCGTCCATGTCGGACAGAAGCGGCGCATGCCTTCCGCGTCGACACCAGCGCGCGCGAGGCGGATGGAATCGATGTACCACGGCAGCTGCGCGGGATAAGCGCGGCGGCCGGGGCCGGAGACCGGCGGATCCACCATCACCAGCCGCGTCATGCCTGCGGGGCGCTGGCGCGCGGCACGAACGCCAATGCGCCCGCCCATCGAATGGCCGACGATGGCATAGCGCTGCAGGCCGAGCGCCTGCGCGAACGCGATCACGTCGGCAGCTTGCGCATCGAGGCTGTAGTCCAGCGTGTCGCTCGCTTCCGACAAGCCACGGCCGCGCACATCCAGCACATAGGTATCGAAGCGCTGGCCGAACTGCTCGCCGACGAAGCCCCACGTGATGGCCGGGCTCGTGATGCCCGGCACGATGATCACGGCGTCGCGCGACGCGCGTTCGCCATCGTTGCCGCCGTAGCGCAGGTAGTGCTGGCGGATGCCGTTGGCCTGGACGTTGCCGCCGTAGAGGAAGGTGCTCATGGCGCGGCCCTCAGTAGGCGCCGGACAGCAGCGCGCCCGCGCCCGGCACGACCGGCTCCAGGTCCAGCGCGCGCAGCATCGCATAGGTGGTGGCGATAGCCGCCGTGATCACCGGCTTGCCGGTCATCGCCTCGACCTTCGCTACCGCCGGCAGCGACGGCATCTGCACGCAGGCGGACAGCACGATGGCATCGACGTCGGCAATGTTCATCTGCGCGACGATGGCCGGAAGCTTCGCCGGATCGTGGCGGCCCACTTCGAGGTTGTCGGGAATCTCCAGCGCGCGGTAGTCGACGACTTCGTAGCCTTCGTTGCGGATGTAATCCACCACCAATTCCGTCAGCGGCTTCATGTACGGGGCAACCACGGCGATGCGCTTCGCGCCGATCACCTTGAGTGCATCGACCAGCGCGCCGGCACTCGTGATTACCGGCGCATCGCCACCGTTCTCAACGGTGTGGGCTTTCAGGCGCTGTTCCGACTTGCGGTGATAACCATGGCCCATCGCCATGATCGCGACCAGGCAGGCGTAGCCGAGCACATCCACGCGCGCGTCGGATAGCTCGACGGCGCAGCGGTCAGACTCGGCATCCATCGCCGCCAGTTCTTCCTTGACCACCTTCTTCATGCGCATGCGGCTCGAATGGAAGGTGAAACGTTCGGGGCGGATCTGCTGCCGTGCGCTCAGCATGGCGGGGATCTCGGTTTCCATCGTGGTGTTGGAGCTCGGCACGATCTGGCCGATTCGGAAAACTTTCTGCACTGTCGACTCCGTCATCTGGTTGTCTTGGGTATGCCTTGTCTACCCGGCCGCTCCAGGCAGTCTTGCCAGGCGTCCGCGGTTGCGATTGATTGTAGTGTACACACTCTATATGCGCAAACACATTCTAAGCGGACAAAAAGGCACTCATTCAGTGCGCACTGAACCGAAGTCGCCCAGATATAGCGCATAAATTCGCCGGTATTGGGCAATATGTGAAAGCCATCACATCGTCATCAGGGTTTTCCATAAGTTGATGCAAATCTATCTTTACCTTGAATTTTGTAGTGTGTACACTCGTTTTCAACAACTGGCCGCCGAGCCGGCCCCCACACCATCGACCCATGTGTCACTGCCAGGAGAAACAACGTGCAAGCCAAACCGCGAATCGCAATCATCGGCGCAGGACTCGGAGGGACGGCCGCTGCCGCCCTGATGCAGCGTGCTGGCCTCCAGGTCAGGCTGTATGAACAGGCGCCGGCGTTCTCGCGGCTGGGTGCCGGCATCCACGTGGGGCCGAACGTGATGAAGATCATGCGGCGCATCGGCATCGAGGACGCGCTCAATGACATGGGCTGCCATCCGGACTACTGGTACAGCCGCGACTGGGACACGGGCGAGGTTTGCGCGCAGATTCCGCTGGGCGACTACGCGCTGAAGCACTACGGCGCCAGCTACCTGACCGTGCACCGTGGCGACTTCCACAAGCTGCTCACCGATGCCGTCGCGCCTGGCACGCTGTTCTTCAACAAGAAGCTGGAAAGCGTGACCGACCAGGGCGACGTGGTGCAACTGCGCTTCACTGACGGCACCGTCGACGAGGCCGACATCGTCATCGGCGCGGACGGCGTGAACTCGCGCATCCGTGAAACCCTGCTCGGCGCGGAGCCGCCCAAGTACACGGGCTACGTGGCGCACCGCGCGGTGTTCCCGATCTCGCGCGTCAAGGGCTTTACGCATGACCGCTGCACCAAGTGGTGGTCGGACGATCGCCACATGATGGTGTACTTCGACACCAGCAAGCTCGACGAGATCTATTACGTCACCGGCGTGCCCGAGCCCGAGTGGGACATGAGCAAGAGCTGGGTGCCGAGCAGCATCGAAGAGATGCGCGCCGCATTCGATGGCTGGCACCAGGGCGTGCAGTCGCTGATCGAAGGCACCGTGGAAGTGACCAAGTGGCCGCTGCTCGAGCGAGATCCGCTGCCGGTATGGAGCCGCGGCCGCCTGGTGCTGCTCGGCGACGCCTGCCACCCGATGAAGCCGCACATGGCCCAGGGTGCCGCCATGGCGATCGAGGATGCCGCCATGCTCACGCGCTGCTTCATCGAAGCGGGCACGGACGACTACGCCGCCACCTTCGCACTGTACGAAGCCAACCGTGCCGAGCGCGCCAGCAAGGTCCAACTGGTCTCGCACAACAACACGTGGCTGCGCACCAACGAGAACCCCGACTGGTGTTTCGGCTACGATGTGCACAACGTGCCGCTGGTCTCGGCCGGACGCCCGCCGCTGTCGGCGGCAGCATGATGTCCGCCTGAGCCCCGTACCGCCGGCCTGGCCGCTGTACGGGCCCGACGCGCCACAGCCCCTCGCCATGAAGGGGTGCGGCGCAGCGCTGCGTGATGTTCAAACCGCCACCTGCCCCCGATGAACGCGCCCCGCCCCCTGACGCTTCATGTCAACCACGCCGACCATACGGTCTGCGTGGCGCCTGATACGCCGCTGCTCTATATCCTGCGCAACGACCTGGCCTGCAATGGCCCGAAGTACGGTTGCGGACTGGGCCAGTGCGGCGCCTGCACCGTGCTGGTGGACGGCACCGCCGCGCGCTCGTGCGTGCTGCCGGTGAAGGCGGTAATCGGCCATGACGTGACCACGCTGGAAGGACTGGGCAGGCCCGCGCATCCCGACCCGGTACAGCAGGCCTTCATCGACGAGCAGGCCGCGCAGTGCGGCTATTGCCTGAACGGCATGATCATGACCGCGAAGGCGCTGCTGGCGGAAAACCCCGACCCGACCGAGGCGGAGATCCGCGAGGCGCTGCGCTTCAACCTGTGCCGCTGCGGCACGCATGTCGAGATCGTGCGCGCTGTGCAACGGGCGGCCATCCTGCAGCGCGCAGACGCGCACGGAGCGCAGTCGTGAACGACACGCTGGCGCCCCGCGCGGATGCCGTCGCCAAGGCGGCAAGCCCCCTCCCGCCTCCCCAGTGCCTGGCCGTAAATGTCTTGCGTCCGCCCGGGCTTCAATGGGTTGGTGGCCAGCCTTTCGTTGCACGTCTGCTGGGCGCGGACCGGGACGCCGCAGCCGCAATGCCGGGCGTGCGCGCCGTGGTCGTGCGCAACAACTTCGCCGGCGTGGCGGCCGACTCCGATGAACAGGCCGCCCATGCGGCGGCTGCACTGCGCGCGCGCTGGTCCGCACCGCCCACACCGGAAACGGTGCCTGTGCAGCGGCGCGCGCTGGCACAGCGTGGCGACGCAGCCGGCGCACTCGAACAATCGCGTGCACGCCAGGCACAGCATTACCAGTGGCCGCTGGCCGGCATGCAGGCGACGACAGCCACCTGCACGGCCATCGCGGACTGGCGCGATGGCGCCCTGCGCGTCTGGCTGCCCAGTGCGCGCCCTGGCGCATTGCGCGAAGAACTGGCTGCGCTGCTCGGCATTGCCGAGCCTCAGATTACGCTGGTGTGCTGGCAAAGCGCCGACGACAGCGCGGCCCCCCCGGGCCTGCTCGCACACCACGCCGCTGCCGATGCCGCACTGATGGCGCGTGCCGCGGGCGGCTGCGTGCGACGCACGATTACCGCAGATGACGTGGGGCTGGCCAATGCAACGCTGGACTGGCAAATCGACAGCGCGCACGCGGGTGCCGTGATCGACGCGTATGCCGCCACGCTCGGCGGCACCGCCGCGCCCACTGTACCGCTGGCCTTGTGGCTGACGCACACGGCGGCGCCGGTGTCCGATGTCGCCGCCAGCGCGCAAGCCGGCGCATTGCCGCCATACCGCATTCCCAACATCGATATCAGCACGGCTGGCGCCGCGGCCGGCTCGACGGACACGCCACTGGCCCGCGCGCAGGTCTTTGCACAGGAATCGCACGTTGATGAGATCGCTGCCAGCGCTGGCAGCGATCCGGTAGCGCTGCGGCTCGATCACCTTGACGATGCGCGTGGCGCAGCGCTGGTGCGCGACGTGGCCGAGCGAGCAGGATGGACGCCGTCGGCGCAGCGCTCAGGCATCGCGCGCAGCGGCAACGTGCGCCGTGGCCGCGGGTTCGCCTACGCGCATGTGGTGGAGGACGACGCCGCGCAGAGTTGGTCCGCGTGGGTCGCCGAAGTGGAGGTCGACGGCACCACCGGCGAACTCGCCGTCACGCGCGTGACCGTCGGGCACGACAGCGAATCGGCGCTGCCACAGCGCGCAACGCAGGCATCCCCCGCACTGGAACAGATGGTCGCGCGGGCCGCGAGGCAACTCACCGCGCAATCGACGGGATTCGATACATGGCCCGCCGAGCAGCCCGGGACCTCCGACAGTACCCTGCCCGCCGTCACCGGCACCACGGTGCCTGAAATCCGCATGGCCGGATCGCTCGCCACGCGCAGTACGCTGGCCGCCGGCCCCGCCGCGACGCTGCCGGCCGCAGCCGCCGTCGCCAATGCGATCTTCGATGCGACCGGCGTACGGCTACGAGAACCGCCGTTCAGCGCTGATCGCATCAGGCTGGCACTGGACTCGCAACAAACAGAGAAGCGGCGCAGCAAGCGCGGCTGGCTTGCCGCGGCAGCGGCGGCAGCGGCCGGCCTGTGTGCCACCGTGCTGCCATGGCGCGCGCCCATCGCACCCGTCGCGCCGACCGAGGCTGGCTTCTATTCGGCCGCGACACTGGAACGCGGAAGGCTGGTAGCCGCTGCCGGCGACTGCGCGGTCTGCCATACCGCGCCGGGCGGCGTGAAGAATGCTGGCGGCCTTGCACTGGAAACGCCGTTCGGCACGGTCTACAGCACCAACATCACGCCCGATGCCGAGACGGGCATCGGCAACTGGTCGTTCGCCGCCTTCGAGCGCGCCATGCGTGAAGGCATCCATCGCGATGGACGCCGCCTGTACCCCGCGTTTCCCTATACAGCGTTCGCGAAGATCAGTGATGCCGACATGCAGTCGCTGTACGCCTACCTGATGTCAGCCGAGCCCGTGAAGACCAGCGTGCCGCGCACCGAACTGGCCTTCCCGTTCAATATGCGCCCGCTGCTGGCCGGATGGAATCTGCTGTTCCACCGCAACGAGCAGTTCAGGCCGGATGCCTCGCGCTCCGCGCAATGGAATCGTGGCGCTTACCTGGCCGAAGGCCTGGGCCACTGCAGCGCCTGCCATTCGCCGCGCAATGCACTGGGCGGCGAGAAAGGCGGCCGCCACTACCTGACCGGCGGCACCGCCGAAGGCTGGGATGCGCCCGCGCTGACCGCGCTGTCGCGCGCACCGGTACCGTGGACAGAAGACGCCCTGTTCACGTATCTGCGCGGCGGCTATGCAGTGCACCACGGCGCCGCCGCCGGACCGATGGCGCCTGTGGTGGAAGAGCTGGCGCTGCTGCCCGAATCCGACGTGCGCGCTATCGCGCATTACGTCGCCTCGTTCAGCGCGCCCCCACCCGCGCCTGCGCAGGTCACCGCGCAGGCCGCGCAATACGAGCAACGCAGCGCAGAGGCGGCCAGGGCGCTGGGCGGTCCCGCCGCACGCCTGTACCAAAACGCGTGCGCCGTGTGCCACCAGTCCGAGCAGGGCATCCGCCAGTTCGGTGTGAAGCCGTCGCTGGCACTGAACACGAACCTGCACAGCGACCGGCCCGACAACGTGATCCAGGTACTGCTGCAAGGCATGCCGGCACCGCCAAACAGCACACTGGGCGCCATGCCTTCCTACGCGGACAGTCTCGACGACACGCAAATCACCGCCCTTGCGCAATACCTGCGTGCGCGCTTCGCCCCCGACAAACCCGCGTGGCAGGACGTGGAAGCCACCGTTGCGCGGCTGCGCGCGACGCCTGCGCACTGACGACAGACGAGACCTGCGCGGCGCGCGGGAAAACCCCAAGGAGAAAACCGCAGATCGGCCTTGCCGGCCCTTTTCATGTAGCTTACGCTGAACGATCATGTAGCATGCACTACATGAGTGACAACAGGGCATGCAGCGGTGCACTGCGGCACCCGGACCGCGCACCACGATGACGTGCCACGATAAATACAAGACCAGAAATCCACCAAGGGTAGACAATAAGGAGTCACGATGACGTATCCGCATCACCCCCGCATGGCAAGAGTGCGCCCGGCATAGTTCTCGCTTCGCCAGATTGCAGTCCCCAACGCTACGTTGCAATCGGCGGCGCGACAGCATCACCCGTCTGTCTGGACCGCGCGGGTCCGCCCCCCTGCTTCGACAGACGTGTGCTTCCGGGTTCAGGAACCAGCCCTCTAATAGACAGTTAGACAGGTAGACAACATGTCGTCATCCATTTCATCCATGCCTTCCACGCCCCTCGCCGAAGCGTCGATCAGCGCGGCCCCGCATTCGAACGCGAGGGCTGCGAGGTCCCAGACCATCACAATCGAGGAAGGCATCCGCACCGCAGGCGTCGGCCGATTCCAGTACCGGCTGTTCGTCATCTTCGGCCTGGTCTGGCTCGCCGACGCGATGCAGGTGCTGTCGATCGGCTTTACCGCGCCTTCGATTGCCAAGACCTTCGGCATTCCGGTGCCGACGGCCCTGCAAAGCGGCACGATGTTCTTTGTCGGGATGCTGATCGGCGCATTCGTGTTCGGCCGCCTGGCCGACCGGATCGGGCGCCGCCCCGTGCTGATGATGGCGGTGGTCATCGACGCCATCTGCGGCGTCGCTTCCTCGTTCGCGCCTGAATTCCAGTGGCTGCTGGTGCTGCGTTTCCTGACCGGCATCGGCGTCGGCGGCACGCTGCCGGTCGACTACACCATGATGGCCGAGTTCCTGCCCTCCGACCGCCGCGGCCGCTGGCTGGTTCTGCTGGAGTCGTTCTGGGCCGTCGGCACGATCCTGCTCGCCGTGCTGGCACTGATTGCCGTTTCGCACGGCGATGCAGCCTGGCGCCTGATCTTCCTGGTCACCGGCATCCCGGCGCTGGTCGGCCTGATCTGCCGCTTCTACGTGCCTGAGTCTCCTCTCTACCTGAACAAGTCGGGCCGCTCGGCCGAAGCACGCGCGGTGCTGCAGCGTGTTGCCAAGGCCAATCGCGTTTCGGTTGAAATCGGCACGCTGGAGCCGCAGAAGATGGAGCGTAAGTCGGTGCTGGCGCTATTCGAGACCGGCTTCCGCCGTCGCAGCATCAGCCTGCTGGTGGCGTGGGCGCTGATCTCGATCGCCTACTACGGCGTCTTCGTCTACCTGCCGGTGAAGCTTGCCGGCCAGGGCTTCGGCTTCATGCGCGGCCAGGTCTTCCTGATCGTGCTCGCGCTGGTCCAACTGCCTGGCTTCGCGCTGGCTGCGCATGGTGTCGAACGCTGGGGCCGCAAGCCGACGCTGATCGGCTTCCTGCTGCTCAGCGCCGCGGGCTGCATGCTGTACAGCCTGGGCCAGTCGCCGACGCTGGTGGTTGGCTCCACGCTGCTGATGAGCTTTTCCCTGCTCGGGACCTGGGGCGCGCTCTACGCCTTCACGCCCGAGGTGTATCCGACCGACCTGCGCGCCAGCGGCATGGGCACGGCGGGTGCCATGGCCCGCTTTGGCGGCCTGTTCGCGCCGGCGATCGTTGCCCCGGTCATGGCCACGCATTTCACGCTGGCCCTGGTGCTGCTCTCGTCGTTCCTGGCCGTGGCGGCGCTCGCGATCTATATGGTCGACATCGAGTCGAAGAACCGCGCGCTCGACTGACAGCCGGTTAGCACGGCAGGCTCGGAAACGTAGCGACAGGCATGGGCCGCCGCAGCCGCGCGGCGGCCCGCTTCCATTACAATCGCGCTACCACGGCGCCGCGCCCCGGTCCACAAGACCGGGGCCGCCCGCTTCACCCTCTCCCGCCGAGCCTTTGCCGCCGCCATGAAACAAGACCCGCGTTTCCCCAGCCTGTACATCCTCGACCACCCGCTGATCCAGCATAAGCTCTCGCATATGCGCGACCGGGACACGTCCACGCGCACGTTCCGCGAGCTGCTGCGCGAGATCACGCTGCTGATGGGCTACGAGATCACGCGCCACCTGCCGCTGACCACGCGCCATATCGAAACGCCGCTGGTACCGCTGGAAGCCCCGGTGATCGCCGGCAAGAAGCTCACCATCGTACCCGTGCTGCGCGCCGGCGTCGGCATGAGCGATGGCCTGGTGGAACTGATCCCCTCGGCGCGGATCGGGCATATCGGCGTGTATCGCGACGATCAGCATCGCCCGGTGGAGTACCTGGTGCGCCTGCCTGACGTGGAAGACCGCAGCTTTATTCTGTGCGATCCGATGGTCGCCACCGGCTATTCGGCGGCGCATGCCGTCGATGTCCTGAAGCGCCGCGGCGTGAAGGACGACGCCATCACTTTCGTCGCCCTGGTGGCGGCCCCGGAGGGCGTGGAGGTGTTCCAGAAGGCGCATCCGAACGTGAAGCTGTTCGTCGCCTCGCTCGACAGCCACCTGGACGAACACGCGTACATCGTCCCGGGCCTCGGCGACGCGGGCGATCGTTTGTTCGGCACCAAGAACTGAATTGCAGCGGGGAGCGGCCCGCTCGCCATCCTTCCCGCTGTCGCGAGCTTGATCCTACTCAATGGCTCGCGCGGCGCCGCTCCCTACACTCGACGTCGCACCGCAAATGCGTGCAACCCGTCGAACTCTCACAGGGAGAACCGCATGGAAGCCTTCAAGATCCTCTTTACGACCAGCACCGGGCTGATGAGCCTCGGCGTCATCGTCTTTATCATCGGCATGGCGTGGTTCTTCGCGCGCCTGTTCAGCCGCAAGATGCGCGAAGACGCGGCAGCCGCGAAGGCCGCGGCGGAAAACCGGCCGGCATCGCAGACCGGCACACGCTGAGCGGCGCTTACTTCTTCTTGCCGCCGCCCAGCAGGCTGCCCAGCACGCCGCGGATCAGTTCGCGGCCGACTTGGGAGCCCACGGTACGCGCGGCCGACTTGGCCATCGATTCCAGGATGGAATCGCCCCGGCCGGTCTTGCCGGTACCCTTGGTCAGCGAGCCGAAGATCTCGCCGGCGGTACCCAGCCAGCCGCCTTCTTCGGCCGGCGCACCGGCTGTTGGCTTCTGCGCCGTGGCGCCGCCACCATTGCCCGCCGGCGCCACGCTGCCGCGCAGCTTCTCGTAGGCCGACTCGCGGTCGATGGTCTTTTCGTAAGTCCCCGCCACCAGCGACGTCGCGATCAGCTGCTTGCGTTCGTCGTCGGTAACCGGACCGATGCGGCTGCCCGGCGCCAGCACCCAGGCGCGCTCGGTCACGCCCGGCGTGCCCTTGGCATCGAGCAGCGACACCAGTGCCTCGCCCACGCCTAGTTCGCCGATAACCTTCTCCACGTCGAGCTTCGGGTTGGCGCGCATGGTGGTGGCCGCCACCTTCACCGCCTTCTGGTCGCGCGGCGTGAACGCGCGCAAGGCATGCTGCACGCGATTGCCGAGCTGGCCCAGCACCGTGTCGGGGATATCGGCCGGATTCTGCGTGACGAAGTACACGCCAACGCCCTTGGAGCGGATCAGCCGCACCACCTGTTCGATCTTGTCGAGCAGCGCCTTGGGCGCGTCGGTGAACAACAGGTGCGCCTCGTCGAAGAAAAATACGAGCTTGGGCTTGTCGAGGTCGCCGGCCTCGGGCAGCTTCTCGAACAGCTCGGACAGCATCCACAGCAGGAACGTCGCATAGAGCTTGGGCGAGTTCATCAGCTTGTCGGCCGCCAGGATGTTGACCACGCCTTGGCCCTTGTCCGTCTGGATGAAATCCTCCAGGTTCAGCATCGGCTCGCCGAAGAACACGTCCGCGCCCTGCGACTCCAGCGCAACCAGGCCACGCTGGATCGCGCCGATAGACGCCGCGGAGATATTGCCGTACTCGGTGGTGAACTGCGCCGCGTTGTCGCCAACGTGCTGCAGCATGGCGCGCAGATCCTTGGCGTCGAGCAGCAGCAGGCCATTGGCGTCGGCAATACGGAACACCAGGTTGAGCACGCCCTGCTGCGTGTCGTTCAGTTCCAGCATGCGCGACAGCAGCAGCGGCCCCATGTGCGAAATGGTGGCCCGCACCGGATGCCCCTTCTGGCCGAACACGTCCCACAACGTGGTCGGGCAACCGCCCCAGGCCGGTTCCGGCAGGTTCAGTTCCTCCAGCCGCGCCTTGAGCTTGTCCGAGGGCTGGCCCGGCATGGAAATGCCGGTCAAATCACCTTTGACATCGGCCATGAACACCGGCACGCCCAGCCGCGAAAACCCCTGCGCCAGCGTCTGCAGGGTCACGGTCTTGCCGGTACCGGTGGCGCCGGTGATCAGTCCGTGCCGGTTGCCCATCTGCGGCAGCAGGGCCAGTTCGTGCTCGGCGTTCTTGGCGATCAGGATAGGTTCGGCCATGGTGTCTTGGATCGAGAAGCGTGGCGGACGGCCACAGGCGCGGCACGGACAGGGCCGCGTGATAAAATCACGGGCTGATTATAGCCAGCAGCCGGGTGTAGCCGTCACCTGGCCGCGCGCGCTTGCACCTCGCTGTACGGCGCCCGCAAGCTGCAGCCTTCCCGCACAACCTCACGTTTTCCGCTTCGGAGAGAATCATGGCCGGTCACTCGAAATGGGCCAATATCAAGCATAAGAAGGCCGCCGCAGACGCCAAGCGCGGCAAGATCTGGACCCGCCTGATCAAGGAAATCACCGTTGCCGCCAAGCTCGGCGGCGGCGATGTCGACTCCAACCCGCGCCTGCGCCTGTCCATGGACAAGGCGATGGACGCCAACATGCCCAAGGACAACATCCAGCGCGCGATCCAGCGCGGCGTGGGTGGCCTGGAAGGCGCGAACTACGAGGAAATCCGCTACGAGGGCTACGGCCTGAGCGGCGCCGCGATCATTGTCGACTGCCTGACCGACAACCGCGTGCGCACCGTGGCCGAAGTCCGTCACGCGTTTTCCAAGCACGGCGGCAATATGGGGACCGAAGGCTCGGTGGCCTTCATGTTCACCCATTGCGGCCAGTTCCTGTTTGCCCCGGGCACGCCGGAAGACAAGCTGATGGACGCCGCGCTGGAAGCGGGCGCCGACGACGTAGTCACCAATGACGACGGCTCGATCGAAGTCACCTGCCCGCCGAACGATTTTTCCGCGGTCAAGGCGGCCCTGGAAGCCGCAGGCTTCAAGGCCGAAGTGGCCGACGTGGTGATGAAGCCCCAGAATGAAGTCGAGTTCACCGGCGACGACGCGGCCAAGATGCAGAAGCTGCTGGACGCCCTGGAAAACCTCGATGACGTGCAGGAAGTCTTCACCAACGCGGTCATCGAAGAGTAAGTAGACTTAGTTAGCCCTCGGGCGGCAGCACGATCAAGCTGCCGCCTTTTTGCATGCGTATCTTTTCTGGCAGTGGATCATGAAAGTATTGGTTGTCGGCTCGGGTGGACGTGAACACGCGCTGGCCTGGAAATTAGCCCAGTCCCCCAAGATTCAGGTGGTGTACGTGGCGCCAGGCAATGGCGGGACCGCGCTCGACAAGCGCCTGCAGAATGTTCCGCTGACGGATCCGCAAGTACTGGCCGCCTTTGCCGAGCGCGAAGGCGTGGCCTTCACCGTGGTCGGCCCCGAAGCGCCTCTCGCCGCCGGCATCGTGGACGTGTTCCGCGGCAAGGGCCTGCGCATCTTCGGCCCGACCCAGGCTGCGGCGCAGCTGGAGTCGTCGAAGGACTTCGCCAAGGCCTTCATGCACCGCCACGGCATTCCGACGGCGGCCTACCAGACCTTCGCCGACGCCGCCCTGGCCCACGCCTACATCGACGCGCAAGGCGCGCCGATCGTGATCAAGGCTGACGGCCTGGCGGCCGGCAAGGGCGTGGTGGTCGCCATGAGCCTGGAAGAAGCGCACGCCGCCGTCGACATGATGCTGGCCGACAACAAGCTTGGCGATGCCGGTGCGCGCGTGGTGGTCGAGGAGTTCCTGGAAGGCGAGGAAGCCAGCTTTATCGTGCTGGTCGACGGCAAGAATGTGCTCGCGCTGGCGACCAGCCAGGACCACAAGCGCCTGCTGGACGCCGACGCCGGCCCCAACACCGGCGGCATGGGTGCCTACTCGCCCGCGCCGGTGGTCACGCCGGCACTGCATGCGCGGGCGCTGCGCGAGATCATCGTGCCGACCGTGCGCGGCATGGAAAAGGACGGCATTCCGTACACGGGCTTCCTGTACGCCGGCCTGATGATCGACAAGGACGGCAACCTGAAGACGCTCGAATTCAACTGCCGCA
Source organism: Cupriavidus sp. 22TCCZM04-2 (assembly GCF_057798895.1). Classification (NCBI taxonomy): domain Bacteria; kingdom Pseudomonadati; phylum Pseudomonadota; class Betaproteobacteria; order Burkholderiales; family Burkholderiaceae; genus Cupriavidus; species Cupriavidus sp. 22TCCZM04-2. Next base: position 13,000 of record NZ_JBYOJS010000022.1, read on the forward strand.
TGGGCGACCCGGAAACCCAGCCGATCATGGCGCGCCTGAAGACCGACCTGGTCGACGTGATGGACGCCGCCGTGTCGGGCAAGCTCGACGAAATCGAACTGGACTGGGACCGCCGCACCGCGCTGGGAGTCGTGATGGCAGCCCATGGCTACCCTGACTCGCCGCGCAAGGGCGACGCCATCACCGGCATCCCGGCTGAAACCGACGACAGCGTGACGTTCCATGCAGGCACGACGCTGAAGGACGGCACGCTGCTGACCACGGGCGGCCGCGTGCTGTGCGTGGTGGGCCTGGCCGATACGGTCAAGGCCGCGCAACGCGCCGCCTACGCCGCCGTGGAGCAGATCCAGTTCGATGGCATGCAATACCGTACCGACATCGGCTACCGCGCCATCAAGCGCTGACCGCCGATGTGGCGCCGCCACGAGGCCGTACCGGCCGCCGGCGGCCCGTCACGAGCGGACGGCTGGCGCCGGCGAGTGCCTCGCCAGCCGTTACAATCGTGACACACCCATGACGGCCGTGCCGGCCAGACGCCGGCACGGCCGCCCTTGCATCCGGGGCCCGCGCCCCTACCAGCCATGATCGATTCCCAGGCAGTCCGTGCCTACCTGCTCGGTCTGCAAGACCGCATCACCGACGCCGTCGCCGCCATTGACGGGCAGCCATTCCTGACCGACGCCTGGGAAAAGCCGCCCACCGAGCGCCTGCGCGGCAGTGGCCGCACCCGCATCCTGGAAGGCGGCGCCGTGATGGAGCGTGCCGGCGTGGGCTTTTCGCACGTGACCGGCGATACCCTGCCCCCATCGGCCAGCGCCAACCGGCCTGAACTGGCCGGGCGCGGCTTCGAAGCGATGGGGGTATCGCTGGTCTTCCATCCGCGCAATCCGTACGTGCCCACCGTACACATGAATGTGCGCTGCTTCATCGCCACCAAGCCCGGTGCCGATCCGGTGTGGTGGTTCGGCGGCGGCATGGACCTGACGCCGTACTACGGCAATACCGACGACTGCACCCATTTCCACAGCACCTGCAAGGCATCGCTGGCACCGTTCGGCGATGAGTTGTATCCGCGCTTCAAGCAGTGGTGCGACGAGTATTTCTTCCTGAAGCACCGCGGCGAGGCGCGCGGCATTGGCGGAGTCTTCTTCGACGACTTCCACGCCCTCGGTTTCGAACGCAGCTTCGAAATGATGCGCAGCGTCGGGGATGCCTTCCTGGATGCCTACCAGCCGATCCTGGAGCGCCGCAAGGACATGCCGTACGGCGATCGCGAGCGCGACTTCCAGGCCTACCGCCGCGGCCGCTATGTGGAATTCAACCTGGTATTCGATCGCGGCACGCTGTTCGGACTGCAGTCCGGCGGCCGCGCCGAATCGATCCTGATGTCGATGCCGCCGCAGGTGACATGGCGCTACGACTGGCAGCCGGAACCGGGCAGCGCGGAAAGCGTGCTGTACACCGACTTCCTGCCAGCGCGCGACTGGGCCTGACGGCAACTTTATGGCACATCCCAACCAAGACGCCGTGCCGGCCGCAGCAGCCGGCAAAGACGCCCGCCCCTATCGCCTGGGTATCCTGGGCGGCACTTTCGACCCGCCCCATCTCGGCCACCTGGCGCTCGCCAGCCTGTGCATCGACCATCTGGCGCTGGATGAACTGGTGTGGATCCCCACCGGCCAATCGTGGCAAAAGAGCGCTGACGTGACGCCCGCCGCGGACCGGTTCGCCATGACGGAACTTGCCGCCGCCGCGCTGACCGGCACTTCGGCAAAGATTCGCGTGAGCCGCATGGAAGTGGATCGCGAAGGACCAAGCTACACCATCGACACCGTGCGCCACCTGCGCCAGGAGTATGGCCCGCAAGCCTCGCTCTGCTGGCTGATGGGCGCCGACCAGCTCCTGCGACTGCACACCTGGCACGGCTGGCAGGAATTGTTCGCCCACGTGCACTTGTGCACCGCCACGCGCCCCGGCTTTGCTCTCTCGGAACTCGAAGGGCCGGTTCGCGAAGCGCTGGCCGCACGCCAGGCCGACACGCACCTGATACAATGCACGCCCTCCGGCCGGATGTGGATTGACCAGACCCTCGCTGTCGACTTGTCTTCCACCGGCCTGCGCCAGCGCCTGGCATCCGGCTTGCCAGCGGATGACCAACTGCCGGCTGGCGTGGCACACTACATCGCGAGCCAGGGGCTCTACCGCCCCGCATCAGGCCAGTCCTGAACTGGCCGCCCCCCCAATGAATTCAGCTGAACAAGAACGCACCATGGATATTCGCAAACTGCAACGCGCCATCGTCGACGGCCTCGAGGATGTCAAAGCGCAGGACATCAAGGTGTATGACACCAGCCACCTGACCGAACTGTTCGACCGGGTGGTGATTGCCAGCGGGACATCCAACCGCCAGACCAAGGCGCTTGCAGCGTCGGTGCGCGAGACAGTGAAGGATGCCGGCGGCCACATCATTGCGGTGGAAGGCCTGGAAACCGGCGAATGGGTGCTGGTCGACTGCGGCGATGCGGTGGTGCACATCCTGCAGCCGCAGCTGCGCATGTACTACAACCTGGAAGAGATCTGGGGCGACAAGCCGGTTCGCGTGAAGCTGGCCGCAGCCAAGGGCCTGGCCAAGGCCAGCGAGCCGATGGATGACGACGACGAAGACGCGCCGGCACCGCGCGCACGCCGCGCCACCGGCCTGCGACCGGCCCTGGCCCGCCTGCCCGAAGGCATGAAGGAACCCTCGCCGCCGATGGGTCACGAGGACACCGATCCGGACGCCATCGCGACCATCCGCAAGCCGCGCAAGACGACTGCGGGCACGAAGACCGCTGCCACCAAGACTCCGGCGACGCGCGCCGCCGCGCCGCGCAAGACGGCAGCCGGTACCCCGGCACGCAAGACCGCCACGCGTACTGCCGCGGCGAAGACCACCGCGACCAAGACCGCTGCTGCCAAGACCGGCGCCGCCAAGCCGGCCGCTCGCAAGCGCACCACGCGCTCGGCCTGAGCCTGAACATGCGCGCGCGGCTCCGTCCGCGCGGCAATGCACCCCATGCAACTGGTCATCGTCGCGGTCGGCCACAAGATGCCTGGCTGGATCGAAACCGGCTTCAGCGAGTATGCCAAGCGCATGCCGCCAGAGCTGCGCATCGAACTGCGCGAGGTCAAGCCCGAAGCCCGCTCGTCGTCGAACAACGCCGCTACCGTGATGCAGCGCGAAGCCGCTCGCATTGAGACAGTGTTGTCGTCGTTGTCGCGGCAGTGCCGCATCGTGGCGCTGGACGAGCGCGGGCGCGACTTCACGACAGTGCAGCTGGCCGGCCAACTCACCGACTGGCAGCGCGAAGGCGGCGACGTTGCGTTCCTGATCGGCGGCGCCGACGGCCTCGATCCCGCATTGAAGGCGCGCGCGCAGACGCTGCTGCGGCTGTCCAGCCTGACGCTGCCGCACGGCATGGTGCGCGTGCTGCTGGCCGAACAGCTGTACCGCGCCTGGTCGGTCACGCAGAACCACCCCTATCACCGGGCCTGAGCCGGCGCCGGCAGTACAATGCGGGCCTCGGGCGGCCACTTCGGGCTTGCCTGCTCCAGAATCTCCGCTCCCTCCCGCCCCGATGCACGACTATCTTTATCTCGCCTCCCAGAGCCCGCGCCGCCGCGAACTACTGACGCAGCTTGGCGTGCGCTATGAACTGCTGCTCGCCGACGATGACGAGGACGCAGAGGCGCTGGAAGTCGTACAGCCCGGCGAAACGCCCGACGACTATGTCCAGCGCGTCTGCGCGCTCAAGGCCGAAGCCGCGCTGCGGCGCCGCGAACGGCGGGCGCTGCCCGACGCCCCCGTGCTCACGTCAGACACCACCGTGTGCCTGGGCGGTGACATCCTTGGCAAGCCCGCCGATGGCGCCGATGCCGCGGCGATGCTGTCGGCGTTGTCCGGCGCGACGCACCGCGTGCTGACCGCCGTCACCGTGGTCTCAATGCTGGGCATGCATCATGCGCTGTCGATCTCCCGCGTGACCTTCCGCGCGATGACCGCGTCCGAGATCGAGGGCTACGTGGCCAGCGGCGAGCCCCTTGGCAAGGCCGGCGCCTACGGCATCCAGGGCCGCGCGGCCGAGTTCGTCGAGCGGATCGAAGGCAGCTATTCAGGTATCATGGGCCTACCCCTGTTTGAGACGGCAGCGTTACTCAGGCAGGCCCGCCTGCGGTTCTGAACGGCATCCTCCAAGGCCCGCAAACCCGGGCAGACAATACATCGCCGGTACACCGGCAACGCGTTTCATCCGCCATGACTGAAGACATCCTCGTCAACATCACGCCACAAGAGACGCGCGTTGCCATCGTGCAGCAGGCCGCCGTCCAGGAACTGCATGTCGAGCGCACCCTGACGCGCGGACTGGTCGGCAACATCTACCTGGGCAAGGTCGTGCGCGTGCTGCCGGGCATGCAGTCGGCCTTCATCGACATCGGCCTGGAACGCGCGGCATTCCTGCACGTTGCCGATATCTGGCATCCGCGCGATCCCGACAACAAGAACGGCGCCCAGCTCGCCATCGAGAAAACCCTGTTCGAAGGCCAGGCGCTGATGGTGCAGGTCATCAAGGACCCGATCGGCACCAAGGGCGCGCGCCTGTCCACGCAAGTCAGCATTGCCGGGCGCACGCTCGTGTACCTGCCGCAGGATCCGCATATCGGCATTTCGCAGCGCATCGAGGGCGAGATCGATCGCGAGGCCCTGCGCAGCCGCGTGCAGGGCCTGGTACCGACCGACGAGCGTGGCGGCTTCATCGTGCGCACCATCGCCGAGGAAGCCAGCGACGAAGAGCTTGGCAACGACATCGCCTACCTGCGCAAGATCTGGGCAACGATCCGCCAGAACGCCACCACCCAGCCGGCGCCGAGCCTGCTTTATCAGGACCTGGACCTGGCGCAGCGCGTGCTGCGCGACTTCATCAACGATGCCACCGGCGTGATCCAGATCGACTCGCGCGAGAACTACCAGCGGCTGGTGGAGTTCGCGCAGGAATACACGCCTGCGGTGCTGCCGCGCCTGTCGCACTACACCGGCGAGCGGCCGATCTTCGACCTGTTCAATATCGATGCGGAGATCGAAAAGGCGCTGTCGCGGCGCGTGGACCTGAAGTCCGGCGGCTACCTGATGATCGACCAGACCGAGGCGATGACGACGATCGACGTCAACACCGGCGGCTACGTCGGGGCGCGCAATTTCGACGACACGATCTTCAAGACCAACCTCGAAGCCGCGCACACCATCGCGCGCCAGCTGCGGCTGCGCAACCTGGGCGGCATCATCATCATCGACTTCATCGACATGGAGAATGTCGAGCACCGCGAAGCGGTGCTGTCGGAACTCAAGCGCGCCCTGTCGCGCGACCGCACGCGCATCACCGTCAACAATTTCTCGCAGCTCGGACTGGTCGAGATGACGCGCAAGCGCACGCGCGAATCGCTCGCGCACGTGCTGTGCGAGCAGTGCCCGGTGTGCCAGGGCAAGGGCCAGGTCAAGACGCCGCGCACGGCGTGCTACGACATCCTGCGCGAAATCATGCGCGAATCGCGCCAGTTCAATCCGCGCGAGTTCCGCATCCTGGCGTCGCAGGAAGTCATCGACCTGTTCCTGGAAGAGGAAAGCCAGCACCTGGCGATGCTGGGGGACTTCATCGGCAAGCCGATCTCGCTGCAGGTGGAATCGACGTTCCACCAGGAGCAGTACGACATCATCCTGATGTAGTCCGTCTGCCGCAGCCCTGAGGAAGGGCTGAAACAAAAAGGGTTGCAGGCAAAAGCCTGCAACCCTTTTTTGTATTGTCAGGCCCGGTAGACCGGGCCCCGGGGGCTGGTGCCTCAGTGCGGCATTTCATCGGTCGAGAAAACGTACCGGGAGCCATCCGTGTAAGTGTCGAACTTGCCACCGGCTTTTGCACCATCGGCATAGACGCTGTACTTGTCGGTACGCGCGCCGTCGGTATTCGGATCGAATTGGCCACTCCTGGCCAGAACCGGCGCGGCCGAGATGGCAGCAGCGATGGCGGTAATGACGATCAGGAGATAGCGGCTGGCGTTCATGATTTTCCTCTATGGTCACGACGCCTTTGTTTTTGGGGTCCTGCTGCATTGCGGCATCGCGTAGACGAATACTAAGGGTTTTCCCTTGAAGTGACCAATCCCCAACGCGACAATAGCTTGTTGCAATTTTTGGAACATTGGGACGATCTGGCTGCTACAAGCCAACGACGACCGGCACCCGTGGCGCTACCGCGCACATCAGCTCATAGCCGATCGTGCCCGCCGCCGCGGCGACATCGTCGATCGGAACATGCTGCCCCCAGAGTTCGACCGGCGTGCCGACTCCGGCTTCCGGGCATTCGCTGAGATCGACCGCCAGCATGTCCATGGATATACGCCCGACGGTGCGCGTGTTCCGGTTACCGACACGAACCGGTGCGAAATGCCCTGCATGCGAAGAGCTCGTGCGCGGATAGCCATCGGCGTAGCCGCACGCGACGATGCCAATACGCTGGCGGCGCGTCGCGACATAGTGCGAACCATAGCCGACTGACTGGCCGGGCTGCAGGTCCTGCACGCCCAGTATCCGGCTGGTCAAGGTCTGCGCTGCCTGGAGGCCGGTGCCAGTCAGATCCTTCGCGCAGCCCGACGGCGCGGCGCCGTACAGCATGATGCCCGCCCGCACCCAGTCCGCATGGCAATCCGCGTGGCGCATGGTCGCCGCCGAGTTCGCGACGGAGATCTTTCCGGGCAGGTCCTGCGTGACGGCCCGGAATGTGGCGAACTGGTCCGCCACGCCGTTCTCGGTATCCGCATCCGAGAAATGACTCATGTGGGTCACCGTTTTCACCGCGGCAATATCGCTCAGGCGACGCCAGGCCGCGCTGTACTCCCCGGGATTGAAGCCCAGGCGATTCATGCCGGCATTCAGTTTCAGGCAGACATCGATCGAGCGCGGTGGCAAGCGACCATCGCGAGACGCCACCTCCAGCATCCGCAACTGCTCTTCTCCGTGGACCGCTGTGGTCAGGCGCAGCGAGGCAAGCAGCGCGATATCACTGTCATCGAAGAATCCCTCAAGCAACAGGATCGGGCCGGTCCAGCCCAGGTCACGCAGCCGGGCCGCCTCATCCAGGTCGAGCAATGCAAAACCATCGGCCGAAGTCAGTGCCGGGTAGACCCTGGCGATGCCGTGGCCGTAGGCATTGGCCTTTACCACGGCCCAGACTTTCGATGCAGGTGCCAGACGCCGTGCAATGGCCAGGTTGCTGGCGAGCGCGGACCGGTGGATGGTCAAGGAGATGGGGCGTGGCATAGGGTCGTTATCTGGATTGCCGTGGTAATGACTAGTACTGGCGATTCGCTCATATCCCGGATCACTGACTATCGTATCGGCGTTGAAGCAGGCTTTGTTACTGAAATTCCACGAGTTTTCAGTAACAGCTTCCAAGTCCGGCAAGGGCGACAAAGCGGTCGGCGCGGCGTCAGGAACGGCCCGCCTCGCTGACGCCAGGGGTGGTGTTTCTACCTACGCGCAAGTGACCCGCATGACCCTGCGCGTTCGTTGCGATCCGCTATAACTCAGTTAACGCCGGCCCATCCAAAAGCACGGGCGGGAGCCCGCAGGTCGCTGGCGTTCTGTAGTGAGGTACCCCGGATGAAAGCCCCGCAACTGGGCCTATGTTTTTTGGCCATGTTTCTGTGCACTGCCTGCGAGCAGTTGCCGATCGCCCGGCGGGCACCTCCGCCACCGCCGTCACCCGCTGTCGCCGCAGCCCCGGCATCCGAAAGACCACTTCCCACGCCAATCGCCGCCCACGACATCAGCCTGGCCGGCACCTGCCGCCGCACCGAGGACGACGGCTTCCGCGAAGACGCGGTGATGCGCGTGGTCTCGAACGATGTGAAGTCGCTGAAATGGAAGCTGTGGGTATCCAAGCGCGGCACCTGCCAGTTCGATCTGGCAGATTTCAAGCAAGTCCAGAAGACGCCGCATATCGTGCTGCAAGCGACCGACGGCACCCAATGCGAACTGCTGATCTGGCAGGACCCACGGCGCATCACGCTCGCGCACGCCAATTGCCAGAAGCGCTGCACGCCCGGCATCTATGAGCAGGCGTGGCCGGTGCTGTTCAACCCGAATAACGGGAATTGCGCCGAGATCCGGTGAACAAGCGGCCCGGCGCGGAAGGACGCGCTTACTTGCTCTTGGGCACGCGGCCCATCAGGAAGAACTCGTCGTTCGGACGCATGCTGATAGTGTTGGCCATGCGGTTCGACAAGCCGAAGAATGCCGTGATGGCGGCGATGTCCCACGCATCTTCATCGCTGAACCCGTGCTCGCGCAGCGCCGCAAAGTCGGCGTCGGCGATTTCGTGCGAGGCCTTGCAGACCTTCATCGCGAAATCGAGCATGGCGCGCTGGCGCGGCGGGATATCGGCCTTCAGGTGATTGACTGCGACCTGGTCGGCCACCAGCGGCTTTTTCTCGTAGATGCGCAGGATGGCGCCGTGCGCCACCACGCAATACAGGCACTGGTTTGCCGCCGACGTGGCCACCACGATCATCTCGCGCTCGCCCTTGGTCAGGCCGCCGTCCTTGAGCATCAGGGCGTCGTGATAGGCAAAGAAAGCGCGGAACTCGTCGGGCCGGTGTGCCAGCGCCAGGAAAACGTTCGGCACGAAACCCGCCTTGTCCTGGACTTCCAGGATGCGCTGCCGGATGTCGTCAGGCAGCGCCTTCAGTTCGGGTACGGGGTAACGGCTGATGGGATGGGCCGGGCGGGTCATCGCTGTCTCTCTCACGGTCGTTGTTGTCGCCCCATTGTAGCCAAGGCGCAACCCGCAAGCCGGCAGCCCCGGCCGGCCAGCAATCAGTGCGTGGCGAACTGGATCCGGTGCAGCCCGGCGTACAGGCCATTGGCGGCCAGCAGTTCGTCGTGGGTACCCTGCTCCGCCACACGGCCGTGATCGAGCACGACGATGCGGTCGGCGTTCTCGATGGTGGAGAGGCGGTGCGCGATCACCAGCGTCGTACGGCCGACCATCAGCGCTTCCAGCGCCGCCTGCACCTGACGTTCGGATTCCGAATCGAGCGCCGACGTGGCTTCGTCCAGGATCAGGATCGGCGCGTCCTTGTAGATCGCGCGGGCGATAGCCAGTCGCTGGCGCTGGCCGCCCGAGAGCTTCATGCCGTTGTCGCCAATGTTCGTATCGAGACCTTCGGGCAGGTTCTTCACCACGTCGGTCAGGTAGGCGGCCTGCAAGGCGCGCTCGACCCGCGCCATGTCGATCTTGTCGTCCGGCCCGACCCCGTACGCCACGTTGGCGGCAACGGTGTCGTTGAAGAGCACCACGTCCTGGCTCACGAAGGCGATCTGGTTGCGCAGTTCGCGCAGCGCGATATCGCCGATCGCGTGACCGTCCAGCAAGATGCGGCCATTGGTCGGATCGAAGAAGCGCGGCACCAGATTGACCAGCGTGGTCTTGCCACTGCCCGAAGGACCGACCAGCGCCACCACCTCGCCAGCCGGCACGCGGATATCGATACCCTCCAGCGCCGGCCTGCTGCCTTCGCCGTAGTGGAACCCGACGCGCTCGAATACCAGGTCTCCCTTGGCACGCTCGATGCGCACGCCGCCGTCCTGCGGCTCGGGCGGTTCGTCGATCAGCCGGAAGATCAGCTCGGCCGCGGTCAGGCCGCGCGTGAGCGGCTGGTTGATGTCGGTCAGGTGCTTGAGCGGCGAGATCAGCAGCAGCATGGCCATCACGAAACCGGTGAAGCCGCCGATCGTGGTCTGATTGCCCTGCGCCTGCACCATGGCGATGGTGATGATGACCGACAGCGCGAGCGCGGCGAGGAACGCCGTCACGGGCTGGTTCAGGCCGCCGGCCACGGCCATGCGCATCGAATAGTTCTTCAGCCGTTCCGCCATGTTGCGGAACCGGTGCATCTCGTAGGCCTCGCCGCCATGCAGCTTCACGACCTTGAAGCCGCCCGCGGCCTCCTCGACCACGTACGCCGCGCTGTTGGTCAGCGTCTGGTGGTCGCGGTTAAGGCGGCGCAGGCGCCGGTTGATCTTCGACATCAGGTAGCCGATCACGGGCAGGATCACGGCCACGATCAGCGTCAGGCGCCAGTTCGTGTAGAAGAGGTAGATCAGCAGCGCCACCACGGTGAGCGAATCCCGCACCAGCGTGATGAACACGTTGGTCAGGATCGACAGTACCTGGTTGACTTCGAAGATCACCGCGTTGATCAGCGAAGCTGCCGTATTGCGGTGGAAGAACTGGGCAGGCGCGTGCAGCAAGCGGTCGAACATCTGCATGCGCATCTTCAGCAATACACGGTTCGAAATCAGGCTCAGCAGGTAACCCGACGCAAACTGGGCCACACCGCGAATGAGCGCGACACCTGTCAGGATGGCCGGCACGTGCCACAGCTTGCCGGCGTAGTCGCCGCCAAAGCCCTTGTCGAGCAGGTCGTTGACGACCTTCGGGATCACGCCCTCGCTGGCCGCGACCACGGCCATGGCCAGGATGGCGGCAATGAAAATGCGCAGCTCCGGGCGCAGATAGCCCATCAGGCGCTTGCCTACCTTTACGTCTTGTCCGGCCGACTGTTCGGACTTCGCTGGATTGCTCACTACCACCCTTAATTTGAATGATGCGACGCGCACCCGTCTGAGGGGTGGCACGAGAAACGCCGAAGGACCACCGGAACTGGCTGCCCGGCATGGCGAAAACGCCACAGAGAGGCGCAAAAAACGCAGCCATTGTAACCGCATTCCCGGGCATGGCAGGCGTGCCGGAAGGGGGGCGGGGGGGGGGGGGGGCCCCCCCCCCCCCCCCCCCCCGGGGCGCCAAAAAACCCCGCGCCCGCCCCGGTGGCGAGCCACAGCCGCCCGTAGCCGCGC
>NZ_JBYOJS010000022.1:23957-100058 GCF_057798895.1 Cupriavidus sp. 22TCCZM04-2
CGCCCCAAAAAACCCCCCCATTTGTACCCCGCCGCCGGGGGGGGGGGGGGGGGGCGGGGGGGGGGGGGGGGGGGGCGCGCCCCCCCCCCCCCCCCCCCCGCCGTGGCCTCAATACACCAGCTCGACCGCCTCGTTGCCGAGCCACTGCCGCAGTTCGCCGAGCAGGGCTTCGTCAGGCTCGACGCGCCAGTTCGGTCCGAGGTGGATATCGCATGCGGCACTCGGATTGCGGTAGCGCACCAGCAGGCCAAGGCCCGCCAGGCCAGTGTCGCGCGGCTTGGCACGGTACTGGGTGAGCATGGTGCGCAAGCGTTCCATGGTCGAGTCTTCCGGTGCGAGCGCAATGCTGAGCGCGCTGGCATAGGCGCTGCGGGCCGTGGCGAGGTCCATCACCGACTCGGCCGTAAAGCGCACGCCGCCGGTAAAGGTGTCGTGGCGCGCGTTGCCGGTGGCGATCAGCAATTCGTCCTCGCGGAACATGTGCCGGTTGGCATCGAACAGCTCGTTGAAGACGGTCATCTCCACCAGCCCGGTGCCGTCGTCGAGTTGCACGATGATCATCTTGCCGCGCTGCGTCATCTGCGTGCGCACCCCGGCGATCACACCGGCGATGGTCTTGCCGCGCACATCGCGGCCAAACCCGCCGCCATTGCCCTGCACTTCCTTTTCGAGCCCCGCCAGCGTGCTCTTCACGAAGCGGCGCACCTCGTCGCGGCACGCGTCGAACAGGTGTCCCGAGAAGTAATAGCCAAGCGCCTGCTTTTCTTCCTGCAGCGTGCGCTTGGGCGTCCAGCGCGGCTCGTCGAGCAGTTCCGGGCCGTGCGCGTCGCCGGCATCGCCCATCAGGTCGAACAGCGAGACCTGGTTGGCCGACTGGGCCTTCTGGTCGGCCGCTTCCATGGCGATCGAGACCGAAGCGAGCAACTGCGCGCGGTTGTCGTTGAGGCTGTCGAACGCACCGGCTCGGATCAACGCCTCGATGGTGCGGCGGTTTACCTGGCGGCGATCGACGCGCTCGCAGAAGTCGAACAGGTCCGTGAACGGCCGTTCCGCGCGCGCGCGCAGGATGTCTTCGATGGCGCCCTGGCCGGAACCCTTGATGCCGCCGAGTCCATAGCGGATGGTTTTGGCATCGGTCGGCGCGAAGCGGTATTCGCTGGCGTTGACGTCGGGCGGCAGCACGGCAAGCTTGTTGAGCTTGCAGTCCTCGTAGAGGATCTTGACCTTGTCGGTATCGTCCATGGCCAGCGACATGTTGGCTGCCATGAATTCGGCCGGGTGATGCGCCTTGAGCCAGGCGGTGTAGTACGCCAGCAGCGCGTACGCGGCCGCGTGCGACTTGTTGAAGCCGTAGCCCGCGAACTTCTCCATCAGGTCGAAGATATCGTCGGCCTGCTCGGCGGAAAGTCCGTTCTTGGCGGCGCCTTCGCGGAACATCACGCGGTGCTGCGCCATCTCCTCGGGCTTCTTCTTGCCCATGGCGCGGCGCAGCAGGTCGGCGCCGCCCAGCGAGTAGCCGCCGATGATCTGCGCCATCTGCATCACCTGCTCCTGGTAGACCATGATGCCGTAGGTCTCCTTGAGCACGGGCTCGACGCGCGCATCCGGATACTCGACCTTCTCGCGGCCGTGCTTGCGCGCGCAGAAGCTGGGGATCAGGTCCATCGGGCCCGGCCGGTACAGTGCCACCAGCGCGATGATGTCCTCGAAGCGGTCAGGCTTGGCGTCCTTCAGCATGCCTTGCATGCCGCGGCTTTCCAGCTGGAACACGGCAACCGTGTTGGCCGTCTTCAGGATGTCAAAGGCCGGGCCGTCATCCAGCGGAATCTGGCTGCAATTCCAGTCCGCCTTGCTCGGGTCGAGCCGGCGGATATAGCGTTCGGCCCAGTCGAGGATGGTCAGCGTGGTCAGGCCCAAAAAGTCGAACTTGACCAGGCCGGCCGCTTCCACGTCGTCCTTGTCGTACTGGCTGACGACACCGCTCATGCCGTCGTTCTGCGCGCCCTGCGTGTAGAGCGGGCAGAAATCGGTCAGGCGCCCTGGCGCGATCAGCACGCCGCCGGCGTGCATGCCGACGTTGCGGGTCATGCCCTCGACACGCTGCGCCAGTTCCAGCAGCTGGCGCACTTCTTCCTCGTTGTTCTCGCGCTCGGTGAGCAGCGGCTCTTCCTTCTTGGCTTCCTCGATCGTGACGAGCTTGCCTGGCTTGAACGGAATCAGCTTGGCGATGCCGTCGACGAAGCCGTAGCCAAGGTCGAGCACGCGTCCCACGTCGCGCACCGCGGCCTTGGCCGCCATGGTGCCGAAGGTGGCGATCTGCGATACCGCGTCCTTGCCGTACTTTTCCTTCACGTACGTGATCACGCGGTCACGGCCGTGCTGGCAGAAGTCGATATCGAAGTCGGGCATGGACACCCGCTCCGGATTCAGGAAACGCTCGAATAGCAGCGCGTACTTGAGCGGGTCCAGGTCGGTGATGCCGAGCGCATAGGCCACCAGCGAACCCGCGCCGGAGCCGCGGCCCGGGCCCACGGGCACGCCGTTGTTCTTGGCCCAGTTGATAAAGTCCGCCACGATCAGGAAGTAGCCGGGAAAGCCCATCTTGATGATGGTGCCGGTCTCGAACTCCAGCCGCGCGTAGTATTCGGGCCGCTTGGCCTCGCGCTGCGCCTCGTCCGGGAACAGGACGGCCATACGCTTCTCCAGGCCGTCCTTGGCCATGAAGACCAGGTAGTCGTCGAGCGACATGCCGTCGGGCGTGGGGAACAGCGGCAGGCGCGGCTTGCCGAGCTCCAGCGTCAGGTTGCAGCGCTTCGCGATCTCGACGGCGTTCTCGAGCGCGGACGGGATGTCTGCGAACAGCGCGCACATCTCGTCCTGCGTCTTGAAATACTGGTCCGTGGTGAAACGGCGCGTGCGGCGCGGATTGGCCAGCAGTTCGCCTTCGGCGATACAGACGCGCGCCTCGTGCGCAGTGAACTCGTCCGGCGTCATGAACTGCACCGGATGCGTGGCCACCACGGGCAACTGCATCTCGGCGGCCAGGTGCACGGCCTGCTGCACATAGGCGTCCGTGCCCGGATGGCCGGCGCGCTGCACCTCGATGTAGAAACGCTGCGGGAAGACGGTGGCCCAATGCTCGGCGGCGCGACGGGCGCCTTCGACGTTGCCATTGGCCAGCGCCATGCCGACATCGCCACCCATCGCGCCCGACAGCGCGATCAGTCCTGTCGCCAGCGGCTGGCCCGCTTCACCGGGTTCGCTGAACCAGCCGGGCTCGATTTCGGCACGGCCACGGTGCTGGTTCGACAGCCATGCGCGGGACAGCAGCATGCACAGGTTCAGGTAGCCGATGCGGTCCTGCACCAGCAACAGCAGCCGCGCGGGCTTGTCGCGGTCGTCCGCATTGGACAGCCAGACATCGGCGCCGACCACGGGCTTGACGCCGCCGCCGCGCGCTTCCTTGTAGAAGCGGATCAGGCCGAAGGCGTTGGCAAGGTCGGTGAGAGCGAGCGCGCCCATGCCATCCTTGGCCGCGGCCTTCACGGCATCCTCCAGGCGGACGATGCCGTCGACGACGGAATACTCGGAATGGACGCGAAGGTGTACGAAACGGGGGGCAGACATGGGCGACATTGTACCGGCTCGGGCATGGCAACGGCCGCCCCGCAGACATCGTCGACACGCCACGATAGCTGAGGACGACGCTAGGAAATGGCGGCCGGCAGCGGGCCGGCGCGCTATAATTTCACGTTTCCAATCAGGCAGTTATCGCGTGCTTTGCGCGCGTGATGCAGCGCAGCCCATCATGCAGATCGTCAACATCTCCGCTTACAAGTTCGTCTCGCTCAACGACATCGAGACCTTGCGTCCGGAAATGCGCTCGCGCTGCGAGGCGCTCGCCCTGAAGGGCACCATCCTGCTCGCGCCGGAGGGTATCAACATGTTCCTGGCCGGCCCGCGCGATGCCATCGACGGCTTTATGGCGTGGCTGCACGCCGACGCGCGCTTCGCGGACATTACGCCCAAGGAAAGCCTGTCGGACAACCAGCCCTTCAAGCGCATGCTGGTGCGGGCCAAGAAGGAAATCATCACCATGAAGCGCCCGCTGATCCGCCCCGAGGAAGGGCGTGCGCCGTCGGTACGGCCGGTCGACCTCAAACGCTGGCTCGACCAGGGCCATGACGACGAAGGCCGCCCGGTGGTGATGCTCGATACGCGCAACGATTTCGAAGTGGCGGTGGGGACGTTCGATACGGTGGTGGAATACAACCTCACCAAGTTCAGCGAATTCCCCGAAGCCGTGGAAGCCCACAAGGCGGATTTCCAGGGCAAGACCGTGGTGTCGTTCTGCACCGGCGGCATCCGCTGCGAGAAAGCCGCGATCCATATGCAGGAAGTCGGCATCGATCACGTCTACCAGCTTGAAGGCGGCATCCTCAAATATTTCGAGGAAGTCGGCGGCAGCCACTATCGCGGCGACTGCTTCGTCTTCGACTACCGCACGGCGCTCAACCCGAACCTTGAACCGGCTGGTCCCAGGCAGTGCTTTGCCTGCCGCGCCGTGGTCACGCCGGAAGAGCAGCAAAGCCCGCAGTACGTCGTCGGCAAAAGCTGCCCGCACTGCATCGGGCAACAAGGTCAGGCCGCAGCCTGATTCTGCGCGCCGCAGCGAAACTCAGGCGGCAAGCAAGTGGTAGAGATTGCGCAGCATGCCGGCCGTCGCGCCCCAGATGAAGCGATGGCCACCGCCTTCGCGCGGGAAGGGCATGGCATAGAACATCCGTTCGCCATCGACCCAGCGGAACAGGCGTCGCTCATGGTGCGAAGGGTCCATCAGGAAAGCCAGCGGCACCTCGAACACATCGGCCACTTCGGAGGCGTCGGGCCGCAAGGTGAAGCCGTCGCGTACCAGGCCCACCACCGGGCTGACATGGAAACCGGTGCCGGTGATGTAGTCCGGCAGCGCGCCTAGCACCTCCACATAGTCGCGTGCCAGGCCCACTTCTTCCTCGGTCTCCCGCAAGGCCGTATCAACGCGGCTGGCGTCATAGTCTTCCTGGCTGCCACCGGGAAAACTGATCTGCCCCGCGTGCGCGCTCAGGTTGGCATTGCGTTCGGTGAGCAAGATCGTCAGGCCATCCCGGCGCTCGACAATCGGCACCAGCACGGAGGCCTGGCGCAGGCTTCGGCTACGGTCGTACACACGGGATTCATCGGTCAGCTCGGGCGCCCAGGCCGGCGGCACCTGCAGCCGGCGGCGGATGAAATCCGCCCTCAGGCGCGGCGCGCTCAGCGCCGGTCGGCGCGTGTCGGTATCGATGATGGGGAGGGATTCGGGATCAAAGGCGGGGCGCATAACAGGTTGAAGTATGACAGATGCTCGTCTTCCGGCAGCGCAGCAATCCGGCACAGTTGCCAAAACGCAAAAAGGGCACCTTGCGGTGCCCTTCCCGAGGAAACGTCCAGCCGGCAAAACCGGCCAGCATGTCCGGCTTACTGAGCAGCCTTGACTGCCTTCGAAACCAGCTTTTCCTTGATACGTGCCGACTTGCCCGAGCGCTCGCGCAGGTAGTACAGCTTCGCACGACGCACGTCGCCGCGACGCTTCACTTCGATGCCGGCGATCAGCGGCGAGTACAGCTGGAACGTACGTTCCACGCCTTCACCCGACGAGATCTTGCGCACGATGAAGGACGAATTCAGGCCACGGTTACGCTTGGCGATCACCACGCCTTCGTAAGCCTGCACGCGCTTGCGATTGCCTTCCACCACGTTCACGCTGACGATCACGGTGTCGCCGGGTGCGAATGCGGGGATGGTCTTGTTCGCGGTCAGACGCGCGATCTCGTCTTTCTCGATCTGCTCGATGATGTTCATCGTTCTTTCTCCGTAACCATCGTGCCGGCGTTGGATGCCCCGGGCATTGCCCGGGCCCCGGCAGAGGATGGGGTTTTACCTGGCGGGAGAAATCTCCCGCCCTTCTTTCGCCTGCCATTCCGACAGGAATTTCTCGTCGGAACGGGTCAGCAAACCTTGCCCGCGAGCGGTCTCGATCAGGTCGGGACGCTTTCTCGCGGTATTGGCCAGCGCCTGCTGGCGCCGCCATTTTTCAATCTCGGCATGATGGCCGCCGAGCAGGATCTCGGGTACCCGCACACCGTCGTACTCTTCCGGCCGCGTGTAATGCGGACAATCGAGCAAGCCGTTGACGAAGCTGTCCTGCACCGCCGACTGCGCGTCGCCCAGTACACCGGGCAAGTGCCGCACCACGGCATCGATCAATGCCATCGCGGGCAACTCGCCGCCGGACAGCACGAAATCGCCAAGGCTGATTTCCTCATGCACGCGACGATCGATCAGGCGCTGGTCGATGGCCTCATAGCGGCCGCACAACAGTACCAGTCCGGGCCGCTGCGCGAGCGACATGACCTTCTGGTGTGTCAGCGGCGCACCCTGAGGCGACATCAGCACCACATGCGGCGTCTCGACGCCTGCCTGAGCCTGCGCGGCCGAGGCCGCATCGATCGCTTCTTCCAGCGGCCTGGCCAGCATGACCATGCCGGGACCGCCGCCGTACGGCCGATCATCGATCGTACGGTAGTTGTCCGTGGTGAAATCCCGCGGATTCCAGGTACGCAGGGCGTACCGTTGCTGCTTGGCTGCCCGGCTGGTAATGCCCCAGTCGGTCAGCGCGCGAAACATGTCGGGAAACAGCGTGATTACATCGAACTGCATCCGCCTTCCCCCTCCAAACCGCACCGGCTCCGGTACAAGTTCAGTAGTCGAGCCCCCAGTCCACCACGATGCGCTTGCCCGCGGTGTCGACCGTGCGCAGGAACGCATCGACAAACGGCACGAGCCGCTCAGCGGCCTGACCGTCGGGCAATGCGTAAGCCACCTGCAGGATCTGGTGAGCCCCGTTATCGATCAGACCGGACACCTCGCCCAGCAACTCGCCTTGCTCGTTGCTCACGGTGCAGCCGATCAGATCTACCCAGTAAAACTCATTCTCGTCCGGCGCCGGAAAGTCCTCGCGTCGGATCCACACGCGTCGCCCCCTGAGCGCTTCGGCCAGATTGCGGTCCGAAACGCCGGTTGCCTGTGCCACCACGGTTCCGCTGTGCTCGCGCGATTGCGCGATCTTGACGCACACCGCCTGGGCACGCGAAGCCTCCGCCGTGGCCACCAGGCCAGCCTGCGGGGGCATCAGCAGCCACCAGCGGCGCGCATGCAGCAGCGCGGACGCATCATTGGCATGGGGCTGGATCTTGATCCAGCCGCGGATGCCATAGGCATCACCGACATAGCCGACCTCGACCAGATCATCCGGGAGGGGATCGGCATACAGCAGCGTCGCCGGCAGCTTGACCGCCTTGGACGACTCGCCTTGAGGCCGGTTCAGCGGCCTTGGCGCAGCGGCGCCCTGCTTTCGTTCAGTCACGTGTGCAATGAAAAACGCGCCCCGATAGGGAGCGCGCTGCAACCTGCTATCAGGCAGCAGCCTTGGCGGCGTTCTGCTTGACCAGGCGTGCAACGGTCGGCGACAGCTGGGCGCCAACGCCTTGCCAGTAGGCCAGACGGTCCTGCACAACGCGCAGGCCTTCTTCGCCTGCCGAAGCCAGCGGATTGTAGAAGCCAACGCGCTCAATGAAGCGGCCATCGCGACGGTTGCGCGAATCGGTAGCGACGATGTTGAAGAAGGGGCGCTTCTTGCTGCCGCCACGAGCCAGACGGATAACGACCATGAGATGGTTCCTCAGAAAACTTGGTGTTCGAACACGAAACGCAAGAGTATAGCCCAATATCCGTGGTCAAACAAACACTTAGACGGTTGACGCGATGCGTGCGCAAGGGCATCGTGGCGAAATCCGCGACTGGAGGCACGCCATGGGAATCGTCAGGCACTTCGTTGATCGCACCGCGCATCTGGCCGCACTGGCTTGCATCACGCTGCTGGGCGCGCCGTCCACCACGTTCGCGGCCCTGCCTCTCGCGGAGATCCAGTTGCCGCCAGGGTTCCGCATCGAAGTCCTCAGCGATACCGTGCCGGGCGCCCGCGAAATGGCACTGAGCCCCTCCGGCACCCTGTTCGTCGGCTCGAATTCCCAAGGCAAGGTCTACGCCCTGCCTGCGGCGCTGACCGGCAAGCCGGTGACACGCGTAGTGGCCCGCGGCCTTGCCATGCCAGTCGGCGTGGCCTTTCGCGATGGCAGCCTCTATGTGTCGTCCACCTCGCGCATTGTGCGGCTCGACGACATCGATGCTCGCCTCGACAACCCGCCGGCACCTGTCGTCGTGAGCGACCGGTTTCCCAAGGAAACGAGCCACGGCTGGAAATTCATCGCTTTTGGCCCGGACGGCTATCTCTACGTCCCGGTCGGCGCCCCCTGCAATATCTGCGCCCCGGACGAGAACCGCTACGCCAACATCATGAAGATACGACCCGATGGGTCGGACCTGCAGGTGGTGGCGCGCGGCGTGCGCAATTCGGTCGGATTCGACTGGCATCCCACGACGCACGAACTGTGGTTCACCGACAACGGCCGCGACAACCTCGGCGACGACCAGCCCGACGACGAACTCAATCGCGTTACGCAGGCCGGGCAGCATTTCGGCTATCCGTTCTGCCACGCTGGCAATGTCCCCGATCCCGAATTCGGCAGGCAGCGCCCCTGCTCCGAGTTCGTGCCGCCGGTGGCCAGGCTCGGCGCGCATGTCGCTGCGCTGGGCATGCGCTTTTACACCGGCACGCAGTTTCCGGCCGCGTACCGGAACAACATCTTCATTGCCGAGCACGGCAGCTGGAACCGCAGCGAGCCCATCGGCTACCGGGTCGTGCGCGTGACACTGGACGCGCAGGGCAAGGCGACAAGCCAGGAAATCTTTGCGCAGGGCTGGCTCCAGCACGGCAAAGCCTGGGGCCGCCCGGCGGACGTGCTGGTCGCGCCGGACGGCTCGCTGCTGGTCAGCGACGACCACGCAGGCGCGATTTATCGCATCCGCTACGCCCCCTGAAATCCCCCAAGGAGCGCCTGATTGCAACGAAACAATCCGTTACACCGGTAACGCGATTCGCATAGGCGGGCCGATGCCCCATGCGTACCATGAACCCAACTTTGAAACACAACGCTGCGCGTCTGGATCCTGGGATTCCGCATGTTCACCCGCTCATTCCTGCGCGACCTGGTGGCTGGCATCCTCGCCGTTGCGGGCTTGATCGGCGCCGTCGCCGCAAGTCATGCACAAGTCACGTTCTGGCCTCGCTCGCATGCCGATGCCCATGCCCCGCGTCTGCAGGCCGGCGGCTGGCAAATGGCCAGCGTCCGCGCCGAGAGCCGCGACCACGTCCAGGCACAGATCGACCGCATGGAAGCGCGCGCCCGCGCCGATGATCGGCTGAGCGGCAGGCCGAATGCCCCGAATGGCCGCGACGACAACCGTTCGCGCCCGCAGGAACGCACCAGCCAGAATGACGGCAACCGCAATGACAACCGCCCGGCCAGCGTAGGTCCGGGCTGGCAGGCCCGCGGCCGCGAAGGCGGCCGCTAAGCGCCCTGGAACTCGTCCGGGGGACTGCGGTCACTATCTGAGTGCGCCCCCAACGCGCGCACAGGCTGTCGCCCTCAAGCTGCCCTGCAACGTGCAGCGTACCGTCCGCGCGGACGGCATACCAAACTGACCTGCCTCTGCCCGGCACCTCCTGCAAGGCGGGGAGATCAGCCGGGCGACAGCCTCCACGGCAATGCCCCTGTCGTACAATGTGTCCCGGCTGGCACCCGCTGCCGCCGCGCCCCATTGACCGCTGCCGGTGGCATGCCCGCCGACACCCTTCGCCACGTTGCCCTCCCCATGCCCGCAGCCAGCCAAGCGCCACAAGCCTCCCGGCCCACCGCCGCGCCGTCCACGCGCTCGAGATCGAAGCTGCTGACGGTGGCGCTCGCCTTCCTGTTCGGCAGCCTTGGCGCGCACCGCTTCTACCTTGGCGGACTGCGCGACCAGTATGGCTGGCTGCACCTGCTGGCCATGCTTGCGGGTATGGTTGGCGTTGCGTCGATGGCGGCTGACGCCGGATCGCCCGCGTTGAACTGGACCTTCGCGGTGGCCGGCGGCACCTCCGTGATCGGCGCCTTCCTGGCCGCGATCATCTATGGCCTGCGCCCGGATGACAAATGGGACGCCCGCTTCAACCCGAATGGCACGCCCACGCGCTCAGGGTGGCCAGTGGTGATCCTGGTGATCCTGTCGCTGCTGATCGGCACCGGCTTGCTGATGGCCGGGCTTGCCATCAGCTTCCAGACCTTCTTCGAGTCGCAAGTGGAAGCGGCGCGCGCACTGTCACAGTAAGCCGCTTGCCGACGCCGGCCAGCCGTGCAGCCGTCCTTGCCCGGCGACGCCAGTGGCACGCAGGCTGCTGCCCGATCTTTGCTGAACTTGTCCGCACGCAAAGCGTGGCCAATGACGGGTTTCCCTTCCGGGCAAATCGCCCATACTGGAAAAACCGCCGGCCTCCGGCGGCAATCCGTCCGGCCGGCCCCGACACCGACCGTGCAAAGGAGCAAGACCGACATGCCTACGTATGAAGAGGGACGCCTGGCGGCCATCGCAGTCAGGCTCGCGTTGTCTTCAGGGCTGGCACCGGCCCGCGCCAGGGCCGCGCTGGAGTTGGCAAGCAGCATGATCCGCGATCAGGAAGCGACCGCCGCCACTCAGAACAAGGTGCCCTGCGCGTCGTCCGCATCGGCCGTCCAACTGGGCGGCACGCGAAATCGCGACGTATCGAGTTCGAATCGGTTGTAACGGAATCCCAGCCGGTCTGCCGCCTTGTAGAAGCGCTGGCGCATCAGATCGGCCCACACCCCTGTTCCGCGCATGCGTGTGGCAAAGCTGGCGTCATAGGCTTTGCCCTCCCGCATGTCACGCACGCGGTTCATCACCCGCTCGGCCCGGTCCGGAAAATGGGCCTGCAGCCATTCCTCAAACAGCGGGCGCACTTCCCACGGCAACCTGAGCACGATGTAGTTGGCATAGACGGCACCCGCCTGGCGCGCCGCCTCCAGCACTCGTTCCAGGTCCGGCTCCGTGATGAACGGAATAACCGGCGCGATACTGACGCCAACCGGGATGCCTGCCTCCGACAAGGTGCGGATCGTACGCAGGCGCCGCGATGGCGTTGCCGCGCGCGGCTCCAGGGTGCGCGCGATGGTAGCGTCCAGCGTGGTCAGCGTCACGGCCGCCACGGCGAGCCCCTTGGCCGCCATGGGCGCCAGCAGATCGATATCGCGCTCGATCAGCGAGGATTTCGTGATCAGCGCCACCGGATGGTCGCAGGCGCTGAGCACTTCGAGGATGCCGCGCGTCACACGATGCTCGCGCTCGATCGGCTGGTAGGCATCGGTATTGACGCCGAGCGCAATCGTCTCGCAACGGTAAGCCGGCCGGATCAGCGCCGCGCGCAGCCGTTCGGCAGCGTTGGTCTTGGCATACAGGCGGGTCTCGAAATCCAGCCCCGGCGACAGGTCCAGGTAGGCGTGCGTGGGCCTGGCAAAGCAATAGATGCAGCCGTGTTCGCAGCCGCGGTATGGATTCAGCGAGACATCGAACGGGATATCCGGAGACGCATTGTGCGTGAGGATCGAGCGCGCGCGCTCGATCGTGACTTCGGTGCGCAGCGGCGCAAGCGGCGCGGTGTCAACCGGGACGATTGGAATGACGGGCCTGCGCGTCGCCGCTTCTTTCCCCGTGCCGGCGGACTCGCCGGCGCTTTCGTCGTTGCCGGACCCTCCCCAGCCGTCATCGAACGGCTCGCGCTGGTCCCGTTCGAACCGGCCCTGGATATTGCTGACCGCGCCCCGCCCCTTGCGCGCCACTGGCGGACGAACGCCGGCCGTGGCGCTCGCATCCTCGGCGTCGCGTTCGCGGCGCAATGCACCGTGCGGATCGGGGGCGGAATCCGGCGGGAAACGTCTCATCGTCAGGCTGGCTGCGCCTTCTCCTCCACGGAAATGGCCAGTGTCTCCTTGATCTCTTCCATGACTACGTAGCTCTTT
The DNA here is from genome assembly GCF_057798895.1 of Cupriavidus sp. 22TCCZM04-2. Taxonomy (NCBI): domain Bacteria; kingdom Pseudomonadati; phylum Pseudomonadota; class Betaproteobacteria; order Burkholderiales; family Burkholderiaceae; genus Cupriavidus; species Cupriavidus sp. 22TCCZM04-2. The sequence continues at coordinate 36,008 of NZ_JBYOJS010000022.1, forward strand.
GACTGCGCGGCGCCCGGCAACTGCAGCAGGATATCGCCGAGCAGGCGCCGATATTCGCCGATCTCGCGGATGCGCGCCTTGATCAGGTAATCGAAGTCGCCCGAGACCAGATGGCACTCCAGCACCTCCGGAATCCGCAGGACTTCGCGGCGGAACTGCTCGAACATATTGCCCGACTTGTTCCCGAGCGAGATCTCGACGAACACCAGCAGCGCGCTGCCGAGCAAGCCCGGATTCAGCCGCGCGTAGTAGCCCATGATGACACCATCGCGCTCCAGGCGCTTGACCCGCTCGATGCACGGCGTGATGGTCAGCCCGACCGCCTCGGCGAGGTCTTTCATCGACATCCGGCCATCCGCCTGCAGCAGCATCAGGATCTTGCGGTCGAGGCGGTCGAGGGCACGCACCGGCTGGCGACTGGTTCTCATGAGTTATTCCTGTTTTTCTAAGAAATTCGAAAACTATGACTGGGTTATATTCAATAGTATAGAGACAAATCCTTCAATACCCTGACATCCTGGTTAGGAGCCCCCGAAACATGCGCGTTCTCGTACTTGGCAGTGGCGTCATCGGCGTCACCAGTGCGTGGTATCTGGCCAAAGCCGGTCATGAAGTAACGGTTGTGGACCGCGAAGCTGGCCCAGCGCTCGGCACCAGCTTTGCCAATGCCGGGCAGATCTCGCCGGGATACGCATCGCCGTGGGCCGCTCCGGGCGTGCCGCTCAAAGCCATCAAGTGGATGTTCCAGGAACACGCGCCGCTGAGCATTCGCCCTGACGGGACCCTGTTCCAGTTGCAATGGATGTGGCAGATGCTGCAGAACTGCAGCGCCGAGCGCTACGCCGTCAACAAGGAACGCATGGTGCGGCTGGCCGAATACAGCCGCGATTGCATCCGCGACCTGCGCGCCCAGACCGGCATTGCCTATGAAGGACGCCAGCAAGGCACGCTGCAAGTGTTCCGTACGCAGGGCCAACTCGATGGCGCGGCGAAGGACATCGCCGTACTCGAGGAAGCCGGCGTGCCCTACCAGTTGCTTTCGCGCGAGGAACTCGCCGCGAGCGAACCGGCGCTGGCCGCCGTCAGCCACAAGCTGAGCGGCGGCCTGCGCCTCCCCAACGACGAAACCGGCGACTGCCAGATGTTTACCGGACGCCTGGCAGCCATGGCCGAGTCGCTGGGCGTGAAATTCCTCTACAACCGCTCGATCAACAACCTGATGACCCAAGGCGACGCCGTGACCGGCGCCGTGGTCGATGGCGAGCCCATGCCGGCCGACCTCGTCGTCGTGGCGCTGGGCAGCTGGTCGACGCAGCTCGTCAAGCCGTTCCTGCATGGCATGTCCAACTTGCCGGTCTATCCGCTCAAGGGCTTCTCGATCACGGTGCCGATGACAGATGCCTCGCGCAGCCCGGTATCGACCGTGCTGGACGAAACCTACAAGGTCGCGATCACGCGCTTCGAGGATCGCATCCGCGTCGGCGGCATGGCGCAGATCGTCGGCTATGACCGTTCGCTCGATCCGGCCAAGCGCCGCACGCTGGAACACGTGGTCACCGACCTGTTCCCGGGCGCCGGCGATGTCAGCGAGGCCACCTTCTGGACCGGCCTGCGTCCGATGACGCCGGACGGCACGCCCATCGTCGGCCCGACCCAGGTACGCGGCCTCTGGCTCAATACGGGCCACGGCACGCTTGGCTGGACCATGGCCTGCGGCTCGGGCAAGCTGCTGTCGGATCTGGTCTCGGGCAAGTCCCCCGCGATCCGCGCGGACGACCTGTCGGTGGCACGGTACCTGAAGCCGGCTCGCACGCACGGCATGCCGCGTCCCGCGACGGCCTGACCGGGCCGGACATATCAGCAAAAAAGGGCGGCCCGACAGGCCGCCCTTTTTTGTATGCCGGAAAACGCCGAATCAGAACTGCTCAGGCGAAACGGCATTCACCGGCGCAGAGCCCGCGACGATGGCATCGCGCAACCCCGACGCTTGCGACAAGACATGCTCGGCGAAGAAATGCGCTGTGGCAATCTTGGCATCATGGAAGCCCGGATCTGCCGCACGCTTCGCGTCCGCCGCCAGCATCGCGCGGCCAAGCTGCCAGCCCGAGAACACAATGCCGCACAGCTTCAGGTAAGGCACGCTGCCCGCGAACACCGCGTTCGGGTCCGACTTGGTATTGGCGACGACGAACGCCACCACGGCTTCGAGCGCAGCACGGCCCTTGGCCAGTTGCGCCTGCACTGCCATGAAGGCCGCGCCGCCGTGCTTGCCCAGTGCGGCTTCGGTTTCGGCGATGCCGGCGCAGAGACTACGCGCCACCGCGCCACCGTCACGCACCGTCTTGCGGCCGACCAGGTCATTCGCCTGGATGGCGGTGGTGCCTTCGTAGATCGCCAGGATGCGCGAATCCCGGTAATGCTGTGCCGCACCGGTTTCCTCGATGAAGCCCATGCCACCGTGCACCTGCACGCCAAGGCTCGTCACATCGATCGACATCTCGGTGCTCCAGCCCTTCACGATCGGCACCAGGAACTCGTAGACGGCCTGGTTCTGCTTGCGCACCGCCTCGTCCGGATGGTTATGCGCCGCATCGCTGATGGCGGCAGCCACGTAGGCCACGGAACGCGCGCCTTCGATCAGGCTGCGCATGGTCATCAGCATGCGCTTGACATCCGGATGGTGGATGATCGTCACCGCCTCGCGCGCCGAACCATCGACCGGGCGGCTCTGCACGCGTTCGCGAGCATAGCCCACGGCCTGCTGGTAGGCCCGCTCGGAAATGGCAATGCCCTGCATGCCGACCGCGAAACGCGCCGAGTTCATCATGATGAACATGTACTCGAGGCCGCGATTCTCTTCGCCCACCAGCGTGCCGATGGCACCGCCGTGGTCGCCGAACTGCAGCACCGCGGTCGGGCTGGCCTTGATGCCCAGCTTGTGTTCGATCGACACGCAATGCACGTCGTTGCGCGCGCCCGTAGAGCCGTCCGCGTTGACCAGGAACTTCGGCACGATGAAGAGCGAGATGCCCTTCACGCCTTCCGGCGCATTCGGCGTGCGAGCCAGCACCAGGTGGACGATGTTGTCCGCCATGTCGTGCTCGCCGTAGGTAATGAAGATCTTGGTGCCGAAAATCTTGAAGGTACCGTCGCCCTGCGGCTCCGCACGCGTGCGCACCGCAGCCAGGTCCGAACCGGCCTGCGGCTCGGTCAGGTTCATGGTGCCAGTCCACGCGCCGGAGATCAGCTTGGGCAGGTAGGTGGCCTTCTGCGCATCGGAGCCGGCCGTCAGCAGCGCCTCGATGGCGCCGTCCGTCAGCAGCGGACACAGCGAGAACGACAGGTTCGCGCTGTTGAGCATTTCGTTGCAGGGCGTGCCAATCAGTTTGGGCAGGCCCTGGCCTTCGAATTCCTGCGGATGCTGCACGCCTTGCCAGCCAGCCTCGGCAAACTGACGGAACGCTTCCTTGAAGCCCGGGGTGGTAGTGACCACGCCGTCTTTCCAACTGCTCGGGTCCAGGTCGCCGGCGCGGTTCAGCGGCGCTACCACCTGCTCGTTGAACTTGGCGGCCTCTTCCAGTACAGCCTGGGCGGTTTCCGGCGTGGCTTCCTCGAAGCCCGGCAACTGGCTGACGGCTTCCAGCCCCGCCAGCTCGTTCATCACGAACAGCATGTCCTTGAGCGGTGCGCGGTAGGTCATCGATGTCTCCAAACGTGTATGAAAAAGCCGTTCGCGGGACAGGCCCGGAACGGCTTATGCAGCATCTTTACAGGGCCGGCCGCAAGGCAGCCGGCGATGCATCAGCCCAGTGCGGCAACCAGCTCCGGCACCACGGTGTTCAGGTCACCAACCAGGCCGTAGTCCGCCACCGAGAAGATCGGGGCTTCGGCGTCCTTGTTGATCGCAACGATCACCTTGGAGTCCTTCATGCCGGCCAGGTGCTGGATCGCGCCCGAGATACCGACGGCGATGTACAGCTGCGGCGCGACGATCTTGCCGGTCTGGCCGACCTGGTAGTCGTTCGGCACGAAGCCGGCGTCCACGGCCGCGCGCGAAGCGCCCAGCGCGGCGCCCAGCTTGTCGGCCAGCGGCGTCAGCACCTTGGTGTAGTTCTCGCCCGAGCCCACGCCACGGCCACCCGAGACGATCACCTTGGCGGCGGTCAGTTCCGGACGGTCGTTCTTGGCCACCTCGCGCGAAACAAACTGCGACACGCCTGCGTCGGCCACGGCCGGCAGGTTTTCCACGGCGGCCGAACCGCCTTCGGCGGCAGCGGCGTCAAAGGCCGTACCGCGCACGGTGATGACCTTGATCTTGTCCGACGACTTCACGGTGGCGATGGCGTTGCCAGCGTAGATCGGACGCTCGAACGTGTCCGGGGCGTCGACCTTGGAGATTTCCGAGATCTGCGCCACGTCCAGCTTGGCGGCCACGCGCGGCAGGATGTTCTTGCCGTACGGGGTGGCGGGAGCCAGGATGTGGCTGTAGTCGTTGGCGATGGCCAGCGCCTGCTCGGCCACGTTCTCGGCCAGGCCGTCGCCGAAGTAGGCGGCGTCGGCCAGCAGCACCTTCGACACGCCGGCGATCTTCGCGGCGGCGGCGGCAGCGGCGGCGGCGTTGGCGCCAGCCACCAGCACGTGGACATCGCCGCCGCATTGGGCAGCTGCCGTCACGGTGTTCAGCGTGGCGGCCTTGATCGATTGATTGTCGTGTTCAGCAATGACGAGTGCAGTCATGTTCTATCTCCCCGCGCTCAGATAACTTTGGCTTCGTTCTTCAGCTTCTGCACCAGCGTCGCAACGTCCGGCACCATCACACCCGCGCTGCGCTTGGCAGGCTCGACCACCTTCAGGGTCGACAGGCGCGGCTTGACGTCCACGCCGAGGTCTTCCGGCTTGACGGTATCGAGCGGCTTCTTCTTGGCCTTCATGATGTTCGGCAGCGTGACGTAGCGCGGCTCGTTCAGGCGCAGGTCGGTCGTCACCACGGCCGGCAGCTTCAGCGACAGGGTTTCGAGACCGCCGTCGACTTCACGGGTCACCGATGCCTTGCCGTCAGCCACGACCACCTTCGAGGCGAAGGTCGCCTGCGGCAGGCCTGCCAGCGCGGCCACCATCTGACCGGTCTGGTTCGAGTCGTCGTCGATGGCCTGCTTGCCCAGGATCACCAGTTGCGGCTGCTCCTTGTCGATCAGGGCCTTGAGCAGCTTGGCCACGGCCAGCGGCTGCAGGTCTTCGTTCGATTCCACCAGGATGCCGCGGTCGGCACCGATCGCCATGGCGGTGCGCAGGGTTTCCTGGCACTGCGCCACGCCGCACGACACGGCGATGACTTCGGTGGCAACGCCCGCTTCCTTAAGGCGCACGGCCTCTTCGACGGCGATTTCGTCGAACGGGTTCATGCTCATCTTGACATTGGCCAGATCCACGCCGGTGCCGTCGGCCTTCACCCGCACCTTAACGTTGTAATCCACCACCCGCTTGACTGCGACGAGTACTTTCATGCGCTCACTCCACTGATAGCTGATAGTCAGAAATTTGTCCGCTCGTCATTATAACCACCGGGTTGGCGGCTCTCATATTTTTCGAACGATCGTACTATTTTATCGGCAAAATTTTGCCGGGCATAGCCCGGCAGGCCTTTTGCACGCTGGTGATTGTGCCGCCACCCGGGCGGCACGCACATCGTCGATTTGGATGAAGTCCCCGACTTACCAGGCCGTAATCACCGAATCCTTGAAGGTGGAAGTGATGTATTGCTTGATTTCCGGCGACTGGTAGGCCTTCACCAGCTTGGCGACCCAGGGCTTGTTCTTGTCGGCCTCGCGGATCGCGATCAGGTTCGCATAGGGACCCTTCGGGCCTTCCATGGCGATTGCATCACGTGTGGGCGACAAACCCGCCGATTCCGCATAGTTGCCATTGATCGCGGCGGCGTCCAGGTCATCGAGCGAGCGCGGCAGTTGCGCGGCGTCCAGCTCGACAATGCGGAGCTTCTTCGGGTTCTCGACGATATCCAGCGGCGTTGCCTTCAGGCCGGCATTCGGCTTGAGCTTGATCAGGCCCTTGCTCTGCAGCAGCAGCAGGCCGCGGCCGCCGTTGGTCGGATCGTTCGGCACGCCGACGCGCGCGCCGGCCTTGAGCTGGTCCAGCGACTTGATCTTCTTGGAATACACGCCCATCGGGAACGTGACCGTGAAGGCGATATGCGTGAACTTGTAGCCGCGGTCCTTCATCTGGGCTTCGAGATACGGCAGGTGCTGGTAGCTGTTGGCATCCAGGTCGCCAGCGGCCAGCGCGGCATTGGGCTGCACGTAGTCGCTGAATTCAATCACCTGGATGTTGAGGCCATCCTTGGCCGCGACCTTCTTGACCTGCTCCATGATCTGCGCGTGCGGGCCGCCGGTGACGCCGATCTTGATCGGCTTGTCCTGGGCCATGGCGCCCGTGGCCAGTGTGGCGCCGAGGGCGGCGCCGAGAATCCATTGCAGCAGGTTGCGACGTTGCATGTCTTGCCTTCTTTCTCAAGTAGCCGGCTGACCGCGGATGCGACACAGCCTGTTTGGTTGCCGGTGAATCGACTCTGGTGACGATCAGCGATGGCTGATGCGCCGGACCAGCCAGTCGCCAAAGCTCTGCACGGCCTGCACGAAGATGATCAGGATCACGACCACCGCGACCATCACCTCGGTGATGTAGCGCTGGTAGCCATAGCGGATGCCCAGGTCGCCCAGGCCGCCACCGCCGATCGCGCCCGCCATGGCCGAATAACCGACCAGGCTCACGAAGGTGATGGTCAGGCCGGCGACGATGCCGGGCATTGCCTCGGGCAGCAGCACCTTCCAGACGATCTGTCCGGTGGTGGCGCCCATCGACTGCGCCGCCTCGACCAGGCCCTTGTCGACCTCGCGCAGCGCGCTTTCCACCAGGCGCGCAATGAACGGGATCGCCGCGATGGTCAGCGGCACGATGGCGGCCGTGGTGCCGATCGACGAACCCACGATCACGCGCGTGAACGGGATCACTACCACCAGCAGGATGATGAACGGGATCGAACGCACCGCGTTGACGACCACGCCGATGGTGCGGTTGAACAGCGGATGCGACAGCACGCCACCACGATTGGTCAGGTGCAGCAGCACGCCCAAGGGCACGCCCAGCAGCGAGCCGACCACGCCGGAGATCGCCACCATCAGCAGCGTTTCGTTGAACGACGTGAGGAACAGGTCAAACATCTCAGACAACATGTTCGATCTCCTCGACCACCACGCCCTGTTGCTGCAGGTATTCCATTGCCGCCTTCACGTCGGCCAGTTCGCCAGTCGCCATGATCGCCAGGGAGCCGAAGGCCTGTCCCTGGATTTCATCGATATGGCCGTGCAGGATGTTGAAATCGAGCCCATAGCGGCGAATGGCCTGCGCCAGCACCGGCTGGTCCACGCCCTCGCCGGTAAAGGCCAGTCGGTAGACATGATCGCGCCCGTTGCCCAGCCGGCTTTCCACGCGCTTGAGCACGCTCTCGGGCAGCTCCTGCGCAATCACGTCGCCGATCATCGCGCGCGTGACTTCATGCCGGGGACGCAGGAACACGTCGATCACGCGCCCTTCTTCCACCACGCGGCCGGCTTCCAGCACCGCCACGCGATCGCAGACCTGCTTGATCACCTCCATCTGGTGCGTGATCATCACGATGGTCAGGCCCAGTTCACGGTTGATCTGCTTGAGCAGGTCAAGGATCGAGCGGGTGGTTTCGGGGTCGAGCGCGGAGGTCGCCTCGTCCGACAGCAGCACCTTGGGCTTGCTCGCCAGCGCGCGCGCAATGCCCACGCGCTGCTTCTGACCACCGGAGATCTGCGCCGGATAGCGGTCCTTCAATGCTGAAAGCCCGACCAGTTCGAGCAGCGGCAGCACGGTGCCCTCGATTTCCGACTTCGACTTGCCCGCCAACTCCAGCGGCAGTGCCACGTTCTGGAACACGGTGCGCGACGACAGCAGGTTGAAGTGCTGGAAGATCATGCCGATCTCGCGTCGCGCCAGGCGCAGCGCGCCGTTGTCCAGCGCGGTCAGGTCCTGGCCGGCGACGATCACGCGTCCGCTGGTGGGGCGGTTGAGCAGGTTGATGGCGCGTACCAGCGTGCTCTTGCCCGCGCCGCTGCGGCCGATAATGCCGAAGACCTCGCCCGCCCCGATGGACAGGCTGACGTCCCGCAATGCATGCACTTCACCCGATCCGCCGGGGAAGCGCTGCGAGAGTCCTTGCAGTTCGATCATGGGATTGACCAAAAGAAAACGGCAACAGGCGAGAAAATCTCCAGCGCTGTTGCCGCACGTTATTTTTATGAAGCGAGCATTTTAAGCGATTCGCTTCATACCCTAAACGAATTTTTGCCGATTCCCTTATGCGCCCACGGTATATAGGGCGTTAAATATGCCTTACGGGGCACGCCAATCCGGTGGACGCTTATCCAGGAAAGCCTGAACGCCCTCCAGCGCCGAATCGTCCATCATGTTGCACGCCATGGTTTGTCCGGCCAGCTGGTACGCCGCCTCGATGCCCATTTCGAGTTGCCGGTAGAACAGCCCTTTGCCCGCCGCCACGGCCGCCGCCGGCTTGGCGCAGACGCTCGCGGCCAGGCGCGCCACCTCTTCATCCAACTGTGCCAGGGGCACGGCACGGTTAATCAGGCCGCGGGCGCACGCGGTGGCCGCATCGATCATGTCGCCCGTTAGCAGCATTTCCATGGCCTGCTTGCGCGACAGGTTGCGCGACAAGGCCACGCCCGGCGTGGAACAGAACAAGCCGAGATTGACGCCGGACACGGCAAAGCGCGCATCGTCGGCGGCCACCGCCAGGTCGCACATGGCCACCAGTTGGCAACCCGCCGCGGTCGCGATGCCGTGGACTCGCGCGATGACCGGCTGCGGCATCTTCTGGATCGCCATCATCATGCGCGTGCAGCGGTCGAACAGGCGCCGGTAGTAATCGTGCGAAGGTTCGGCGCGCATTTCGCGCAGGTCGTGTCCTGCGCAGAAGGCCTTCCCCGCCCCGGCCAGCACCACGACGCGCACGGTGTCATCGGCGGACAATCGGGCAAAGGCACCCGTCAGTTCGTCCAGCAGGCCCTCGGACAGCGCGTTGAACGCCTCCGGGCGGTTCATGGTCAGCCGGGCAACGCCCTGCGCGTCGCGGGACTCGGTCAGCAGCGCGCTCACGCGCGGATCGGTATCGGCCATGCCAGGCTATCCTCCTTATCGTTCCAGCAGCACTTTCAGGTGCGCCAGCACGCTGCGCCCCAGCGCACTCAGGTTGTAGCCACCCTCCAGGCAACTGACGATGCGCCCGTTTGCGTGGGCGCGCGCCACATCGATGAGCTGGCCGGTAATCCAGGCGTAGTCCTGCTCGACCAGGCCCATCTGGCCGAGGTCATCCTCGCGGTGTGCGTCGAAGCCGGCGGAGATAAACACCATCTGCGGACGGAATTCATTCAGGCGCGGCAGCCATATGGTCTCGACCACTTCGCGCACGGCCAGCCCGTTGGTATAGGCCGGCAACGGGATGTTCGCCATATTGGTGGCGATATGCTCGGTGCCGCTATAGGGATAGAACGGGTGCTGGAAAAAGCTGCACATCAGCACGCGCGGGTCGCCGCGGAATGCGGCCTCGGTGCCATTGCCGTGATGGACGTCGAAGTCGACGATCGCCACGCGTTCGAGCCCGTGCGCCGCCAGCGCATGGCGCGCGGCGACCGCCACGTTGTTGAAGAAGCAGAAACCCATGGCGCGGTCGGGCTCGGCGTGGTGTCCGGGCGGGCGCACGCAGCAGAATGCGTTTTCCACCTCGCCCGCCATCACGGCGTCGGTCGCCGCGACCGCCGCGCCCGCTGCCAGCTTTGCCGCAGCCAGCGTATGCGAGTTCATCGAGGTGTCGGGGTCGATCGGGTAGTAGCCGCTGGCCGGGCTGGCGCGCTCCAGCGAATCGACATAGTCGGCCCCGTGCACGCGTTCGATCTGCTCGCGGGTGGCCGGCATCGCCTCGCGGCGTTCCAGCAGACCGTCCATGCCGTGGGAAATCAGGTGATCCTCGATCGCCTGCAGGCGTTCCGGGCACTCGGGATGGAAATGACCCATCTCGTGCCGCAGGAACTCCGGATGCGTGTAATAGCCCGTCGGCATGTCTTATCTTCGTGTTTTGTCTCCAAACGTTACGTTAGCACAGGACAAGGCCGCCAGCGCCGCGCCAGACCTGTCGCGGTGCCGCATTCGCGGGGAATAGCGGAGTGCCATCCGCTATACTCGCTGCGACTTGCTAAGGACACCATGACCGACACCCAGCGTTCATTGCGCCGCCCGTTGCTGGGCGCCGCGCTCTCCGCTGCCGCACTGGGACTCTGCGGCCTCTCGCCCAACCTCCTCGCCGCCGGCAAGCGCCGCGTGAGCGTCCGGGAAGAAGAAATCGAACCCGGACGCTATCGCGACAATGCACAAACGCGGGCCTTCATCGACGACATGGTGACCCGCCACGGCTTTGACCGCGGCGCGCTGGAAAACTGGTTCGGACAAGCCGTCTATTCCGCTACCGTGGCACGGCTGATCCTGCCGCCGGCCACGCCCGGGCGCAAAAGCTGGCGCGCCTATCGCTCGCGCTTTATCGAGCCGATCCGCATCAACGCGGGCGTGCGCTTCTGGCAGGAGAACCGCGACACGCTGCGCCGCGCCGAAGCGGAGTTCGGCGTGCCGGCCTCCGTCATCGTCGGCATCATCGGCGTCGAGACCATCTACGGACGCGACATGGGCACGTTCCGCGTGATCGACTCGCTCTCGACGCTGGCCTTCGATTACCCATCCACGCCCAACCGCGACGCCAGGACGACACTGTTCCGCAACCAGCTTGCGGACTACCTGCTGTGGTGCCGCGACACCCGCACCGACGTCTTTTCGGTGCTCGGCTCCTACGCGGGCGCCATCGGCATCCCGCAGTTCATGCCGACCAGCCTGCGCGAGTACGCGACCGACTATGACGGCAACGGTCGTATCGACCTGCGCAACAGCCCCGCGGACGCGATCGGCAGCGTCGGCCGCTTTCTCCAGCTGCATGGCTGGGAAGCAGGCCGGCCCGTGGTCTGGCGACTGGCGCCCGATGAGGGCAGCCGCGGCATCGCAGCCGCGGCCGCGGACGGCGAACCCTGGCCGACGCGCACGCTGAACCAGTTGACCAAGGCCGGCCTGAGGCTCGATGAGCCCATCGACGCGGTCCGTGAAGGCGAGACCGGCGTCCTGGTGGTCGACCTGCCTACGCCCGACCAGCCCACCGAGTACATGATCGGCCTGCGCAATTTTTATGTGCTGACCCGCTACAACCGCAGTTTTTTCTACGCGCTGGCGGTGTATCAGCTGGGCGAGGCCGTCAAGGCCGCGATGGGCTGAGGCCCCAGCCAACCGACGTACATTGCGGCCCGCCAGCCTGTTGCTGGCGGGCCAATTCATTGCGCCCACGAATTGTGAACCAAAAGCCACCGCAATTTCCGGGCCAACCGTTGCGCTCCCTTACAATAGCGGCCTGACGCCACGTGACTTCCCGCGAGCCATTCGTGACACCATCCCAGACCCTGATTCCCGCAGATTTACTGAAGCAGTCGAAAAAGATACTGTTTATCGCCCACCTTGCCCTGGGCGACTTCACCTATCTGCAAAACTTCTTCAAAGCCTTCGCGCAGGCAAACCCGCACCTGGAAATCCATCTCTGGGTCGATGAAGTCCGTCGCACCAGCGATACCAAGGCCTGGGAATATCTCCGCAAGTACTCGCTCTACGACTGGGTTGCCGCGTGCCCGTTCTTCAGCAAGATCTATGCGCGCACGTACAGCCCGGAACTCTACGAAGAATCGATTCGCGAGGCCCGCCAGGAGCACTACCCGATCGTGGTGTCGCTGGCGACGCTGCGCCCGCACCAGTACGCAGACCTGGCGCGCACGATCAGCCCGGACGGCTTCGTGGTCGGCATGACGCGGCCGGTCCGTTTCTATCAGCCGCACCACTTGCTTGCCTACCGCAAGCTCGATGCATCGATTCCGCCGTACAAGGTCGACCGGTCCGCGCCGCGGCACATCAGCGACGTGTACGCCCACTGGTTCCGACAGATCAGCGGTCTGGAAGTCAGCGCAGCGGAGCGCTTTCCGTTTGTCGACATTCCCGCGCGATGGCAACAGTATGCGCAGGAAACGCTGGCCGCCTGGGGCTTTGCCCCGCGCCAGGGGAAGCTGGTCTTCATCAACCCCTATGCCAAGACGAAGAAGCGCTGCTGGTCGCTGGAACAGGTCGCAGCCCTGATCCAGGGCATGCAGCAGCAGCCGCACTGGCGCGACAGCTGCTTTATTGTCAATGCCGTGCCGCAGGAGCTGGCCCATGCGCGCGAAGTCATCGGCGGATACGCCCTCGCGCGCACCGAGCTGTTCAGCGCCGAAGACAACTTCTTCCAGCTGCCAGCCATCCTGGCGCAATGCGACCTGATCATCTCGGTGGAAACGGCGGTGATGCACCTGGCTAATGCCGTGCATGTGCCGGTCATCGCACTGATGCGCCAGAAAAACCCGGAATGGGTGCCGATCGACCGCGACCACAGCACGGTCATCACCGCCCCCAACCGACGGGACTGGGTCAAGGCCGTCACCGTCGAACAAGTCATGAAGGCCATGCAATGAACCTGACCTCGTCCACCAGCACCGCGCCCGCGCCGATGACGGGCACCAACGGCAAGCCTTCGTTCCATATCGCCTTCTGCGTCGATGACAACTACTTCCGGCCGATGGGCGCGACGATCGCCTCGATCATCGACAACAACCCGGGGCAGCATTTCACATTCCATGTGCTGACGTTCTCGGCGCTGGAAGATAACCAGCGCCGCCTGAAGCAGCTAGAAGAAATGTATCCGGTCAGCACGCAGCTGCATCTGCTCGACCTGGCGTCGTTCACGCAGTTCTCGCATTTCCTTGGCCATTCGCACTATTCGCTGTCGATTTTCACGCGCCTGGTGATCCCCGAGGTACTGCGCGGCCAGACCGGGCGCGTGCTGTACCTGGATGCCGATATCCTGTGTGTCGGCCGCCTCGATGAGTTGGTCGACATGGACATCAGCAGCGATATCGCGGTCGTGGTGCCGGATGCCCCGGTCACGCTGCGCCGCCGCGTTGCCGCGCTGGGCCTGGCCCGCGAGGAGTACTTCAACGGCGGCGTGCTGTTCATGAATATCGAGAAGTGGCTGGCGGAAAACATTACGCCGCAGACGCTGGAAGCCTTGCTCGATACCAGCACCGACATGCGTTTCAACGACCAGGACGCGCTCAATAAAGTGCTCAATGGCCGCGCGCGGTATATATCGCCGCGCTGGAACTACCTGTACGACCTGATCCACGACCTGAACGTCAACAGCTTCGCGATGCGTCCCGTCGGCAAGGCCGTCTTTATCCATTTCGCTGGCTCGGTCAAACCGTGGGCGGATTGGAGTGGCCACGAAGCGCGAACCCTGTTCCGCAAGTATCTGGCCTTGTCACCGTGGCACGACAAGCCGCTCGATCCGGAGCCGAGAAACACCAAGGAAATGCGCATGCATTCGCGCTTCATGTTCCGCCAGGGGAAACCCGTGGAAAGCCTGAAGTGGTATGTGCGGTATTTGCGCAAGCGGGCGCGGCGGTAATGCCCCGATGGCATGACATCCCCCTGCTCTCACATCGAAGATAAATGGCAATTCGAAGCAAACACATACTGGTCAGCCGCACCGACAATATCGGCGACATAGTACTGACTTTGCCCATGGTCGCCCGACTGAGGCAATTGAACCCGAATGCAAAGATCAGCTTTCTTTGCCGTGCCTATGCCGCGCCGCTGGTCCGTTTCTGCACCGATATCGATGAAGTCATCGAACTGGAAAGCATGGCCGATGCGCCGGTCGAATTTCTGAAAAAGTCGGGGATCGATACCATCATCCTGGCGCAGCCCGATCGCAAGCTCGCCATGGCCGCCTTTCGCGCCGGCATCCGGCACCGGATCGGCAATGCCCGCCAGAAGCTCTACCTGCTGTTCTATTGCAACCGGCGCGTGCGCTTCAGCAAGCGGATCATGGAAGAGCATGAAGCGCAGATCAACTTTCAGTTCCTGAGCCCGTTCGGGAGCCGCAGCACGCCGTCCCTGGAGGAAATTCCCGGGCTGTACCACTTTGACATTCCGGCGGACACCGCCATTGCCGAAATGCAGGGCCGCTATGCGTTCAACCTGGTTCTGCATACCAAGTCGAACGGCCATGGCCGCGAATGGCCGATCGAGTACTACGCCAGGCTCGCCACGATGCTGTCGGCCAGAAAGGACGTCCATCTCTGGTTGTCGGGCAGCGCGAAGGAAGGAGAGTGGCTGAAGGCCAACGGCAGCGCGCTGCTGTCACAGCCAAACGTGACCAGCCTGTGCGGTACGCAAACGCTTGGCCAACTCACGACCTTCATTCATCAGGCTGACGGCCTGATTGCGAGCGGCACCGGGCCGCTGCACCTGTCGGCGGCGATTGGACAGCGCACGCTGGGGCTGTTCCCGCCCACGCGTCCGATGCATCCTGGCCGGTGGGCGGCGCTGGGAAATCGAGCCCAGAACCTGGTCGAGGATAAGAGCTGTACCGATTGCGCGAAGCTGGAGACGGTGACCTGCGATTGCATGTACCGGATCACTCCGGAGTCCGTCCTGGGGGTGGTCGAGGGGTGGATCCGGGACAAGGCCGCTGCATAGACCAACGAGACCAACGAGACCAACGAGGCTCGCGGATCAACATTCGGCCACTGGCAAGGCCGGTCGCCGAATGCTTCGACGCGCGGAAGCGCACGTCGCCTTGGGGCAAGCCTCTCAGGCGGGAAATACGCCGGTGGACAGATACCGGTCCCCGCGGTCGCAGACGACGAAAACGATTGTCGCGTTTTCCACTTCCTCGGCAACGCGCATGGCCACGCACAGTGCGCCCGCAGCCGAGATACCGGAAAAAATGCCCTCCTCACTCGCCATGCGGCGCGCCATATGTTCCGCATCGGCCTGGCTGACAGGCTCGGTGCGATCCACATACTTGGGGTCATAGATCTTCGGCAGGTAGGCCTCCGGCCATTTGCGAATACCGGGAATGCGCGAGCCTTCCTCCGGCTGCGCGCCGATGATCTCGATGGCGGGATTCTGCTCTTTCAGGTAACGCGAGACACCCGTGATGGTGCCCGTCGTACCCATCGCCGAAACGAAATGCGTGATCCGGCCTTCGGTATCGCGCCAGATCTCCGGCCCGGTCGTTTCGTAGTGGGCCAGCGGATTGTCCGGATTGGAGAACTGGTCCAGGATGACGCCCTTGCCGTCGCGCTCCATGGAATCCGCCAGGTCACGCGCGTACTCCATGCCGCCCTTCACCGGCGTCAGGATGATCTCCGCACCATAGGCCGCCATGCTCTGGCGGCGCTCCAGGCTCAGGTCTTCCGGCATGATCAGCACCATCTTGTAGCCGCGGATTGCCGCAGCCATGGCGAGCGCGATGCCAGTGTTGCCGGACGTGGATTCGATCAGCGTATCGCCGGGCTTGATGCGGCCACGTGCCTCCGCGCGGGCAATCATCGAGACTGCCGGCCGATCCTTGACCGATCCGGCCGGGTTGTTGCCCTCTAGCTTGCCCAGGATGACATTGCCGCGCGCGTCGTTGGCGGCACCGGGAATGCGCTGCAGTCTGACCAGCGGCGTATTGCCGATGGTGTCTTCGATTGTCTTGTAGGCCATGGTGCGGGGTGGAATTGGTCCCGCACATTGTAAACCAGGGCCCCGACACGCGCCGGAGGGGCCGGTTGGGCCCACTCCCGGCAGGGCCGCACAGGCTTACGCTTCCTTGTTGCCTTCGCCCAGCAGGTGATAGAGCAGGATGCAGCCAAAGGTTGCGGTGCCGATGCCCCCGAGCGTCATGCCACCAAGCTTCAGGGTCAGGTCGCCCGCAGCCACGGTCAGCGTGGCACCAACCGTGATGAGGTTACGCGAACTCGAGAAGTCCACGTGGTTCTGGACCCAGATACGGCCAGCCGTAGCGGCAATCAGGCCGAACACCACGATGGTCAGTCCGCCAATGACCGGGCCCGGGATGGTCAGGATCAGTGCGCCGAACTTTGGCGAGAAACCAAGCACGATGGCGACCACGGCCGCCACGACAAAGATCAGCGTCGAATAGATCTTGGTAACGGCCATCACGCCCATGTTCTCGGCATACGTGGTGACGCCCGTGCCGCCGCCGCTGGCCGATAGCATGGTCGCGATGCCGTCGCCGATGAAGGCGCGGCCGATGTACGGATCCAGGTTGCGCCCGGTCATCACGCCGATGGCCTTGATGTGGCCCAGGTTCTCCGCCACCAGCACGATGGCCACCGGGGCGATCAGCAGCATGGCGCTGGCCTGGAACACCGGCGAGGCGAACGACGGCAGCCCGAACCAGCTCGCGGCTGCCACGCCCGAGAAATCGATCGGCTTGCCAAGACCCATCTGGTTCGCGCCGGCATAGTAAATCAGGTAGCCAAACAGGCCCCCGATCAGCACCGGCAGGCGTCCGATCATGCCCGGCGCCCGAACCGCCACCAGCCCGACAGCCAGCACGGTCAGAAGGCCAACCCAGGTGTCGAACGAGGAGCCGCTCACCGCCTTGACAGCGACTGGGGCCAGGTTCAGCCCGATGGCCGCAACGATCGCGCCGGTCACTACAGGCGGCATCAACCGCTCGACCCAGCCATAGCCAACCGCCTGCACAACGAGCCCGATGACCGTGTACAGCGCGCCAGCGGCAATGATGCCGCCCAGGGCCACCGGGATATTGGCATTGGGCCCGCTTCCTGCGTAACCCGTGGCCGCGATCACGACGGCGATGAACGCAAAGCTGGAGCCGAGATAGCTCGGCACCCGACCGCGCACGCACAGGAAGAAGATGAGCGTGCCGATGCCCGAGAACAGGATGGCGATATTTGGATTGAAGCCCATCAGGATCGGCGCGATCGCCGTGGAGCCGAACATCGCCACCACATGCTGGATGCCGGCAAGCACGGTCTGCCCCGCAGGCAGGCGCTCATCCGGACCGATAACCCCTTCCGTCTTCAACCGCCACTTCGGCAGAAACCCTGCGTCCTCGCCATTCGTCATTGTCATGCTCCCTGTTGTTCTGCCCGGCTCTCCCCGGCCCCTCGGTAAAGGGCAGGCCCGGCCTGATTTTTTCGGATCTTGCGCGGCCGACTGAATACCGTGGCCTTCGCTGGCTGCCGCATGATACTCCGCCGCTGTCTGCAAGCGAAGCAGCGTGCGCCTGTCAGGTAGTGCATACCGACGGCACAACATGGAACCGGATGGATCGGACTCGAAGCAACAGGACCATGGCGCCGCGGTGCCCTTCCCTTGCACCGGCGGCGCCTTGCCATATCAGCGCTTGGCGGGCCGAGAGGCAGCCGCCGCGCCGGCGGGAGCCGCTGCCGGCGCGGCCTTCGCACCGATCGTCAGGCCGGCCTCCTGCATGCGGGCTACCGACTTGGTGCCGACGCCGCTGACGCGCTCGGCAAGATCGTCCGCGCTCTTGTAGGGGCCATGCTTGGTGCGCTCGTCAATGATGTTCTTGGCCGTTGCGGGCCCGATGCCTTTCACCGAGGTCAGGGCTGAAGCGTCCGCCGAATTGACGTCCACCGCGGCCATCGCGGCTCCGGTGAACGACATCCAGAGCGCTGCGGCCAGGCAGCCGCGCCTGAGCAATGTCTTGAACATGGGTGAGTTCCTTATCCGTTTGCATTTGCGTTGCCTCGCCAGGATTGGCAAGGTGCGCTCAGGATAGGACCGGCCGCGTACGCCGGCGCGCGCCGCAACCAAAGTTCACGCGGATTGCACGGAGATGTTTCGGAACGCTGCTGCGATAGCCCCGCCGGGCACAATCAATGGCAGCGATCGAGCAACCACTGGCAGTAGCGCGCCACACCTTCTTCCATCGGAACAAAGGGCGTGGCATAGCCCGTGTCGCGCAGGCGTGACAGATCCGACTGCGTGAAGCTCTGGTACCGGCCACGCAGCGCATCGGGGAAGCGGATGTATTCCAGCAGGCCTTCCTGCACCAGTTCGTCGGGCGCCAGCGGTGGCTTGCCCTCTGCCGCGCGCAGCGTGTTGACCACGACCGCGGCGACATCGTTGAACGAACGGGCCTGTCCGGACCCGACATTGAAGATGCCCGAGCGGCGCGGATGGTCGAGGAAGAACAGGTTGACCCTCACCACATCCTCGACCGCGACAAAATCGTGGCTCTGGCAGCCCGGACCATGGCCAGCATGTTCGCCGAACAGCTTGACCGTGCCTTCGGCACGGAACTGCTCGAATTGCTGCCAGACGATCGAGGCCATGCGATTCTTGTGCGCCTCGCCGGCACCATACACGTTGAAATAGCGCAGGCCGACCACCTGCGACAGCGCGCCTTCCAGCCGCTTGCGCACGACCTGGTCGAACAGGAACTTGGAGTACCCGTAGATGCTCACGGGCCGCTCGCTGTCACGCACTTCGCGAAAGGTCGGGGACTCGCCGTAGACCGCCGCCGACGAGGCATAGAGGAACTGCGCATCCTGCGCCAGGCAGGATTCCATCAGCCGCTTGCTGTAGCGGTAGTTGTTCTCCATCAGGTAGCGGCCGTCCTGCTCCAACGTGTCGGTGCAGGCGCCCAGATGGAACACCGCGCGCACCCTGCCGAACTCGCCGCGCTCGAAGCGGGGCAGGAAGTCGTCCTTGTCGAGGTAGTCGCGAATCTCGCAATCCACCAGGTTGTGGAACTTGTCAGGGCGATGGAGATTGTCGACGGCGACAATCTGGTCCTCGCCACGCGCGTTCAGTCCCTTGACAAGGTTGCTGCCGATGAATCCCGCAGCGCCGGTGACGATGATGGCCATGATCGGTCCGACAGAGAGTTCAACAGGGGCGCCGGAAACCTGGCGTTCAGTTCGCCGAGCCGAACAGCTCCGGATAGCTGACGACGGCCGTACCGAGCTTGCCGACGACAATGCCACCCGCGCGGTTGGCGAACTGCACCGCCTGCTTCAGCGGCACGCCGGCGGCGAGCATGGTCGCCAGCGTGGCGATCACGGTATCACCGGCACCAGATACATCATAGACTTCGCGCGCCTGTGCCGAGACATGCAGCACCTCCGCCTCGGTGTAAAGAGTCATGCCCTCTTCCGAACGAGTCAGCAGCAACGCTTCGAGCTGCAGGTCGCGACGCAGGTTCTGCGCTCGCGCGGTGAGGTCCTGTTCGCTTTTCCAGGCCCCAACAACCCGGCGGATCTCCGCACGGTTGGGCGTGATCAGCGTGGCACCGCGATAGCGCGAGTAATCATCGCCCTTGGGATCGACCAGGACCATCCGGCCTGCCGCGCGACCGGCCTCGACCATGCGGCCGACGTGCGTCAGGCCACCCTTGCCATAGTCCGACAGGAGCAGCACCTCGTACTGCTTCACGAGCTCCTGGAAACCGTCCAGCACGGACAGCAGGACTTCATGTGCCGGCGGATTCTCGAAATCCACGCGCAGCAGCTGCTGCTGGTGGGCCAGCACGCGCAGCTTGATCGTCGTGTTGACGCTCGCGTCGCGGTGCAGGTACGGCTGCACCTTGCAGGCGGCCAGCAACGATTCGATGGTCCGGCCGGGCTCGTCGTCGCCAACGACGCCGAGCATGCCGACCTGCGCACCCAGCGCGGCCGAGTTGCGGGCCACGTTGGCGGCGCCGCCCAGGCGCTCGTCGCTGCGCTTGATCTGGACGACCGGGACGGGCGCCTCCGGTGAAATACGCTCGACGTCGCCGAACCAGTAGCGGTCCAGCATCATGTCGCCGACCACCAGGATGCGCGCCTGGCGGATCTGATCCTGCGAAATTTGATTCATACCCTTGGTTCCTCTGGCATACCGATCCTACTCGGACACGGTCGCCTGCCGATACGTTCAGCGCTTCGCGGCCGAACGCCCGATCGCGTGGTACTCGATGCCGGCCTGCGCCATGGCCTCCGGCTCGTACAGGTTGCGGCCATCGAAGATCACCGGCGTCTTCAGGCGCCGCTTGATCTGCTCGAAATCCGGGCTGCGGAACACCTTCCACTCCGTCACGATCACCAGTGCGTCGGCACCATCGAGCGTCTCCATCTGGCCGGTATGGAAGCTGATCTTGTCGATACCGCCCGGGATATCCGCGAGGTCCGCCTCCAGCGCGCGCCGGGCTTCTTCCATCGACACCGGGTCATGCGTGCGCAGAGTGGCGCCGCGCGACACCAGTTCCCGTGCCAGCACGCGCGATGGCGCTTCGCGCATGTCGTCGGTATTGGGCTTGAAGGCCAGCCCCCAGAGCGCGAAGGTGCGCCCGCCGAGGTCCTCGCCGAAGTGGCGCACCACCTTGTCGCCCAGCACCTGCTTCTGCGCGCCGTTGACGGCCTCGACTGCCTCCAGCACGCGCATCGGCTTGCCGTGGTCCGCCGCCGTGCGCATCAGTGCCTGCACGTCCTTTGGAAAACAGGAGCCTCCATAGCCCGCCCCCGCATACAGGAAACTGTAGCCGATGCGCGGGTCGGAGCCGATGCCCATGCGCACGAGTTCGATATCGGCCCCGACCTCATCGGCCAGGTTGGCCAGTTCGTTCATGAACGAGATCCGCGTGGCCAGCATCGAATTGGCCGCGTACTTGGTGAACTCGGCCGAGCGCACATCCATGTAGAAGGTGCGTTCGTGGTTGCGGTTGAACGGCGCATAGAGCTGGCGCATGGTGGCCTGGGCGTGGCGGCCGGCGGCGTCGGCGCCACAGCCCAGCACGATGCGGTCCGGCCGCATGAAGTCTTCCACCGCAGCGCCTTCCTTGAGGAACTCGGGGTTCGACACCACGGAATACTGGAGATCCTCCAGGCCGCGCGCGGCGAGTTCCTCCCGAATGACTGCCGCAACGCGGTCGCCCGTGCCCACCGGCACGGTTGACTTGTCCACCACGACCTTGAAACCGGTCATATGGCGGCCGATATTGCGTGCCGCGGCCAGCACATACTTGAGATCGGCGGAGCCGTCTTCATCAGGCGGCGTTCCTACGGCGATGAACTGCACATCCGCGTGATCGACGCTGGCGGCCACGTCGGTCGAGAACGTCAGCCGTCCCGCCGCGCGGTTGCGCTGGATGATTTCCTGCAGGCCCGGCTCGTAGATCGGCACGCCGCCGGCGTTGAGCATGGCGATTTTCTTTTCATCGACGTCGAGGCAGAACACATCGTTGCCGAGTTCGGCCAGGCACGCGCCGGTGACAAGGCCAACATAGCCACTGCCAATAATGGTGACTTTCATAGCATGTACATGAAATGGTTTCGCACAGCGGCCGGGTCAGCCGAGTGCTTCCGATCGGCGGGGCGCATACGTCTCCCAACGGTTGCAGCCGGGACACTGCCAATAGAACAGCCGCGCGCGAAAGCCGCATTCGCGGCAGGTGTAGCGGGCGAGGTTGCGCGTACGCAGTTGCAGAAGATCACGGATCGCCACCGTCTCCCTGGCCTTGTCGTTGCCAGTGGAATCGTCGGCACCGGCCAACGCATCGCCTGCCTCGGCAACAGCGGTGGCTGGCGCCATGTCGGCAGCCTGCGCTTCGAAATACCTGGTCAGCGCCAGCAGTGTCGGCTGGCGGCGCAGTTGCTCACGCATGAGGCGCGTCGCCGCTTCAGGCCCGTTTTGTTCCAGCTCGGTCTTGAATGCAACATCGAGCAACTCCGGCGCAAGGCTGCCCTTGAGCAGACCGCGCAGCCAGTCGAGCGCGGCGCCTTGTTCTCCGAGCCCGGCATAGCCTTTCACCAGACGCTCGGCCACCAGCGGGAGGAACGAGGCATCCTGCCGCTCGATGCCGAGCCAGTGGCCCAGTGCGGCGCGGGCGTCGCCGGCCGCGGCGGCCACGTCGCCCAGCAGGATCGGCGCACGCACATTGGCGGGATTTTCCTGGATGGCCTGGTGCAGCCACTTGATCGCGTCTTCAGGGCGCTTGCGTTGCAACGCATCCTGCGCGATTTCGCAGCAGAACTGGGCAATCTGCAAGCGATAGTCGGTCTTCTCGAGCGACTGCAGCTCGCGCGCGGCATCGATGGCCTTCTGCCACTCCTTCTCCACTTCGTAGAGCTCGAGCAGCACGCGCTTGGCCGAGGCCGCATACGGGCCGGACATCAGCCGGCGCAATGATTCTTCGGCACGGTCGAGCAGCCCGGCGCGCAGGAAATCCTGCCCCAGTTCATACAGGGCATGCTCGCGCTCGGGTTCGGGCAGGTCCGGGCGCGTGGCCAGATTCTGGTGTACCCGAATGGCGCGCTCGGTTTCGCCGCGACGCCGGAACAGCGCACCCAGCGCGAAGTGGAGTTCGGTGGTCTCGGGATCGAGCCTGGCCACTTCGATGAAGGCATCGATGGCCTGGTCCGGCTGTTCGTTGAGCAGGAAATTCAGGCCCTTGAAATACGAGCGGGGCAAGGCACCCTGCTCGCTGATGAGCTGGCGCACATCGAGGCGTGCCGCCATCCATCCAAGGCCAAAGACAAGTGGCAGCGCCAGCAGCCACCAGGTTTCAAACATCATGGATCAGACTTTCGGGCCTACTACGTTGTAAGGAGCGCTCTTGCCGTCACGTTCCGCGCCAGCCGGCATCGGCTCGCGGCCGGCATCGCCGAGCGCCCGGCGCAGCCGCGCCACTTCCATGCGCTGGCGCATCAGGCCTGGCGCAATCGCGGCCAGGGCCGCGACGGCGCCCAGGACAAAGGCCACGAACAGGATCAGGATCAGCGGGGCGCGCCAGACGGCGTCAAAGAAAAGCTGCAGCGAAGCGTCCGCGGTATTGCGTAGCGCCAGCACGAACAGCAGCGCAAACAGGACGATGCGGATAATCCAGGCGACGAGTTTCATGCGGTAGTGGCAGGCGTGGCGTTGCGGGAGCGCACAGGCGCATCCCTGCGTGCGCAGACCTCGGCATTGTAGCGGAATCACTTCCAGCAATCGAAAACGGCACGCCCACGGGATACCTTGAACAAAAAAAGCGCCCCGGGTGGAGCGCTTCTTTCACGACAACACAGTGCCGGCCTTAGGAGGCGGTCAGGAGCGAGCCAGATTCAGCCCGCTTCCCTCATGCAGCACCGTCGAACCAGCCGGCGTGGTGCCCTGGGGCCCCTTGCCGGACGGCGAACCGGTCAGGTGTCCGTTACTTGCGCCACCCGAAGGCGGCGTCAGGCTGCGGTCCACCCGTTCGCGCAACTCCTTGCCCGCCTTGAAGTGCGGCACCCGCTTTTCGGGCACCAGCACGCGCTCGCCGGACTTGGGATTGCGCCCAACGCGCGGCGGACGCCGGTTCAGACCAAAACTGCCGAATCCGCGGATCTCGATGCGATGGCCATCGGCCAGCGCATCCGACATCGCGTCGAGTATCGTTTTTACCGAGATGTCCGCATCCCGCAGCAGCAACTGCGGGAAACGGGCAGCCAGTTTTTCGACGAGCTCCGACTTGGTCATTGGCGTTCGCGCGGGCGTCAGGGCCTGCGATTACTGGTTGTCCTGGCCGAGCTTGGCCTTCAGCAGTGCGCCCAGGTTGGTCGTACCAGCGGTGCTGGTGTCGGCCTGGAACTTCTGCATGGCTTCCTGCTGCTCGACGTTGTCCTTGGCCTTGATCGACAGGTTGATGTTGCGCGACTTGCGGTCGACGTTCACAACCAGGGCAGTGATCTGCTCGCCTTCCTTCAGCACGTTGCGGGCGTCTTCCACGCGGTCAGCGGAGATTTCCGATGCGCGCAGGTAGCCTTCCACGTCGTCAGCCAGTTGAACCACGGCGCCCTTCGGATCGACAGCCTTGATGGTGCCGGTCACCAGCGAGCCCTTGTCGTTGGCCGAGATGAAGTTGTTGAACGGATCGCCCGACAGCTGCTTGATGCCCAGCGAGATGCGTTCCTTGTCGACGTCGATGCCCAGAACCACGGCTTCCACTTCGTCGCCCTTCTTGTACTTGCGCACGGCTTCTTCGCCGGTTTCTTGCCAGGACAGGTCGGACAGGTGCACCAGGCCGTCGATGCCGCCAGGCAGGCCGATGAACACGCCGAAGTCGGTGATCGACTTGATCTGGCCCGACAGCTTGTCGCCCTTCTTCTGGTTGCGCGCGAAATCGTCCCAAGGATTGGCCTTGCACTGCTTCATGCCCAGGCTGATACGACGCTTGTCTTCGTCGATATCCAGGACCATGACTTCCACTTCGTCGCCCAGCTGGACAACCTTCGACGGAGCCACGTTCTTGTTGGTCCAGTCCATTTCGGACACGTGCACCAGGCCTTCGATGCCGGCTTCGATCTCGACGAACGCGCCGTAGTCGGTCAGGTTGGTCACCTTGCCGAACAGGCGGGTGCCTTGCGGGTAGCGGCGCGAGATGCCCACCCACGGATCTTCGCCCAGCTGCTTAACGCCCAGCGAAACGCGGTTCTTCTCTTGGTCGAACTTGAGGATCTTGGCGGTGATTTCCTGGCCAACCGACAGCACTTCGCTCGGGTGGCGGACACGGCGCCAGGCCAGGTCGGTGATGTGCAGCAGGCCGTCGATGCCGCCCAGGTCAACGAACGCACCGTAGTCGGTGATGTTCTTGACGATACCGTTGACGATGGCGCCTTCCTTCAGGGTTTCCATCAGCTTCTGGCGCTCTTCGCCCAGCGTGGCTTCAACCACGGCACGGCGCGACAGCACAACGTTGTTGCGCTTGCGGTCCAGCTTGATGACCTTGAATTCCAGGGTCTTGCCTTCGTACGGGGTGGTGTCCTTGATCGGACGCACGTCAACCAGCGAACCCGGCAGGAATGCGCGGATGCCGTTGACCATGACCGTCAGGCCGCCCTTGACCTTGCCGGTCACGGTACCCGAGATGATTTCGCCGTCTTCCAGCGCCTTCTCGAGGTTCAGCCACGATGCCAGGCGCTTGGCCTTGTCGCGGGACAGGATGGTGTCGCCATAGCCGTTCTCGAGTGCGTCGATGGCCACGGAGACGTAGTCGCCGGCCTGCACTTCGAGTTCGCCCTGGTCGTTCAGGAACTCCTCCACCGGCACAAATGCCTCGGACTTGAGGCCGGCGTTGACGACCACGAAGTTGTGGTCGATGCGCACGACTTCAGCGGAAATCACTTCGCCAGCCTTCATATTGGAGCGGGCGATCGATTCCTCGAACAGTGCGGCAAAGGATTCGTTAGTTTGCAGGTCGGACATAAACGTAAGTAGCAATCCGCGGTACACCGGCCGGCACGACGATCGTGCTCAGTCTGCCATGTGCAGCGGGGTCAAGTTGAACACTGCCAGCCACTCCCACAAGGGGGGCCGGCACCATGGTGCAGGTAGCGTCCATCGCTTGGGTACGCCTGACGAAAGTCAGTGTTTGCGCACAGCGGCGAACCACTCCAGCACCTGCGCCACTGCCTGATCCACCGTCATGTCGGAGGTATCGAGCAGGTTCGCATCCTCGGCGGGACGCAGCGGCGCGGCGGCACGGTTTCGATCCCGCGCGTCGCGCGACTCCAGGTCACGCAAAAGGTCTTCGATATTAGCAGAAATTCCCTTATCAATCAATTGTTTATAGCGCCTGCGAGCGCGCGCCTCAACACTTGCCGTCAGGAATACCTTGAGCTGGGCATCGGGGAAGATCACCGTGCCCATGTCGCGCCCGTCGGCGACCAGCCCCGGCAGCTTGCGGAAATCGCGCTGCAGCTTGGTCAGCGCGTCGCGTACCGGCTGATGCACAGCCAGGGCCGAGGCCCGGTTGCCGATCGCCTCGGCACGGATCGCCAGGCTTACCTCCTCTCCGGACAGCCAGACGCGGTCCGGTCCGAACTTCACATCGAGGCGGGAGGCGGTTCTTGCAAGGGCATCGACATCACCGATGTCCACGCCCTCGCGGTCGCTGGCAAGCGCCACCAGGCGGTACAACGCGCCGCTGTCGAGCAGGTGGTAGCCGACCGCATCGGCCACCTTGTGCGCCACAGTGCCCTTGCCGGAGGCGGTTGGACCGTCAATGGTGATGACGTGAACGATAGTCATTGCTGATGATGCCGACAGAAAACTTCGATTTGAAAATCAATTGAGAATCATTATCATTTGATTCATCCTACCAGGACGCAGCGTCCCGCTCGTTCCGGTTATTCCCTCTCTTCATGCGCGAGGCAATCTACCATGGCCAAGACCCTGACGTTCGGCATCATGCACCTCGGTACCGCCTTCAGCGTGACCTACACGCTGACGGGGAGCCTGGCCGTCAGCGGCGCGGTCACCTTTATCGAGCCCGCCATCAATACTGTGGCGCACTACTTCTTCGACCGCTACTGGGCACGGCGGGAGCGCCGGCACGAACCGGCGCAAACGGGCACCACGGCGCTTAGCGCGTGATGGCGCCGAATACCGCGAAATAGTCCGGAAACGTCTTGGCCACGCAGCCGGGCTCGTTGATGCGGACCGGCAGCGGGCCGAATGCGGCCAGCGAGAAACACATGGCCATGCGATGGTCATCATAGGTGCCAATGCCATCGGCCGGGGTCTGCCACTGTGCGGGCGGTACCACCTTCAGGTAATCCGCGCCCTCCTCGACCTGGGCTCCGAGCTTGCGCAACTCGGTCGCCATGGCCGTGATGCGATCGGTTTCCTTCACCCGCCAGCTGGCGATATTGGTGAGCGTTGTCGTGCCTTCGGCGAACAGCGCGGCCACCGCCAGGGTCATGGCGGCGTCGGGAATATGATTGCAGTCCAGTTCGATACCGTTCAGGCGCCCGTCGTCGCGTTCGGTGCCGCGAACTTCGATCCAGTTATCGCCCGCCATGACGTTGGCGCCCATCCGGTTCAGCGCCTCGGCAAAGCGCACATCGCCCTGGATGCTCGCCATGCCCACGCCTTCCACCCGCACGGGACCGCCGCCGATCGCGCCGGCCGCAAGAAAATAGGACGCGGACGACGCATCGCCCTCGACAAAGATCTCTCCCGGCGAACGGTAGACCGCACCAGCGGGAACAATGAACCGCTCCCAGCCTTGCCGCTCGACATCGATGCCAAAACGCGAGAGCAGGTTCAGCGTGATCTCGATATACGGCTTGGAGATCAGTTCGCCGATCACTTCGATCTCGATCCTGCCAGTGGCCGCCTGTGCCATGGGCAAGGTCATCAGCAAGGCCGTCAGGAACTGGCTCGACACGTCGCCGCGCACGCGGATCGGCGCATCGATGCGGATCTGCGCGGCGCGGATATGCAAGGGCGGAAAGCCGTCAGTGCCGGGGTAGCCGATGTCCGCGCCAACCTGGCGCAGGCCGTCGACAAGATCACCGATAGGCCGTTCGTGCATGCGCGGCACGCCCGACAGCTTGTAGTCGCCGCCCTGCAGCGCCAGCGCAGCGGTCAGCGGACGAATCGCGGTGCCGGCATTGCCCATGAACAGCTCCGCCGCCTTGACGGGAAAACTGCCGCCCGAGCCGGTGACGATATAGTCGCTGCCTTCCTGGCGCCACGCGACGCCGAGCGTCTTCAGCGCCTGCAGCATGACGCGCGTGTCGTCCGAGTCGAGCAGGTCGCGCACGCGCGTCTCGCCGCCGGCCAGCGCTGCCAGCAGCAGCACGCGGTTTGAAATGCTCTTCGAGCCCGGCAAACGGACGGTGCCCGCGGCGCGGGTAAGAGGGCCAATCGTCAGGTGTTCCATGGTCTTCACACTAGGGCGCGCATCACGGCTGCGCCGATTCAGGGTTCAATGTTGGCCGCGGCCTCGCGGTCCGCGCCCCATTGCTGGCGAGTCTTGCTCGCGCGCGCAAAAATGCGCTCCAGCGCCGCGCCGTCGCCCTTCTCGATCTGCGTCCTGAGATGCGTCAGCACCGACTGGTAGGTATTCAGCTCGCGCAGCAGTGCCTCGCGATTGGCCACGCAGATATCGCGCCACATTTCCGGCGACGACGCGGCAATGCGCGTGAAGTCGCGGAAGCCGCCACCGGCGAACGCGAGCTTGAGCGCAGCGTCCTCGGCATTGCCGACCTGCGCGACCAGCGCGTACGACAGCACGTGTGGCAAATGGCTGACGGCGGCAAAGACCGCGTCGTGCTGCACCGCCGACAGGATGTGGCACTCGGCACCGGCGCTTTCCCACATCGCGCGCACCGCGGCGACATCGGCTCGCGCGTTTTCCTGCAGCGGGCATACCACGGTTTTCTTGCCGACATAGAGGTCGGCGAGCGCGGCTTCCACGCCATTCAGCTCGCGACCCGCAATCGGATGCGCCGGGACAAACTGGGCCGCCTTGTCGCCAAGCGCCGTCTTGGCCGCCATGATCACATCGGACTTGGTGCTGCCCGCATCGGTCACGATGGTGCCCGGCTGCAGGTGCGGCTCCAGCGCGTGCAGCAGCGCGAAATTCTGCGCCACCGGCGCGCACAGCACGATCACGCTGGCGTCGCGTGCTGCGTCTTCCAGCGAAGCGGCTTCGTCGATGACACCGAGGTCCAGCGCCTTCTGCAGCGAGGCCGGCGAGCGGCCCACGCCTATTACCTTGCCGACCACACCGGCGCGCTTGAGCGCAAGCGCGAGCGAACCGCCGATCAGGCCGACACCAACAATCACAACACGGGGAAAATGCAGAGCGCTCACAATCTCAGCCCTCGGGGGCGGGCAATACAGCGAATTTGAAAATAGCGGAAACTGGGATGCATGTCGTCGCGCAGCTTACTTCAGCGCGCGCTCCAGCGCCGCGATAAATGCAGCGTTCTCATCAGGCAAGCCGATCGTGACACGCAGCCAGCGCGGCAAGCCGTAGTTGCCTACAGGACGGACAATCACGCCCTGCCTGAGCAATGCCAGGTTGACACGCGCGCCGGCGTCATCGTCTTCGCCCACGCGCACCAGCACGAAGTTGCCGGACGAAGCGACGGACTCAAGTCCAAGGCGCGAAAACGCGTCGACAAGTTGCGCCTTGCCGGCACGGTTCAGCTCGGCGCTGCGCTGCAGGAATGCCGTGTCGCCCAGCGCCGCAACCGCCGCGGCCTGGGCCACGCTATTGACGTTGAACGGCTGGCGGATACGGTTCAGCAGATCCGTCAGCTCGGGCTGCGCTACCGCATAACCGATGCGCAGGCCGGCGAGTCCATATGCCTTCGAGAATGTGCGTGACACCAGCAGGTTTGGATAGCGGTGCACCCACGCCACCGAGTCATATTGCTGGTCATCGTCGAGGTATTCGTTGTACGCCTCGTCCAGCACCACGGCCACATGGGCGGGCACCTTGGCCAGGAATGCTTCCAGCGCCGCTGCAGGCGCGAACGTTCCGGTCGGATTGTTCGGGTTGGCGACGAACACCAGGCGGGTATCGGCAGTGATTGCCGCTGCCATGGCATCGAGATCATGGCCGTAATCGCGCGCCTTCACCACGATCGCGCGCGCGCCTATTTCCTGGGTTGCCAGCGCATAGACCGCGAACGAGTACTCGGCATACACCACCGACTGTCCCGGCGTGACCAGCGCGTGCGCGGCCAGCTCAAGGATGTCGTTGCTGCCATTGCCCAGCGTGATCCAGTCCTGCGGCACGCCGAGCTTCGCGGAAAGCGCTGCCTTGAGCTCGAAGCCGTTCGAGTCGGGATAGCGCCCAAGCTCGGCCACCGCCGCGGCCACCGCGTGCCTTGCGGATTCCGGCATGCCCAGCGGATTCTCGTTCGAGGCCAGCTTGACGATGCTGGCCTCGTTCAGCCCGAACTCGCGCGCCACCTCGGAAATCGGCTTGCCCGCCACATAGGGCGAGATTGCCCTGACGTAATCCGGGCCAAACGTCAATTTGCCGCCCTGGTTGCCTTGCTCTGCCATCTTGTCTCCTTGCCGCGCTTACTTGCTGGACGGGTACGACCCCAGCACCTTCAGGTAGGCGGCATTGCGCCGCAGCGTCTCGATCGCGCGTGCGACCGCCGGTTCATGCTGGTGACCTTCGACATCGACGTAGAAGTAGTACTCCCAGGCACCACTGCGCGCAGGACGCGACTCGAAACGGCACATCGACACGCCGTTCTCCGCCAGCGGCGCAAGCAGCTGATAGACCGCGCCGGCCTTGTTGGGCACCGACAGGATCATCGAGGTCTGGTCGCTGCCCGACGGCTCGGTCTCGTACCGTCCGATCACGGCAAAGCGCGTGCGGTTATGCGGATCGTCCTGGATATGCGGTCGGATGACATGGAGGTGATAGCGGTTGGCCGCCGTTTCGCCGGCAATCGCCGCGACGGTCGGATCTTCGCTCGCCATGCGCGCGGCCTCGGCATTGCTCGATACCGCCTGGCGCTCCAGATGCGGATAGTTCGCGGTCAGCCAATGCTGGCACTGCGCCAAAGCCTGCGCATGCGCGCGCACGACCTTGACGCCCTTCATGTCGGGCGAAGACGCCATCAGGTTGTGGTGCACCTTCAGCGCGATCTCGCCGCTGATCTTCAGCGAAGTCTGCAGGAACAGGTCCAGCGTGCGCGACACCGCGCCTTCGGTGGAGTTCTCGACCGGCACCACGCCGTACTCGACGGTCCCCGCCTCCACCGCGCGGAACACCTCGTCGATGCTCGGGCATGGCACGCCGGATACTTCATGGCCGAAGTGGGCATAGAGAGCCTGTTCGGAGAACGTACCGGCCGGGCCCAGGAAGGCAATTTCCAACGGCTTTTCCAGCCCGCGGCAAGCCGACATCACCTCGCGCCAGATCGACGCGACACTTTCGCCCAGCAGCGGCCCGGGATTGGCGGCCTGCACCTTGCGCACGACCTGCAGTTCGCGTTCCGGGCGGAACACCGGCGCGCCGTACTTCTTCTTCACCTCGCCGACATCCAGCGCGAGCTGCGCGCGCCGGTTCAGCATGGCCAGCAGTTCGCGGTCCACGGTGTCGATCTGCTCGCGCAGGGGGGCCAGTTCAGCGCCGAGCGCGCGCTCCGCCTCGCTCGGGGAAGCACCGCTCTGCGGCGTCTCCTCGCGCGCGGTGTTTTTGTCTTCGCTTGTCATTTGCAGGAACCCGTTGGGCCGCTCCGCGCGGGAGGGCCTGAGAATAAAACAACGCCGCGCGCACCGATGGCACGCGGCCGGCCGACGCGGCGCCTTCAGGCAGCGGCGCGTTCGAACTCGCGCATGAAATCGATCAGGGCATAAACGCCTTCGATCGGCATGGCGTTGTAGATGCTGGCGCGCATGCCGCCCACGGACTTGTGGCCCTTGAGTTGCAGCAGGCCGTTGGCGCGGGCCTGCTGCAGGAACGCCTCGTTGCGGGTTTCGTCAGCGAGGAGGAACGGCACGTTCATGCGCGAACGGCAGTGAGGATCGATGTCGTTGCGATAAAAATCGCTCTGGTCGAGGAAGTCATACAGCGCCTTGGCCTTCGCGATATTGCGCTGCTCGATCGCCGGCACGCCGCCCTGGCGCTTCAGCCACTTGAACACCAGGCCCGCAATGTAGATCGCATAAGTCGGCGGCGTGTTGTACATGGAGTCATGCTCCGCCACCACGCGCCAGTTGAACGCCGACGGGCACAGCGGGTGAGCGTGGCCCAGCAGGTCCTCGCGCACGATCACGATGGTCACCCCCGCGGGACCAATGTTCTTCTGCGCGCCGCCATACATGACCTGCACGCGCGACCAGTCCACCGGACGCGAGAGGATATGGCTCGAGGCGTCCGCGACCACGACGCGGCCCTTGTCCTGCCCGATATCCGGGATTTCGTGGAACTCCACGCCACCGATGGTTTCATTGGTGCAGAGGTGCACGTAGGCCGCCTCGTCCGACAGCTTCCAGTCGGCTACTGCGGGGATATTGGTGAACTTGCGGTCCGCGCTCGACGCGGCGATATTGACTTCGCCATAGCGCCGGGTCTCTTGCTCGGTCTTGACCGACCACGCGCCGGTCAGCACGAAATCCGCCTTGGGTTGCTCCGCATTGCGCAGGCGCATCAGGTTCAGCGGCACGATTGCGTTCTCGCCGATGGCGCCGCCTTGCAGGAACAGGATGCGGAAGTTCTTGGGAATGTGAAGAAGTTCGCGCAGATCCGCCAGGGTCTCGGCCAGAATGCCCTCGAACTCCTTGCTGCGATGGCTCATTTCCATGACCGACACGCCCGTCCCATGCCACGACAGCATTTCCTCGGCGGCCTGTTGCAGCACTTCGGCAGGCAGGGCTGCCGGGCCCGGCGAGAAGTTGAAGACACGTTCGGCCAATGCGCGCTGCAAGCCAGCGAGAGCGGGAGTCTGTGGATCGTTCATGGACTGGAAAAGAAAAATGGCTGCCGGTGTAACCCAAGCAGCCATTATCCCTCAAACCCGCATCCCGTAGGGCGATGCGGGGCGGGCGCCGGACCAGCGCCCTGCCAGGCCGGCGATTACTTCGCGGCAGCCGAGATTTCCTTTTCGGCGGCGTCGCGCATCGACTTGCCGACTTGCGGACCGTACTTCTGCATCATCGAACCCCAGATCTCCTGGGTCGCCTTGCCCTGGTTCGCCATGAACTTCTGGCCGGTAGGCGACTTCAGGAACGTGGTCAGGTCCTTGATTTCCTGGGTGCTGTAGTACTTGCCGAAGGCGTCATAGTGCGCCTGGATAGCATCCTTGCGGAAGCCGTCGGTGTTGAACGCCGTGCCGGCGCCGTCGACCATGCGCTGTACGGCACCGTTCTTCTTCAGCTTCTCGACAGCGGCTTGCTTCTGCTTGTCGCTCAGCGTCTTGTTCTCGACCAGCACCTGCTCCAGCACCAGCGGAGCTTCCTGCTTGGCGCCTTGCTGCCAGTTGTCAGCCTGGCCCTTCACAGCCTGGTCAGCCTGCATGACGGAAAGCAGTTCCTTGATGGCTGCGGTCTTGTCCGCGTCCTGGGCGTGGGCATGTTGCGCCACCATGAACGTAGGAACAAAAGCAGCCAGAACAGCGATACGTCGGTAGGTTTTGAGCATTGTGACTCCCTGGAAAATATGTCCGTTTTAGTCCGGCCCGCCATCTGGCGAGTTCCGGCCGGTGTCCTATTGTTGCAACAACTTACGAATTGGCGTCGGCGTCCGTGGGACCGTCGGCTTCTTCCGCCTCTTCCGAGCCGGCGCCGGTATCGGCATCGCTTTCCACAATGCGCTGAAGTCCCGACAATTTGGTACCTTCGTCGACGTTGATCAGCGTAACGCCTTGCGTGGCACGGCCCATCTCGCGGATTTCCGCCACGCGTGTACGGATCAACACCCCACCGGTGGTGATCAGCATGATCTCGTCTTCGGGCGAAACCAGTGCAGCAGCCACCACACGGCCATTGCGCTCGCTCGTCTGGATCGCAATCATGCCCTTGGTGCCGCGCCCGTGTCGAGTGTACTCAGTGATCGGCGTACGCTTGCCGTAGCCGTTCTCCGTGGCGGTGAGCACGCTGCCCGGCGCGTTGGCCTCGGTTTGCTCCGCCGTGTCGACGCCCTCGGCCGTCTCCGCCGGAGCTACCAGCATGGCGATGACCGTCTGGCTTTCGTCGAGGTTCATGCCTCGCACGCCACGGGCCTGGCGACCCATCGGACGCACGTCGTTCTCGTCAAAGCGCACGGCCTTGCCGGCATCCGAGAACAGCATCACGTCGTGCTGGCCATCCGTGACCGCGGCACCGATGAGGTAGTCACCATCATCGAGGTCGACGGCAATGATGCCGGCCTTGCGCGGGTTGGAGAACTCCGTCAGCGCCGTCTTCTTGACCGTGCCGCGGGCAGTCGCCATGAAGATGAAGTGCTCGGCGTCGAACTGGCGCACCGGCAGAATGACGTTGATCTTCTCGCCATCCGACAGCGGGAACATATTGACGATCGGCCGGCCGCGCGAGTTACGCGAACCTTGCGGCACTTCGTAGACTTTCAGCCAGTACAGGCGGCCGCGGTTCGAGAAGCACAGGATGTAGTCGTGGGTATTGGCCACGAACAACGTGTCGATCCAGTCGTCTTCCTTGGTGGCCGTCGCCAGCTTGCCGCGACCACCGCGCTTCTGCGCGCGGTACTCGGAAATCGGCTGACTCTTCATATAGCCACTGTGGGACAGCGTGACCACCATGTCTTGCGGAGTGATCAGGTCCTCGGTATCCAGCTCGGTCGCGTTCAACTCGATTTGCGAACGGCGATCGTCTCCGAATTCCGCGCGGATAGCGGTCAGTTCGTCGGAGATGATGGTGGTGATGCGCTCCGGACGGGCCAGGATATCGAGCAGATCGGCGATGATCGCCATCACTTCGCGATATTCCTGGACGATCTTGTCCTGTTCCAGGCCCGTGAGGCGCTGCAGGCGCATCTGCAGAATTTCCTGCGCCTGCGAGTCCGAAAGCCGGTACAGGCCGTCGGACTGCATGCCAAACACGGCTGGCAGGCCATCCGGGCGGTAGGAGGCCCGACCCCCCGGGGTGTCGGATTCGGCACGTGAAAGCATCTCGCGCACCAGGCCGGAATCCCAGGACTTCGTCATCAGTTCCTGCTTCGCGATCGGCGGCGTCGGCGCCGCCTTGATGATGGCGATGAACTCGTCGATATTGGCCAGCGCGACGGCCAGGCCTTCCAGCACATGGCCGCGCTCGCGCGCCTTGCGCAGCTCGAACACCGTGCGGCGGGTCACCACCTCCCTGCGATGCTGCAGGAAGTACTCCAGCATCTGCTTCAGGTTGAGCAGGCGCGGCTGGCGGTCGACCAGGGCCACCATGTTCATGCCGAAGGTGTCCTGGAGCTGGGTGTTCTTATATAGGTTGTTGAGGACGACCTCAGGCACTTCATTGCGCTTGAGTTCGATCACCACGCGCATGCCGGACTTGTCCGACTCGTCACGGATGTCCGAGATGCCCTCGACCTTCTTGTCGGTGACCAGTTCGGCGATACGCTCCAGCAGCGTGCGCTTGTTCACCTGGTACGGCAGCTCGTCGACGATGATGGCCTGGCGCTGGCCGCGGTCAATGTCTTCGAAGTGCGTGCGGGCACGCATGACGACACGGCCACGTCCGGTGCGATAACCCTCGCGCACGCCCTGGATGCCGTAGATAATGCCGGCGGTCGGGAAATCGGGCGCGGGAATCAATTCAATCAGCTCGTCGATTGTCGCCTGCGGATTACGCAGCAGGTGAAGACAGCCGTCGACAATTTCATTCAGGTTATGTGGCGGGATATTGGTGGCCATGCCGACCGCAATACCCGACGAACCATTGATAAGCAGATTCGGAATTCGCGCCGGGAGAATAGCCGGCTCTTTTTCCGAACCGTCATAGTTCGGATCGAAATCGACTGTTTCCTTGTCGATATCGTGAAGCATCTCGTGGGCGATTTTCGAGAGGCGGATTTCGGTATAACGCATGGCGGCCGCGTTATCCCCGTCCACCGAGCCGAAATTCCCCTGGCCATCGACCAGCATGTAGCGCAGCGAGAAATTCTGCGCCATGCGGACGATTGTGTCGTATACAGCAGTGTCGCCGTGTGGGTGGTACTTACCAATCACATCGCCGACGATACGGGCCGATTTCTTGTACGCCCGGTTCCAGTCGTTGTTGAGCTCATGCATCGCATAGAGCACGCGCCTGTGA
Source organism: Cupriavidus sp. 22TCCZM04-2 (assembly GCF_057798895.1). Classification (NCBI taxonomy): domain Bacteria; kingdom Pseudomonadati; phylum Pseudomonadota; class Betaproteobacteria; order Burkholderiales; family Burkholderiaceae; genus Cupriavidus; species Cupriavidus sp. 22TCCZM04-2. The sequence goes on from NZ_JBYOJS010000022.1 coordinate 71,606, forward strand.
ACCGGCTTCAAGCCATCTCGTACATCGGGAAGCGCCCGGCCCACGATCACGCTCATTGCGTAATCCAGATACGAGCGGCGCATTTCCTCTTCGAGGGAGACCGGAAGGGTTTCTTTTGCGAATGGATCCATTGCGGCGTGGTTTATGCGGCGGGTTTAAGCGAAAGGAGGCCGGTGTTTTCCGCCCCTATGCGCGAGGCATCCGGCGGCTGGCCAACGTGCCATTCTAACATGCGCGCGAACCCGCCTCCGCCCCCCTCCGCCGCCCCTGTCCAGGCCTCCGGCGCGCTCGACTTGAAACCCGCAAAGCCTGATGCCACAAGGCTTTCCGGGTAGTTCAAGAGCCATGTTGCACAAACACCACAGGGGCCAAAACCCGTTGATTGAATCGAATATATTTACTTCTTAGGAAACGAGCCTTGTGGCACAATTCCCCAGCGAAGAGCCAGACGTTGTTCGAAGTGGAGCATACACCACATCGAGAATGTTATACTCCGAAGAATGTATGACTTGTTTTCGTCCATTTGCTCGCAGTAACCCTGCGGTGATCTCATCCTGAGAGGAGAAATATGAAAAAATTTGCCAAGCTCGCGCTCGTTGCAGCTACCGCAGTAATGGCTGCATCCGCTCAAGCCCAGTCCGTCCCCTATGAAAAGAAGGCCGTGAATGACAACTGGGGCAACGGTACGAGCGAGTACGTGTGGAAGAATGGCACGAACGAGCTCTGCTGGCGCGACAGCTCCTGGACCCCGGCTACCGCCAATGCCCTGTGCGACGGCGCCCTGGCCCCGGCCGCAGCACCGGCACCGGCACCGGCACCGGTTGCTCCTCCGGTTGTTTCCAGCGAGAAGGTCACTTTCGCTGCTGACACCCTGTTCGACTTCGACAAGGCTGTCCTGAAGCCGGAAGGCAAGGCCAAGCTGGACGACCTGGTCTCGAAGCTGCAAGGCATTACCCTGGAAGTCATCATCGCCGTTGGCCACACCGACTCGTTCGGCTCGGACAAGTACAACGATCGCCTGTCGATCCGTCGTGCTGAATCGGTCAAGGCTTACCTGGTGAGCAAGGGCGTTGAAGCCAACCGCGTGTACACCGAAGGCAAGGGCAAGCGTCAGCTGAAGGTCGACGCAAAGTCGTGCAAGGGCACTCGCAAGGCCCAGATCGCCTGCCAGCAACCGAACCGTCGCGTGGAAGTCGAAGTGGTCGGCACCCGCAGCGCACGTTAATCGGAACTTTTCCGATGCAGAAAAGCCCAGCGCAAGCTGGGCTTTTTTTTTGGTACAGTTGGCCAGACTTCCTTCTATCTGCCGGCTCGCGCACATGGCGCCGAGCCAGCACCGCACACCATGACGTCGCCTACGCAAACCCTGCCGCCCTCGGCTGGCAATACCGCCGGCCGAAACGCCGACCCCAAGGAAATCGACAAATTCAGCGAACTGGCCCATCGCTGGTGGGATCCCAACAGCGAATTCAAGCCGCTGCACGACCTGAACCCGTTGCGCCTGGGCTGGATCGACGGGATCGCCGGACTGGCCGGCAAGAAGGTGGTCGATATTGGCTGCGGTGGGGGCATCCTGTCTGAAAGCATGGCACGGCTGGGGGCCCAGGTGCGCGGCATTGACCTGTCAAGCAAAGCTCTGCGCGTCGCTGACCTGCATAGCCTGGAGTCCGGCGTTGCCATTACCTACGAGGAAATCGCCGCCGAAGCGCTCGCGGCCCGTGAGCCGGGAAGCGTGGATGTCGTGACTTGCATGGAGATGCTGGAACATGTGCCGGACCCCGCCTCCATCATCCAGGCTTGCACAACGCTGGTTCGTCCCGGCGGTTATGTTTTCGTGTCCACGATCAATCGCAATCTGAAGGCCTACCTGATGGCCATCGTGGGAGCCGAGTACATCCTGCAGATGCTGCCGCGCGGCACGCACGATTATGAAAAGTTTATTACGCCCTCCGAACTCGCTCGATTTGCGCGCAATACCGGGCTGGAGCTGCTCGAGGTACGCGGCATGACTTACAACCCGCTCTCGCAGATCTATTCGCTGGGCCGGGATACGGACGTGAATTACATGATGGCTTTCCGCCGGGTGGGCGAATGAGGACCAGGATTGACGCCGTATTTTTCGATCTGGACGGCACGCTGGCCGATACCGCACCCGACCTGGCCGCTGCCGCCAATCGCCTGGTAGTGGAGCAGGGACGCCCCCCCGTCGCGTACGAGAAGTTGCGGCCGGTCGCCTCGCATGGCGCCCGCGGACTGCTCGGTGCAGCGTTCGGCAAGCAGCCCGAAGACCCTGACTTCCCTGCCCTGCGCGACCTGTTCCTCGATTATTACGAAGCCGACATTGCCGTTCATACCCGCCTGTTCGACGGCATGCCCCAGGTGTTGGCCGCGCTCGAGGCTGCCGGCATCCGCTGGGGCATCGTCACCAACAAGATCGCGAGATTCACAGTTCCACTCGTGGCCGCCATCGGGCTCGCGCCGAGGGCCTCTGCCGTGGTCAGCGGCGACACGACGCCATACGCGAAACCTCATCCCGCGCCACTGTTGCACGCCGCCGAAGTGAGCGGCGTGGCACCGCAACGATGCGTCTATGTGGGCGACGACTTGCGCGATATCCAGGCCGGCAAGGCAGCCGGTATGGTCACCATCACCGCCGCGTATGGATACTGTGGCGAAGGCGAACCGCCGGAAAGCTGGGGCGCCGACTACCTGGTGCGGCATCCTGCGGAGTTGATTCCGCTGCTCATGCCGGCCTAAGCTGGCGTTCGCAAGCAAAAACGGAACCCGGCGCGGCAACATCCGTCCAAACCGGGTACAATCCGTTTTCTGATCACTGGGGCCGACCTGGTTTCGACGTGGGTTGCGAAGCAGTGGAGGGCATACCGAGGACCCGTCACCTCGTTAATCAATGGGAATGTAATAACTGCTAACGACGAACGTTACGCACTGGCAGCCTAAGGGCCGCCGTCCTCGCACTGGCTCGCTGACGGGCTAGGGTTCGCAAGAACCAGCGAGGTCATTTACGTCAGATAAGCCCCGTCGGTGTCACGACTGCAGGGACGAAAACCAAGTGACTCGCCGTAACAGAGCGTGTTCGTCCGCGATGGTACGGTTAAATCAAATGACAGAACTAAGTATGTAGAACTCTCTGTGGAGGGCTTGCGGACGCGGGTTCGATTCCCGCCGGCTCCACCAATACACCCTTTTCCAGTGTTTTCAGGCGTTATCGGCACATGCCGGGATGCCTTGAAAACACTGGCTTAGCGGCTGATAGCTGTTATCAGACGTTCTCAAGCGTTACCATGCGATACGCAACGACGAGTGCGTATATCTGTGCGAGGAAACCATGAGAACGCCCAAACCCTCAAGTCCGCGTGTGCGTATAACCAGCAAACCCTTGGCCGACAAGGCTTTGCGGGATGCCAACACGGATGCGCGCGACACGGATATCCCGCTTAATCCGCATGAACAGCCGGGCTTGGCGGTTTCCGGACACGCGGACAGCGACGACGAGCGCACTGCTCTTACGGCAACAAAGGCCGCGCCAGCCTCGCCTGTGACACCCGCCGAGGGCGAGCGTTCTATACACCAATCTGCCGACGACGGAGTGGCGAGTGTGCATAGAACCCCAAGTACCCGTCCGCGCACTCTCGCTCAAGCCGGCACCAACAAGCTGAGCGCGCCGACCGTTGCGGCCAGGATCGCCGCCGCCCAGGCTGCGTATCTGGCTGGCGACTGGCACAAGCCGGCCTACTACGCCGATGGCGCCGGCATGTCGCTTTACATCGACAAGGAAGCCCGCGCCTACTGGCATGCGCGCTATCGCGTGCGCAAGAACGGGAAGCTGGTGGCGCGCTTGTCGAGCCTCGGTCCCGCTGCCGGCCCTAATGCAATTTCCCTGAAAGATGCCCGCGTGCGGCTGGCCGTCTTAAAAGGCGATCTGGCCGACAACAAGGACCCGGTGCAACAGGCAAAAGCGCGTGCCGCTGAAGCCGCCATTGACCGGGATGCCACGTTCGCAGCGCTGACCAAGGATTGGCTGGAAATGCGCACAACGGGCAAAGCGGCGTGGAGCGCAGTGCACTACAAGAAAAGCTCTCGGGCGCTTGAGCGGGATGTTCTCCCCATCCTCGGCCCCTTGCCGGTTTCACAAATCCGCACCGGAGTGGTCGCGCGCACCCTTGAAGGCGTGGTTAAGCGCGGCGCTGAGGAAACCGCGCTGCGCTTGCAACAGCACGTCTCCAGCATCTTCGATCTGGCGGCCTCTCGTGGGCATATCACTATCAATCCCTGCGCCCCGATAGACCTCGGCGTCAAGTCAGCGCCCAACAAGCGCCCGGCCTTCACGACCTTTGCCGAACTCGGTAGTGTGCTGCGCGGCATCGAAGCGGCGCGTATTTCTCCGGCGACCCGTCTGGCCGCCGACCTCATGCACGCGACCCTTTTGCGTGTTGGCGAACTGATGGGTGCGCGCTGGTCGGAGTTCGACCTCGACGCCACCCCGCCGCGTTGGAAGCTTCCCCGCGCCCGCATGAAGATCAAGGACAAAGAAAAGCCAGACCATACTGTGCCGCTGCCGGCCGAGTTGGCCGGGCGGCTGAAACGGTGGAAGCAATACAGCGACGGCTCACCCTACGTATTCCCGGCCAACACGAAGTCCGGCACCGCAAGCCCGGCCACGCTGGAAAAGCTCTATAGCCGCACCCTCGGCCTGTCTGGCAAACATTGCCCCCACGGTACTCGCGCCACCTTCTCCACCTTGGCGCGCGAAGCCGGGTACGACGGCGAGGCCGTGGAAATCCAGCTCGACCACCTGCACGGCGGCGACGTGCAGCTCGCCTATGACCGTGGCACCCGGTGGGACAAGCGCGTCGCCATGATGGCGTGGTGGTGGGCGCAGCTCGAGCAGGCCAAGACGGGCGCCAAGGTCATTTCCATCAGCGAGGCGGCGAATGGCGCGCGATGAAGCGGACTTCGATAATCGTCTCGCGGCGCTAGCGGAACGCCTGTCGCACACGCTCCCGACGGATAACAGGAGCCCGGAAGACGATGTGCCGACCATCATGTCATTGCTGGACGAGTGGGGGCCGTATATCGTCCGGAACGCCTGCGCCCTGCAAAAAGGGCGCACGCGCCGGCAAATGATGCAGGACGATCTTCTGGTGCAGGCCTTCGACATCCATCGCCAGCAAAACCCTGCATTTATTCCGCTTCTGCTGATGCTTGCCGATTCGCATCACGCGCTGCGCTTGCTTGACCAGGGGACCGCCAATTCGCTAGTAACCGTCACCAAGGACAAGGACGGCGCAAAAGGGGGCCGCCCTGTGCCGCTCATGACTTCCCTGCGCGTTGCGACTGTAGCCAGCGTTGTGCGCTACCTGCGCAATATCAGGGGTATGACCCTCGCCAACGCACTCGCTGAGCTGGCACGGTTGGCGAATATCCCCCTTCAGCGCCTGCAATACGATTACGACAACCGTAACGCCCCATCCGGCAAGTGCCTTTGCGACGAAGCCGCATTTGAACAGGCGCTGCGCTGGTTGCAAGCACTGCACGCGGCTGGTGAGACACCGGCATCTTGAACAATCCCCCCTATTCCTCGGGCAATCCCGCTTGATGCAATGGCGTGGCACCAACAAGAAGGAGCCACACCATGCCGCAAACGGAACACATCGACGCCGCGCCGCTTCGCTCCGGCACCGACTTTGACGTCTACGCGCTGCTGCGCGCCGTCGCTGACAAGGTTCTAAATGACCGCCAGGGGCGTCGCCTGCTGACCCGGCAACAGGTACTCGACATGACGGGCCTGTCGTCTGCCGAACTCTGGCGCAAGCTGGAACAGCCCGACGAAGACAATCCTTTCCCGCAGCCAAGGCTGCGCAGCCCGTCGCGGCTGTGCTGGATCGCGGACGCCGTCTATGACTGGATTGACAGGCTGCCGGTCGCTGATCGTCGCCTCCAGAGCCCGGCCACCAAGGCGTCGCTGAAAGTGCGAGCCGCAGCGAAGGCTGCCCCCTCCCGCAAGCTGCGCCAGCAAGGTTGAGGGGGCCCCATGTCCAAGAAGAACTCCCCTCTTCGCGCCGCCCGGCGTGCGGCACAACGCATCAAGATCGCCGACGTCCGCTCAGGACGTTGTATCGACAATCCTCACAAACCCTGCCCACGCCGCGCACTTCGTTGCCGCCCAGGCGACCTCGCCATAGTTGTGAACATCACTGGCGGCGGGAACAACCCCAACCCAGATGGAACAGCTGCCTGGGTGGATTTCACTCCGTTGCTGGGCCGCATCGTTCGCGTCATCAAGCTCGATCCCGAGTACGCGCCATGCGTGCCCGTGTGGTGGATCGAATCGCCGATCACCCTGCCGGATATGTACGGGCGCCCCTGCGTGATCGCCTCTCTGCCGGACGCCCGTTTGCGGCCACTGCGCGCCGAGGGCATCGCAGAGGAAGCCGACTGGAAGGAAGGCGACGTGGCGCCGATCGAGCCTGACCCGACGCCGCTGCCGAATTGCCGCGCATAAAGAAACAAAACGCCTGCCGATGAGCGAACACAGCAGGCGCGGAACGCGCGGCTCACACCGCGGGAGAACAGATAATGCCTGAACAGAATATGCCTCGTACGGCGACGGCGCAACGTGCCCCTCAGCAAGACGCACGGGACCCCGGCATGAACGCGTCCGCCGACTTCATGCCCTCTGCGAGTGCGCCAGCAGCAGTGCCGGCCATCATCGCGCCGCCCACGGAGGGCGAGTTGGCCGACCGCCTGCTGGATCTGGCCGGGTGCCTGACTCCGCGTGCTGGCTTTATGACGTTCGCGCGAGCGCGCATGGGCCTGACGTGGCCGCAGATTCAGGCCATGGTGGGCAGCACCAAGCCCGCCGCCAAGATGCATGTTAGCCGGGCCAAGACGCTGGAGTCGGAATGGCAGAAGCTCAAGGGCAAGGCCAGCACGCCGCCGTCGCCCACGCCCGCACCAACAGCGACGGCGCAGGCGGCTGCCGCTGTGGCCAAACCCGCGCCGCCGCTCTGGGAGCGCATTACCGTGCTGGTGAGCGACCAGCCCTGCGGCAAGTCCTTCGTGCGCGATGCAGACGGCACAGTGGCAAAGACCAGCGAAGCTCGCGTGCAGAGCGCCCGTGCGCAGGTCAAACACGTCCCCGACGCCCAGAGTTTGGCCGCCGTGCTCCGGCAGACGATGGCGATTCCCAACGCAGTGGTGATCCTGAACGCCGTGCGGGGCGTGGAGGTCGGTGAGGAATTCCGGATTGTCTCAGTGGCGGACTTGGCGCAGCGGCTCGGGGTGAGTCCGGATGACCGGGAGGCGCTGGTGGGCGTCCACACCATCGGCGGCGAAAAGTTCGTGGCGCGCCTCAAGGAAAACTTCGCGCCATGCTGCTGGGCACTGCTCGACCGCGATACCGACGCCAGCACGCCGACTGAGTTTGGCGCCCAGCTCGACTACGACGCCTGGCTGGCCATGATCGACAAGCATTTTTTCCCCGGCGTGCTGGCCGCCGAGCGTGTGCGGGTGCCGTCGTCGTCTGCCCGCGTGCTGCTGCCTGACGGCAAACCCTACGGCGAGGGGAACGGCCACACCATCGTCAGGGTGGCCAATCCGGAGCGACTGGACGCGATCCGCCCGCAGATTCTGCCGAAGGCCCGCCTGTTCGGCGTGGCATGGAACAAGCCGAACAAGAACGGGGCGCTGACCCGCGACGCCAATGCGACCATCCTCGACCCGAGCGTGTTGACCGCCGGGCGGCTGGTGTTTGACGGCAAGCCCGCCGTGAGCGGCGGCCTGACTATCGCAGCGCCTGTCGTAGAGATTCACGAAGGCTTGCCCCTTGACCTCGCCAGCTTTACCGACCTGACGGACGCGCAGATCGCCCGCCACAACGCCACATCAGCGGCGCAGATCCAGCATGACGGCAGCGGCGGCTTGGTGGTGCGCGACTACAAAAGCCTGACACGCGACACGCTGCTGACGCCCCAGACGGGCTATCCGTTCACCGTGCGGGAATGGAAAGCCGCCGGAGCCAAGCGCATGCGCATTCAGGCGCCGTTCAGGGATTCGGATTCTGTCGCCGCCTTCATCGGCCTGACCGACAGCGGCGAGCCTTTTGTCCACGACTCTGGTACGGGCATCACGTATCACCTGGCCCCGCCTAACCCTGCCGACGTATTTCAGCCCTTGCCGCAGAGCACCACGACAGCCAACCCTGCAGGCGCTACGCTCGGCGGTGTGCCCATGCCCACGGCCCCCGCCAAGTCATACGGCGCGGAATTTCTCGATAGGATCGACCCGAGCCAGCATCGCCAGCATCACGGTTTCGACGCCGAGCCGCCGCCGCTGGATACTGTGGTTGACCGGTTGATGGTGCGCGGCTCGCTCACGGTACTGTCGGGCGATGGGGGCAGTCTCAAGTCCGCGCTGGTGCTGATGCTGGCCTATGAGTTGGGTACGGGCGTGCCCTTCCTCGACGGCACGCCTTTTCAGATCCCGGCGCAGGGGGACTCGCTGTATCTGACAGCAGAGGACACCGACGACGACATTAAGCGCCGCCGCAAGCGCCTGATCAACCGTGCGCAGGCTATGACGGCTGCCTCTGTCGAAGCGGGGACACCAGTTGATTACGTGACGATGCTTCGCAATGGCCTGGAGCGTGTCCACGTGGTAGCCACCAATACGGAGCTGGTCACGCTGTATGGGAGCAACGGGCCGACGCCCGCGCTCGATGCACTGGAGCGCCTCTGCCGTCGGATTCCTGGCCTGTGCGCGCTGTTTATCGATCCGGCAGGTTCCTACTTCCAGGGCGACATGAATGACGCCAGCGCATTTGGCGGGTTTGCGATGGCGTTGCGAGCCTTGGCCTCGCGCCTTGGTATTGCCGTCATGGTGGTACATCACATCGCGAAGAATGCCTCGAAAGATATTGCAGGAGGTGGAGACCTGTCGGCGCATGCCGCATTGGGCAGCGTCATGATTACCAACGCCGCCCGCGTTGCGGCAACTATGGCGCGCATGCCGAAGTCGGTGGCGGCGGCGTGGAGCATTGCCGAAGAACACGCGCATGAACACGTTGGGCTTTCCGTGCCCAAGGCAAACGCGATGCCTCCGCTGATGGAGCCGGTATGGTTTCGCACGGATTCCGGCGTACTGGTACCGGTCTTGCTGCGTCACACCGACAAGCAGCAACGGGCCAAAATTGCGGACGCCGTCAAGCATTCGCAGAACACTGAAGTCTTCCGGCGCGCATTGCTTCACTATCTCAGCAGTGAATATCGGGCGGCCCGCCCACCGAGCAAAAGCACGCTCGCGGCGATTCTGCAAGCTCGCGTCCATAAGAGCACCGACACGGTGAAGGCGTTCATCGAGAGCGAGATCGCGCGCGGGTCTCTGGTTCTTGACGAAACCGTAAAAGGCAGCGCGGCGGCGAAGGGTTCAATTCGCCCCGGCGACCTCTCGCTGCTGAGGGAACCTGTTACGTTGGGTGCGGACGCTGACGAAAACGTGCGCCACATGTTCGGCTAAAAGACAGGATGAATGGTCAGGATGACTGGCGTTTTTCGTCACCCAGCAGGGGCCATCGACCTCATTGACCGCCATCGACCTGAAACCCACCAGGTCGATGAATCCCATCAACCCACCGGCCCCCCTTTAGGGGGCGGTGGGTGGGTGGGTTGATGAATGCCCGGTCCATCGACCTGAAAAAAACAGCCACTACGCGCCTACGGCCAAAGGCGCCCCCGGCGTGCCGCCACAATCCGCTCCCTCGCCTTGCGCACCTCGCGCGTGCCACCGCCCAGCAGGCGGTCGCGTTCCAAGGCGTGCCCCAGCTCCCGCCGCTCCGCGGTGGACAGCCGCGCCGGTCCCACTGGCGGCGTCCACGACATCGCGTCACGGGACGGCTCGCGTGGCATCGACAATCCCGCGCCCGGCGGATGCGTACGTGCGTTCGTCTGCGGCCGAACCCATTCGCCCTTGAGCTTCAGACGCGGGCGCCAGGCAAACGCCTCGCTGTTGGCCGTCATGTCCACCGCGCTGCCTGCTGCTGGCGGATCGCCGATCGTCGCATCCCGCCGGCGCAGTTCCCCGATCACGGCGTCGCCTTCCAACTCATACAGCTGCCCACGGCGCACCAGCCCGACGAATTGCCAGGTCAGCCAGTTGGCCAGCGCTGGCGCCAGCCAATCCAGATGGATGCGATGCCCCTCCACCCAGCTCAGGAAGACTTGGCGCGATTCGTCATCGAGGACGCAGGTGAACCCCGGCACCCAAGGATTGCGGCGCCACAGGTGTTCCATGGCGCGCCGATGCGCCCGCTGCGGATTGTCCGGGCCGCGAGGCGAACGCATCCAGCGGGGTCGCTGATCTCCGCTGTGATAGCGGCAGAAGCCACTATCTTTCCGAGCCAGGTTCCCACATGGCTGGCCAAAGCGATTTAGCGCCGCACAACGGGGCGCCAGCCAACTGTACTGCCAGAACGGCAATCTCTGCCCATCTTCGGCGCCCAGCACCTCGTTAGGATCAGAATTCGTGAGGATCATCTGACGTCAACTTCCTTCATGTGGCGCAGCAAACATGTGGTTCAGCTCGGACAAGATTGAACCGCCCACCATCTGGACTCTACCTAGTCAGCTGTAATGGCCGTGCACATCAGATCACCAAGCTTTCAATTAGAGGCATCCCTCTTTGATCGTGGTCATCCACGGTCGCGCCCTCTCTGGATCAAAGACTTTCTACGTCCATACTGGAGCCGCCCCCCGCATCAAGCTGACCGTGTCAATCGACCAAAGCAATGCCTCTGGGGGAGCCCACTAGTTCATTGAGGTTCCACCGTGAAGTTCCAATCCTTACGCCGTTCACCGCGTCGCATTCTGTTGGTATGCCTGCCTCTCTTTGTCGTTGGCTGGTACGCAGTCCACAACGGACCAACAACCTCTCCCGTTAGCCACTCACGCTCTGACGACACGCCGCTTGCCAGTTCGTTGTCGCGAGTCCGACAACCAGGCCGAGGCAACTCGTCTCGCAAGCGAGCAGGCTCTTTACGCCGCTGCCCGGGAGTCCGCATCCGCTACCGCCAAGAATGCGAAGACCTCTGCCCCGTCGGCTAGCCTCAAGCAATCAGAGAGCGCGTTAAAGGCCCTCGCCAAGCAATACGACAAGATGGAAGGCATCACGTGGTATCGAGCGGCGTCTACTCCCAAGTATAGAAACGCGAATGCCTTCTATCTCTACTTTGGAAAGACCGACAGCGGATCATTCACGCCGCCCCGGCTGGTAGTCCAGTATTACGCCGACGACTGGCTTTTTGTACAACGAGCCTGGGCAAGGGCAGATGGCAGCACGGTAGATGTCCCGCAAGTTACCGGGCGCATGGGCTGGGAACGAGATAACAGCGGGGGCATGATCTGGGAGTGGACCGACTCAGCATTGAGCGCTTCGGATATCGCCGCTGTCCGCACCATCGCCGATGCCAAGGACGTAACGATCCGATTCGAGGGCCGCCAGTACCGCACTGACAAGAAGCTGACTGCCCAGCAGCTCAAGGCAATGCGAGAAGTCATTTCGGCCTATGAGGGAGCGACTGGAAGACAGTGGCGCTGACTAACGCGCCGGGCTGCTACGCGTCTGTAGCAGTTGTTGCCAGAACCTGACAAATCCTGAACATCCACAGCGGAGGGGAGTTCCCTTATGGCACAGTGGGTGAACAGTTCAAAACCGACCCAGCGCGCGCTGCCCGCGGACGGTCGTTTCCTGTCTCGGTAGCATGGAATCATCACACAATGAAAAAGACCTTCTTTGCCGTCGCAATCGTTGCCGGAATGATCGGCTCTGCCCACGCATCCTGTATCGGATCGGACGCTCTGAAAACTTGCACGGACAACAGTGGTAACTCCTACACCGTATCCCGAATGGGCAACACCACCAACGTTCAGGGATACAGCGCGAATGGAGGTTCCTGGAATCAGTCCACACAAGTCATCGGAAATACTGCCTACACGAATGGCACTGCGTCGAACGGTGCAAGCTGGAATCAGACAACGCAAGGCAACGGCATGGGTGGGATGACGACCTATGGCACAGACTCCCGAGGAAACAGTTTCCATCGCACCTGTGATCGCTATGGGAACTGCTACTGAGACGACTGGACTTCCTTCGCCGGACTTCCGCATAAACAATGACGACCTATTTCGACGCTGACCAATTGGCTCGACTCGACGAAGACGCCATTGCGCGGTACCACGCGATACCGGGTCTGCCAGACAAGTATCGGCTGCATACCGAGCTTGGCCCACAGCCGTATGAAGGAGACATCCGTAGGGCCCGCATTGTCGTGCTGATGAACAATCCTGGATTCGACGCCAGCAGCACACCGGATGACCATCGCTTCGTCCGCGATGGCTGGCCCTATGCTTCCCTGCACCCGGAGGCGCCGCCTGGAATGCGAGCTTACAGCGCGCCACGCTTTCGGGATCTGATCAACGAGTTCGGCGCGCAGCACGTGTCGCAACACTTGGCCATGCTACAGATCCATCCGTGGGCAAGTGCTGCATTGGATGACCCCAAGCGCTTGGGCCTACCTTCGATGGCGCTTGCTATCGAGCAGACAAAGCAAGCCATCGCGCGGGGCGCCCTGGTCTTGATCGGTCGGGGTGGGTGGTACTGGCTTCCAGCACTGGGCCTGACAAAAGGCTCTCTGTTCGAACATAGGGTTCCACGTTCACCTTACTGGAACCGTCAGTCAGTACCAGCGGACGTATTCGAGGCCATGCGCCAGGCTCTCAAATGAAGCGGTAGACAGTCTGAGCGAATAGCAGGGTCAGCAGCAGAGGTAGTCGTCGAGCGGCTTATGACCCCGCGCAAGCGAGCGCTGCCTGCTGCGCTTCGTGTAGACGTAAGGTCAGACGGCGCCTCGCCAACTTCATCGCGTCGGCTGGAGTCGGCCAGTTTGAGTCGTCCGCCGGCACAGCTTTGGATGACCGAGTTGGCGGAGAGCCGGCAGTTTTATGGGTACAACACACGGCCGCTTCCAGACCTTGAGCGGACCACCGCTTGCCGCGGGAGGCGGCCGTTCGAATGTTGAACTAAGCGCCTTAGCCGGCACGCTACCGAAGTGGCCAAGAGAAATGGGACCTGAATCGTACGGTGCAGCGGTTGAGTGGAGGAATCGCCGTCATGCAACTCTTGGCTGTAGCGGTCACCTCCGCAAGCCTGCGGATCACGACTGGCGTAAATGCAAACGTCCACTGATATTGGATCTTCCAGTCGTTGTAGCTCAGGTGCTTAAGGAAGGCATCGAACGGTACAGCATCATGGGAACGTACATAAGAGCCAGCAATGCCCTTGAGTCCGCTATGCGCTTGTTGGTGAACCATGATGACTCATGGAAAATGTTGACTACACCGATCACGTCTTCCGCGAAGATGAGTGGCAAGTTGATACCAGCCCCACATTTGACGGCTTCGAGGCCGGCATGATCAAAGAACATTCGGCGCAGCGCCTCAGGAGTCTGACACTAGAGCGTTTGCCTGTTCTCAACGACAGTTGAGATCAATTCTTGGTTGTCGAGTTTCTTGGTCCCACCAATCGGAAATATCTCGGGGTGCGAACTCCAAACTCGTGTGGCCTCCAGACTTCCTTTCATTTCAACTGAAGAAATGGTGAGGAGTCGGTAGCCTACTTCAGTCTGGAACGCCTGTGCCGTTGCGGAAAATATCGACTCAATACATCTTCCGCTCGAGATGGCATCCGTAATGCGTGCCATATATGGTGCGATCATCTTCTTTACCTCTTGGTCATTTCCAGCAATTGGACGTCCCTTGGTTACCCTCATCGCTTGGCAAAGCCGACAAGACTGGATAGCCAAGTGTGTTCAATTTATGAGTTTCTGTGCGGTTGGTCGCTGCCACTATGATGACAATCCATACCACGCGAACAGAGATGCCGATGGCAATCCCCTCGGCCCGTTGCGCCCGCTACTGGCATTCTTTCGAGAGAGAGTCCCGGCGGTGGCTCAAGATTGCTGGACGTGCGGGATGGCAAAGCGACCTACGGCCGGCCATGCCCGAACGTCCAGCGGCCCTTGTGCTTTCCCCCGGAGGCTCGCAGCAGGCCTCCTGAGAAGCAGGGCTGGGCTAGTGCAACTCCTTGCCTTCTGTCTCGGGAATCAGCATCGCCAGCAAGACAGTTGCCAGCATGAACAGGTTAATCATGGTAGTTGTGGAGCCGAAGGATGAACCTCGTGCTATCAGAACCCCAACCACACTGGGGGCTGCGATGTTGGCCACGCGCTGCGCGAACACCGCCCAGCTATAGCCAAGCGTTCGCACCCGGGTCGCGTACAACTCGCCAATCCAGGTGTCCCACACTCCCCAGGCGCCCATACTGAAGAAAGCCAGCGCAAAGTTTGCGGCGTAAAGCATTGTCATGCTCTGGGCGTTGGCGAACGCATAGCCGGCCACCACCGACATGCCGATAAACCCAACGATCACGCTTTTGCGGCCAAACTTGCCAGTCAGGAACGACGCCGCGATATAGCCCGGGATCATGCACACCGCCGAAATTGCCATGAAGCCGTAGCTCTGCGGCAAATTCAGCCCGCGCTGCTGCAGCAGGGCCGGCAGCCAGGTTTGCATCCCCCAATATCCCCACGAGAACGTGAAGTTGACGGCAATCTGCAAGAGCGTGACACGGCGTGCCTGCCCTGAGAACAGCTCTCGGTGTGTGCCGCTATGCTGGCTCTTCTCCACGAATACGCGCGTCGACGGTGCCACCTGTACGGCTCCGCGACTCAGCTTTGCGATCACCGCCTTGGCTTCGCCTTCGCGTCCCACAGCCGCCAGCCAGTAGGGCGATTCCTGAACCCACCATGCAATCACCAAGGCCCATACGCTCGCCAGCGAACTCAGCCCAATGATGCCTCGCCAACCTAACGGCAGCAGCCAGACCGAGACACCCAACGCGAGCAGCATCCCGATCGGCCAGCCCGACGCGAGGTACACGGTACAGGTTCCTCGCATCTTCACTGGGAGCAATTCCTCGAAATGCACGAATGTCACCACCATCATGCCCACGCCGGCCACGCCTGCGAGAAGGCGCAGTGCGTAGAGCGTACCGTAGTCCGGCGCCATCGTACTGGCCAACGAGATCAGTCCGTACAAGACAAGGCTGATGATGATGGAGCGCTTACGGCCCAACCGCTCCGAAATCTTTCCCCACCACAACGAGCCGATCAGCATGCCGACAAAGATGGCGCCGATCAGGTTGCCCACGGCCGCTGGATCGAGCTTGAACTCCTTGCCGATCAGCGGCGCCGTGTAGACGATAATCATCATCTCCCACGCCTCGATTGCGAAAACCACGAACAAGGCCAGACAGCTCTTCAGGTGTTCGCGGGTAAGCGGAAGCTGCTCGAAGAGCTTCCCGACGGCAATGCTGTCCGCGGCTAGTGGCGGCGCCGGTGTGCGGTGTTTCGGCAATTCTGCCTGTTGCGCCGCGCCTGCCGCATTGGTGGATATCTGAGTCATTAGTGTTCTCCCTTGCCTGTCGATGTCAGGCACGCACGATATTGCCGATAGGCGCGGGCGCGCGGAACAGCCCAAATGCCTCGATCTCGGATTCCGGCGGCGGCTCGCAACTGCCCACGCGGCTCGGCGTCCAGCCGAAACGGCGCTTCATACCTGCCAAGGACTCGGCCAACTTGAAAGCCGCTACTACGGGGTCGATCACTGGTACGCCGATTTCTGCCTGCACCTGCTCGAAGAAGCCGAATTCGATGGTGCAGCCGAGCACGATGGCCTCAGCCCCGTCCTCCTCCACAGCTCGCTTGGCCTGTTCCAGGATCCGCCGACGGGTCACGGCATGATCACGTTGAAACTCGTCCACGCCCATGCCAAGCGGGCGCATCGACGCCAGTCGATCGATGGCGCCGTACTCGCGCACTCGTGCTGTCATCTGCTCGATCCACTTGTTGCGCCCGACAATGACCGAGAAGCGGTTGGCCAGGTTCGCGACCACCTGCAGACTCGCTTGGCAAGGGCCGACGACAACCGTCGATCCCGAGATCTCCCGTGCATCCTCCAGCGCCGGGTCATAGAAGCAGCCCACCACCAGTGCATCGGTGCCATTGCACGCGCAATCGCGCGCGACGCGTACCGTGCGCTCGTAGATCAGCGCCTCGTACGAACGGTATTCCAGGTGGGTAGGCGTTGGCGTCATGTCGAACGAAACCACTTCGACTTGTGTTCCGGGTTGCTTGATACCGTGCAACAGATCAGCAATTGGCGCGTCGAAAGCCGGCGAGCCAATTGGGTTCAGCCAGCGGACGGTGACTGGCACGTCGACAGGCTGGTTGGGCAGGGTTGCATTCATGCGAGATTCCTCCATTAGAAGCTCTTCACCAGAGCCATGGTCAGTGAATTGGCATGCGGCAGGTTCGCCGAATGGTAGTAGCCGAAGTTCACGTTCGCTGAGATATAGACGCCGTACTTCGCCAGACCCGTGTAGGTCATCGAAGGACCGATCTTTCCCTCGCGCATCTCTGAGAAATCGGATGCGCTGTGGTTGTAGACGCTGTAGATGTGGTGAATGCCCAGCCAGAGCGACGGAGTAACCTGGTAGCCTCCGGCGATGTCGGCGAACCAGAGGCTAAGCCCGCCCCGCAGGTATCTGACATCGCCGTTGCCGAGGTCCGTCGCGTTGTGACTGCGATCGGTGTAGTACAGCCCGACCGGCGTGAAAGAGACGCCCCATTTGCCCACCTGCAGGTAGTTGGACAAGCTCAGGCTATAGGCAAAGCGGTTGCCACCGGCACCAAAACCGGACACGTCCTTGTTCCCATTAGGGAACTCGATCATCAGCGTCGGGCTGGTCCAGAAGGTGGTGTAGTTTGGAGAGCCGTAATCGCTAGTTGGCTCAACGACGTTGTAGTAGTACTCAAAGCCAATGTTCGGCGACGCAATACCCGTCCCCGTGCTCGAAGACCCTCCAGCGGGCGTGGCATAACCTGGAATGACGCCAGCCCACACTTCGAACTGGTCTCGCTTCGTGCCGGTGAAGCCCGTCTTGGAGAAATAGGCTACGACCGTATTCGCACCAGCCCGGATATTCCCGTCAGAACTGCGATTGACTACGGGAAACGACTCGATCGCCCACGAGCCAGGGACGCCCGCCTGCCCGAAGCCGATAAACTGATCGGCCTGGGCACTTCCAGTAATGCCCGCCGTTAGGGCGAGCGCAGCCAACGCGCGGATGCGCGGCAAATGAAATGCCTTCACAATGTCTCTCTTGTAGTTGAAATAATCTGCGGCACGTGGGTAGTCGAGAGCGCCGCAGGGTGCTGCAAAGACTAGGACATGGCTTCCTCGACCTCGGCCACAGTCTTCGGGATGTGCGGGCCGAGCACGTGCGCGCCCTCTCCGCCGATGTGGACCACGTCCTCGATTCGCATGCCGCCGAATTCGCGGAACGCATCGAAGCGCTCGTAACGGATGTACTCGGCGTGTCGCTTCTCGGCTCGCCAGCCATCGATCAGTCCTGGCATGAAGTAGATACCTGGCTCGATGGTCATGACCATGCCTTCGCGAAGCCGCTTGCCCATTCGCAGGTAACTCAGTCCAAACTGGGAACTGCGTGACACTTCGGCGTCATAGCCGACATAGTCCTCGCCTAGTGCCTCCATGTCGTGTACGTCCAAGCCAAGCTGATGTCCCAACCCGTGAGGAAAGCAGATGGCATGGGCTCCGGCAGCGACGATTTCCTCCGGCTCGCCGCAGAAGAATCCCATTTCACGCATGCCCCGCACGATGTCAATGCTGACATCACGGTGGACGTCAAGGTAGCGCTTCCCGGGACGCATCGCGGCGATCCCAGCTAGCTGAGCGTCCAAGAGCAACTGGTACATTTCGCGCTGCCTCGTATCGAAGCGGCCGCTCACCGGCAACGTGCGTGTGACATCGCTGGCGTAATCCAGCGGGCTGGCGGCGCCGGCATCATTGACAACCAAGTCGCCAGCCTCCAGGCGCATGTCGTAGACTTGTGCATGCAAGCCCTCTTTGCGTCGCGTGAAGATGGGTGCGTACGCCTCCTGCACGCCATGGCATTGCGCCAAGCGCCGCATTTCGCCGACTACCTCGCGCTCCATGACGCCCGGGCGGCTAATGCGCATTGCTGCGCAGTGCATGGCGTGCGTAACGTTTAGCGCCGCTTCAACCTGTGCCACCTCTCCGTCGCTCTTGATTTCACGCAATGCGACCACGGCACAAATGAGCGCGACTGACGCGCCTTCTGAAACCGCACCCGCCGGCACACCCAGCCACCGCGAGAGGTCCATTGTCGTGCGTGTCTGATAGGGCGGTAGATAATGCACTGTGCGCCCCTGTCGGTGCTCGGCACCGATCACCTCGTCAAGTGCCGCCAGCGGATGAACTGCACTGATGCCAGCCTGCTCCGCCTGCGCCGTCAATCGCGGCTGCTCGCCAAGCCACAACTCGTCATCGGCAGAGGCGTCGTCGCCAAACAATATTTCTGCGCCGCTGTCAGCATCAATGACGGCGACCAAGCCGGGACGGCTGATACCAAAGAAGTAGCTGAATGACGAGTCCTGCCTGAAGGGATAAGTGTTGTGCGCAAAATTGATTGCGGTGCATTCGTTGCCAGGGAACAGGATCAGGCCCGATCCGATGCGCGCGCGGAGGGCTGCCCGCCTGGTGCGGTAGATGTGCTTGTCGAACATGGGAACTCCACTGAGAAACCTGAACCCGCGTTAGATCGCGACCCCATAGATCGCCTGGGCCTGTGTCGGACTCAAGTAGCCGTTTCGCACGTCCTCGCGCACCGCCTCATGCGAACGCAAAGTCGGATCGCCGTAGCCCCCGCCAGCGCCCGTACGCACGCGGATCACGTCACCTTGATTGAGCATCAGGCCACTGACCATGGCGTGGCGCTCGGCGCCGCCGTCCCTGCGCACCACCTCGATGTAGTTGGGGGTGCCATCGACACCATCGGCCAGCCCCCACGGCGCCACCTTGGAGCGCGTGTAACCGCAGGTCAGGAAGGTGTTGTCGGAGCGCACACGGTAGTCGATGCGGATGCCGTACCCGCCCCGGTACTGGCCATGGCCACCGGGTTCATCGTTGAGCGTCATGCAGTCAACGTACAGGCCATAGCGCGCCTCGCAGATTTCCGCCGGGCAATTGTAGGTTTCGCCATGCAGGCCGGAATACATCGCGCTGTTGCCATCGCGGCCGTCCTCGCCACCCCATCCGCCGATCTCCGGCTCGACCAGCGTGAAAACGCGGCCGGTATCTGGATGCACGCCGCCGATGATTGTGGCGCAGACTGAGGCGAAATTGCCGGCCGGAAGCCGGCCTGGCAGGTACGTGGCCAGGCAACGCAGGATCAAATCGTAGGCGCGGATTAGGTTCTCAAAGTAGAAGCCCTCCGCGGCGGGCAAGCAGGCATCGAACAGAGTGCCCGGTTTGGTCAACACCTTTAGCGGACGGAATGTGCCGCCATTGGTCGCCGCCTGCGGCGCAGTAAATGCCTTGAAGGCCATTTGCGCAGCAACGATGGTGCCGTCGCGGCTTAGGTTTGTCGGGCCGGCCGACTGGGATGGGTTGTCGCACAGGTCCACGATCATCTCGGTGCCCGTGAGGTCTACCGTGACGCGGAATATCTGCCCATCGTCCTGCAACTCCTCCATCGTATAGCGCCCGCGCGGGGCATTCTCCAGCGCATGGCGCGAAACGCGCTCACCGTGATCCATAAAGTCACTGATCGCTTCGACGAATGCATCCACACCGTACTTACGCGTCAGCTCGACAATCCGGCTCTCGCCGCTGCGCACAGCCGCGATGCCAGCCCATAGATCGCCTTCCATGAAATCGGGCATGCGCGTGTTGGCGCGCAGAATCTGCATGACTGAACGCACCGGCTTGCCGCGGGAAATCAGCTTAACGCCAGTCAGACGCAATCCCTCCTGGAAGATGTCGGTTGCGTTGGTGCTGAGCGAACCCGGTACCATGCCGCCTACGTCGTTCCAATGCGCGATGTTGGCGGTCCATGCCACCAGGCGGTCGTCAGCGAACACCGGCATGGTAAGTACCACGTCGTTCAGGTGGGTTACCGCGCCGCTGTGAGGATCATTTGTGATAAAAATGTCGCCCGGCTCGATCTCGCCCGGCTGCGCGTGCTGCTCCAGAACGGAGCGCACGGTCTTATCCAGCACACCAACGAAAGCTGGGATGCCAGAACCAGAACTGGCGATCTGCCCTTTGGCGTCGGTGATGCCAGTGCCCATGTCCAGCACTTCATAGATGATCGGGCTCATCGCTGTCTTGCGCATGGCGGCGAACATTTCGTCGGCAATGGCCTGAAGCGAGTTCTGGATGATCTCCAGCGTGAAAATATCGGTACGGCTCATGATGGGTTGCCTCGCCTTCAGATAATGATGTGGATGTTGCCCAGGCGATCTACGCTGGCACGGTTGCCCGGATGAACGACGATGGTTGTCCCTGCGTCTTCGATGATCGCCGGGCCGTTGAACGCCATACCCGGCTCCAGGCGAGCGTTGTCGTAGATAGTCGCTTGGTGGATGCCGTCGAGCGCGTAATCCACTGCCCGCGTGCCTTTAACCGCGGCCTCAAGGGAAGCGCCGGTAACAGCCAGCTCTTCCAGATCGAGCTTTCCGATTTCGGCTACCGCCACGACGTGGAATCCGACGATTTCTAGCGGGGCATCGAGGCGGTACGTGTACTGCTGCTCGTACAGCATGTGGAAACGCGCCGCTATCGCAGCCCAGTGCGTGTCGACTCGCTCGCCGGGCTGCATCGGCACTTCCACGGCATGTTCCTGGTTCTGGTAGCGCAGCTTGCAATGCATTGCCACACGCACGTGTGCGGGGTCGACGTCCTCTTGCGCGTATTGCTGGCGTGCCCCTAACGTCAGTTCGTCAAGCAGACCCTGTGCTTCGGCGGTCGCGCCTTCTCGGCTCGCTTCAAAAAAGCGGTTCACGAACACGTCGCGGCGTAGGTCTGACATGGTCATACCCCATGCCGAGAAAACCGACGCGCCGCGTGGAATCACTACCTTCTTGACACCAAGCTCCTGCCCGAGCGCGACAGCGTGCATGGCGCCGCCGCCACCGAAAGCCACTAGCGTAAATTCGCGCGGATCGCGGCCTCGATTGAGCGAGACAAGCTTGAGCGCATTGACCATGTTGTCGTTGGCGATGCGAATGATTCCGCGTGCCACCTCTTCGCGCGACATGTTCAGCCGCTGCGCCAAGGGCTGCAGCGCTCGACCCACGGCCTCCATGTCGGCCACGATCTCTCCGCCACAGAAGTATTCCTTGTTGATTCGACCAAGCACCAGATTGGCATCAGTAGTAGTGGCGCTGGTGCCACCATTGCCGTAGGCGGCGGGACCGGGGGAAGCGCCAGCCGACTGCGGCCCGACGTGAAGTTTGCCGAACGCATCGGTCCATGCAATGGAGCCACCGCCGTTGCCGATTTCAACAAGATCCACCACTGGCACCATGATGGGATAACCCGCATTGGTGCGGTCGCGCTCAATCCAGTAATCGGTTTTGATGGCAACCTGGCCGTTCTCGATCAGCGAGCACTTTGCCGTAGTGCCACCGATATCAAGCGCCAGCACGTTGGGTTCCCCGATCAAGCGCCCCAGTTCGGCCGCCCCCCAAAAGCCGCTGGCAGGACCGGACTCGACCATGGTGATAGGAATTTCCCGCGCGTGCGCCACGGTGTCCACGCCGCAGTTGGACTGCATCACATACAGTGGCGCGCGGTAGCCATTGCTACGCAGCCCATCTTCCAAGCGACTCAGGTAACGCGCCGCGATCGGCTGCACGTACGCCGACAGCACGGCCGTGCTGGTGCGCTCGTACTCGCGCCATTCGCGTGTGATCTGATGGGATGCCACCACCGATACCTCCGGCCACAGGCGCCGCACTTCGGCCAGTACGGCCTGCTCATGGGACGGGTTGGCGTACGAGTGCATCAGACAAACGGCGATAGCTTCCACCCCTTCACCGCGAAAGTCGTTGACAATCTCCGCCACGCCGGACAGGTTCAGCTCTTGCCGCTGTGTGCCGTCAAAGTGGATGCGCCCCGGCACCTCACGGCGAAGATAGCGCGGGACAAACGGCGCCGGCTTCACCCAGCTCAGGTTGAAGAAGTCAGGTCGATTGGCTCGCGCAATCTCCAGCGCGTCACGAAAACCTTCGGTCGTAATGAGGCCGGTTCGCACGCCACGACGCTCCGTCAGGGCGTTGATGACGACAGTGGTGCCATGCGCAAGGAAGCTCACCGCATCGAGCTGCACATCCGCCTTGCGCAGTACGTTCAGGATGCCCTGCTCAAAATTGGGGGGTGTGGTGTCGGACTTCGCCGTGCGAATGCGTTGCTTGCCAGTGGCAGGGTCGAACTCGAAATAGACGAGGTCCGTGAAGGTCCCGCCAACGTCGGTCGCCACGCGGACGATCTTGGACTGTTGCATAAATCTGCTTCTCCTAGCTGAATGTCGGGCGCGGCTGCATTGCCGCGCCGGTTGACATGCACTCTAAGAACAGGCAGACCGCTACTCAACAGCGGTGGCAGGTGGGGAATTGCGATACGGTAGCGTTTGACTACCCACCCGGGTAGGTTGATGAGGGCAAGCCCCGAGCTGACCGTGACGGCTCAGTGCGACACCAGCCCTTGCTGCATGGCCTGGCTGATCGCGGCGGCGCGGTTATCAACGCCGAGCTTCTGGAAGATTTGTTTCAGGTGAAATTTCACGGTGTTCTCGGAGATGTCCAGGCCACGCGCGATCTCCTTGTTGGACTGTCCGCTGGCCAGTAGGGCCAGCACTTGCATCTCCTTGGCGCTGAACTGCGAGCGCGGGCGCACTGGATGCGCCTGCCAGCCGCGAAGCTGCGACACCACAGCTCCAATGTCATGGCCTACCTCGATCTTTGCACTCGTCAGGAAAGGCAAGATTGCGGGCCCGATCTCCAATAGCAGTCCCGGTAGCCCAAACTGGGCAACAGGCGCTAACCCGGACTGAACATGAACCGGATCAACATCACCCTCTTGCGCCTTCCGGCGCGCGACCAGTGCCAACAACCGGAATCGCCAAGCGGGCAGCAGCAGCGCTGCTTCTTCGAATACGCCGGCTGCACCGTCTAGCCGGGCCAATGCCGCCGCAGAAGCACCGGTTACCAATGAGAGGCGCGCGAGGGCCAACGTGGCTGCCTCTTGGCGGCGCCAGCCAAGACCGGGCACCATCAACTGGTAAGCGCCGGACTCTAGGTCTGCCGCATGTGCTTCTTGCAGTGCCTGCGCGGCCAGTCCACATTGCGCCAGCAGATCCACGCGCCAAGCCTGGACAAGGTGGACGAGCCGATCCAGATGCCGTTTTCGCCCCATTTGTGCAGTGTGATCAAGGACGGCCAGCGCGGGCTGAAGCCCGTCTTGGCGAAGTGCTGTGCGCCACGCCACCTCCGCATGAGACGCGAAGACGTCGAGCCAACCATCGGTTTGCTCCAGCGTCTCGCGGCCGTCGCGGGTCCAGTGCCGGGTCTCCCTCCATTCGCCCTGCCAATACAGGTGCTGCGCCTTGAAGCAGCCGACAATACCCTTGAGCGAACTGTCGGTACCAAAGTTGGCCTCCGCCAGGAGCAACCCTTCCTCAATCAGACTACGCGAGGGAGCAAGCTGACCCGTCATAGCCAGCGCCAGCGCTTCATGCATCAGGCAGTAGTTCTCCCCGAGCGGACTGGCCACCACTTGCATCTGTACACGCGCCGCACGCGCCGCCTGTGCTGCGTCTGCCATACGACCCCACGCCAGTGAACCGACAGCGCCGGCGCACAGCAGCATGGCTTGAGCCAGCGGATCGCCCCCAAAGCGCTCCTGTGCTGCGTCGGCGGTGACCGGCCATCTGTCGCTGCTCTCAAAAGAGTCGAAGTAGACGTGAACCATGGCCTCAATCACCTGGTAGTCCCGTCGCAGGTTGGCCACCCCCTGCACCTCCTGTATTCCGACCGCTACCTGGGCGAGCTTGAGCAACTCCACGGCCAGCGCCTTATTGCCCAGCTTGGCCTGCAGGTAAGCGTGCATCAGTGTCAACTCGGGCTCCCCACGCCGAGCCAGGTCGTCGAACTGTCGCAACAGATTTTCCGTGTAGCGGATGCCTTTGCGCAGCACCAGCTCCCAGCCGCCGGCGTCCACGACCAGGCGTACGGCCAGTGCCGTATCAGGGGCGGCTAGGGCGTGGGCAACGGCCTGCACGAGGTCGTCATGCCGTGCCAGCCACCCAGCGGCAGCCCGATGGATTTCGCAGGCACGCGCCGCCGGCAGCCGTGCACGCAGAAAGTCCGCAAGCAGAAGGTGGTAGCGGAACCAGCTCCGATTTGCATCGAGCGGCACCAACAACGCTTCGAACTGCGAGAGCTGGCGCAGGATATCGGCGCTATCGCTACGGCCGCGCGCCACGTCGGCAAGATCAGTGTTGAAGCGCTCCAGCAATGAGGTATCGAGCAGAAATTCCCGGCAATTCTCGGGCAAGTTATCAAGGATCTGCTCCGCAAGATACTCGGCTACTTCGGACACCCGGCCGGAGAAAGTTGGAAGGCCGAACGCGGAGCCACTGCCGCGCGCGAGCCACAATCTCGCGAGCTGTAGGGCGACGGCCCACCCTTCTGTCTTCGCGTGCAGGGTTGCAAGTGCCGCCCCGTCCAGGGCCGACCCGAAGATTTGCGCAGCTTCTGACAACGAAAGGACCAAACTGCTCGCGTCCACTTCGTGCAGCAGGCCACGCACGCGTAGGGCCGCCAAAGGCCACGACGGCCGCGTACGGGAGGAAACCACCAGACGCAGCCAGTGGCCGCCATGCTCCAGCAGAGTAAGTATCACCTCGTCGACGGCCACGGATTCGGCTCGATGGTAGTCATCGAGGATCAGCGTCATCGGCTGCTCCTGGCGTGCCAGCGCTTGCAACAACGCCGCCACAGTACGCTGGGGCCGCTCGTCCAAGCTCTGCGAGCGCGCCAGTTGCGACAGCCCGCCAATGTCCAGGCCCGCTTCCTCCAAGGCCAGCAGCACATAAGCGAGGAATCGATTTACTTCTTTATCGGCCTCGTCGAGCGAGAGCCACCCCACGCGAGCATCGCCTGGCTCCCCCAGCAAGCGCGTGCGCCATTGAGCGAGCAATGTGGTCTTGCCGAAACCGGGCGCCGCAATCACGAGGGTGAGCGGCCGGGTCACGTGCGACTGCAGTTCGGCCAACACGGCCTCACGGGGCACCGAATCGACCTGAGTGTGGGGGGGTGCCAGCTTTCCGAACCACATCCAGGCGTGAGAGAAGCTGCTGTCGTTTCCGTCTGCGGGGAGCATGGTTGCGCTGCAATAAGGGGCGCTGCGCCGCCGCGGGCACCAGGCGCCGAGTAGTCCCAAAATAGGGGGCCAGTGCTGCCGGGACCGGGTGGCAACTGGCGCAAGCTTGGCATGGCCCGTCCCTCGACAGCTTCCGTATTTTCCCGAATCAAACCACCCACACGGATAGGCGCGTCCGCAAATCCCCTGCCCTCCTACCCGCATCCCGTCCCTTCCGGTGGCGACGACGGCCGTATCCTGCCGTGCTCGCAACCCGGAGGCAGAGGTCTCGCCACCGATAGCCCATGCCGACCTTGAGGAACTGTCCAGATGTCAATCTTAGGAACATGGCGTAATGAGTATGGATCCGTCATGACCCTGTCGTCGGATTTTCATACGAGCGTTGCCGGCGCCCTGCGCGGGACCTACCAGTCGTCCACCGGTTCGACAGGCAGTTATGCAGTTACCGGCTTCGCGCCCGGCAACACTGCCACGCCGCGCCTTGGCCAGCCTATCGCCTTGTCCATTTGTTGGCATGCGATTGGAGAATCTAAGCCCGACCCAAGTTGGCAATGGATGTCGGGACTGAGTGGGCAGCTTAGCCTGATTGAGGGCCGCGAGGTCCTGATGCTGTCGCACATGCTGGTGGCCTCAAGTGACTTTCCCGGCCTGATGCCCGCGGGCAGCTACATCGACAAACTCTGTTACTGGCGCGTGCAGCAAGGAAATCATGCTGACGTTGCTACGTTGCCACAGCCTGGCGAGTTGAGTGCACTAAACAACACATTCAGCGGCACTTGGCACGGCTCGGACGGATCCGCATTGACACTGGAGGTACGCCGCATCGCCGGTACTCGAGCGGCCGAGGTGCGCGGCATGATGTCCGCCGAAGGCATTGACCTACCGGTCACCGGCTTTGCTGATCCGGACTGCGATGATCATGCGATGCCGCGGTCGCTGTCACTGGCGGCAGCGAATGCTGGACTTCCTGCCTCACTATCGCTGTCCGGCATGCTCGACCCCGTCAGCGGCAAGCTCACGCTCTGCGGGCTCACGAGTCGCGCGACCGCACCGGGGGACCGTTACGCGCAGACGACCGTGTCTTGGGCGGAGTACCTTCGGGCACCGTGCTGGATAATCCCGACCTTCCAGCGCGGAAACTGCCCTTGAGATCCAACTTCGGATTTGCACCCTGTGTGCAGAACCGAATCTTTCTCGACCGATATATCTGGCCCACGCAACACAATTGCTCACAGGCCAGTCGCGATGGCAGCCCATGCCGCCATCAACGCCATACCGTCCGGGAACCCCGGAGCGGTGTGCAGGAAGGATGAAGCAACCCGCTTTGATCCCTACACATGGAGAGAACTTTGAACGACTGCATTCACCCAGAGGCTGCCGCCCGACTCTTCGGCACCGGCGAAGGCCCATCCCACGAGCGCGTTGCGCTTGCCACCGATCCCGAATCCGGCTTGCAGGCCATCATTGCGATCTACAACACCAGGCTTGGCCCGGCCTTTGGCGGCTGTCGGTACTGGACCTATGCCACTGAGCCTGATGCGCTAGCAGACGCGTTGAGGCTGTCCCAAGGAATGGCCTATAAGAACGCCTTGGCGGGCCTGCCCTTTGGCGGTGGCAAGGCTGTGATCCTGCGCAACCCAGCGCAGACCGATCGCCATTCACTCTTCCGCGCCTTCGGCCGCATGGTGGAGTCTCTGCGGGGCAGCTATATCACCGCCGAGGATGTCGGCACTACGGTGGAAGACATGCGCGCGGTCAAGACTGAAACGTCCTATGTGAGCGGTATGCCAAGCGTGGGCAGCTTCGGCGGCGACCCGTCGCCGAGGACGGCGTATGGCGTGTTTGTCGGCATTGAAGCGGCCGTCCAGTACCGCATGGATCGCCTATCACTGGCCGGCGTCTCCGTGGCCGTCCAGGGGCTTGGTTCGGTTGGCTGGGATCTGTGTCGACGCCTGCACGAGGCCGGCGCGAAACTAATCGTGGCTGATATCGACTCGGCACGTACCGAACAGGCACGGCAGCAATTCAACGCCCAAGTTGTCTCGCCCGATGCCATTACCGGAGTCGAGAGCGACGTCTTCGCGCCGTGCGCACTTGGTGCTGTCATCTCACCCGAAGTGGCGAAGACATGTCGGTTCCGCATTGTCGCCGGCGGTGCCAACAACCAGCTCGCCTCTTTGGCAGAGGGCGACACGCTTCAGCAGCGCGGAATCTTTTATGCGCCCGACTTCCTTATCAATGCTGGTGGCATTATCAGTTGCGCCCGGGATTACCTCGGTGGCACAAATGAGGCCGCGATGCTGGATGAGATCGGCCGCATCCGAGAGCGCGTCTTCGCGCTCGCCCAGCGAGTAGACAAGACCGGCGAGGCGCCTGCGCGCACCGCAGTGAGCATGGCGCAGGAGATTCTGCAGCCGATACTCCCTCGTCGACACCCGTAGCCCGTCCACCTAGTCACGCCCGTGTCGTTGCGGACAGACTCGTGTAAGGCCGGCGTACGCAGCCCAATAGCAGTAAGGCATGCGAAGCTACCGCCGGCCCAGAGCATCGTCGGCTGCTCAGATAAAAGAGCAGCAATCAAATCAGGATTGGGATCCACCACTGTCATCGGGAATTCTGTTCGGTGAGTGTCCTGTGAGCTCTCACCAGCGGTCACCCAAGAAATCTACTCCAAACGCCTTTCTCGGCGATAACGGACGCTCGCAGCGATCCTGCCCAATGGCAGAGATGGGTCGAGGCCGTGTGGAAACGTCTCTCGAATCGACCAATGCGTGCTCCCTCTGGGGCGTAGCCTGCCTTATCGAATTTTCGGCTAATTCTGTCGTGGGATGACGTCGAAACGGGCGAATAGTGCTAATGGGAGCCCTGAGGGCGATCTTCAGCCCATTTTTTTGGGCGTAAATGGGTGCTTACGCACCCACCAGGCGCATCGCCTTCATTGTTTTCGAGAATCCGAGAATTCCGAGCACACGCTTGAGGTTGTACGCCATAACATGCAGGCTCATTTCAGTACCTACATTGGGTAGCGTGCGCGTCAAGAAGTGCGTGTAGCC